>NZ_CP012982.1:3072126-3408190 GCF_001411495.1 Burkholderia cepacia ATCC 25416 | reverse complement strand
CGCACCTGCGGATCTTCGTCACGTTCTTCCGCGTCGTCACCGGGCTGTCGAAACTGCGGCTGTATCACGAGGTTTCCGTCTTCGACGCGAAGCATCAGGTCTACGAATACGTGAACTGCCATCCGCGCACCGGGATGATGCGCGACGCCGTCGCCATCGCCCGCTGAATCCCGCCGGCACCGCCGGGGCCGGCGGTGCCGCTTACCGAACTGGAGAACGTCGATGGCCATCAAACGCCCGACCCGCGAACAACTGTCCGATATGGCAGCCGGCTTCGGCTTCATCTCGATTCCCGGCAACTCGCCGAATACGACGATGCCTTGCAGGCGAACTTCGACGCCTACGATGCGATCGACGCGCTGCCCGACTATCTGCCCGTCGTCGCGTATCCGCGCACGCCCGCTACCGCCCGGAAGGCGACGAGAACCGTTACGGCGCGTGGGCGCGCAAGAGCACGATCCACGGCGCCGCCGACGGCAAGCTGCGCGGCAGGACGGTGGTCGTGAAAGACAACATCTGCGTCGCCGGCGTGCCGATGCGCAATGGCTCGACCACGTTCGAGGGCTACGTGCCCGATGTCGATGCGACCGTCGTCACGCGGGTGCTCGACGCCGGCGGCACGATCGCCGGCAAGTCGACCTGCGAGTACTACTGCTTTTCCGGCGGCTCGCACACGAGCGCGTCGGGGCCGGTGCACAATCCGCGCAAGGCAGGGCACTCGTCCGGCGGCTCGTCGTCGGGCAGCGGCGCGCTGGTTGCGAGCGGCGAGGTCGACATGGCGCTCGGCGGCGACCAGGGCGGCTCGGTGCGGATCCCGTCCGCCTATTGCGGCATCTACGGGATGAAGCCGACGCACGGGCTCGTGCCGTACACCGGCGCGATGCCGATCGAGGCAACCGTCGATCATCTGGGGCCGATGACGGGCAACGTGCTCGACAACGCGCTGCTGCTCGACGTGATCGCGGGCGACGACGGGCTCGATCCGCGCCAACGGACGTTGCCGCCGCGCGCCGACTATCTCGGCGCGATCCGCGACGGCATCGCGGGATTGCGGATCGGCATCCTGCGCGAGGCGTTCGGGCTTGCCAATTCGGAGAAAGTGGTCGACGAGGCCGTGCGGGCCGCCACGCAGCGGTTGCGCAAGCTGGGCGCGCGCGTCGAAGAAGTGTCGGTGCCGCTGCATGCGGCCGGCACCGCGATCTGGCTGCCGATTGCGGCCGAGGGCGCGACGCAGCAGATGATGAAGGGCAACAGCCACGGGTTCAACTGGGGCGGCCTGTATGTGACCGGCATGATCGATCATCACGCGGGCTGGCGCGAGCGCGCCGACGAGTTGCCGGATACCGTGAAGGTGACGATGCTGCTGGGCGAATACTTCACGAGCCGGTATCGCGGGCGTTACTACGCGAAGTGCCAGAACCTCGCGCGACGCTTGCGATCGGCTTACGACGCGGCGCTGCAGTCGTATGACGTATTGCTGATGCCGACCGTACCGATGCGCGCGTCGAAGCTGCCGGAGCCCGGTTGCGCGATGTCCGAGTCGCTGACGCGGGCGTTCGAGATGCTCGCGAATACCGCGCCGTTCGACGTGTCCGGGCATCCGGCAATGTCGCTGCCGTGCGGGGTAGCCGACGATCTGCCGATCGGGCTGCAACTGGTCGGGCGCCCGTTTCGACGAGGCGACGCTCTACCGCGTTGCGTATGCGTATGAACAGTCGTCCGACTGGCGTCGGACGACGTGCGCATGACATGCCCGGAGCGGTAGCATGCCGCCGCCGCGCCGCGTGCCGGTTCGACCGGCCACGCGGTGTACGCGGTCATCGATTGGACAATGCGCTTTTGAACGGGCACGCTGTCGGCTGCGTGTTTGCTAACCCATGTGGGGCACGACCATGACGATGCGTCCTTTCCCGCGCGCCGCACGCGGCGACGCGCCCGTTCCGGCGTCCGGCAGCCCGCTGGACGAACGGACGAACGCGGCCATCGAGGTGCCGATCGACGGCTCGGTCAGCCAGCGTATCGAATTCTGGCGCGAGACGATTCTGCGCCTGTTCGCGGACGTGCAGATCGCGGCCGTGCAGAAAGCCGATTTCTTCGGCCGGGTGCGGCAGCGCAAGTGCGAAAAGATGCGAATCTCGGAAATCCACGCGAGCGAGCAGGCCGTGATACGGCGTTATCGCCAGGCGCGCAGCGAGTACGAGGACAAGTATTTCGGGGTCTTGATGCTCGAGGGCAGCCAGTCGGTCGAACAGGACGGCAAGATCGTCACGCTGCATCCCGGGGATTTCGCGATCTACGATGCGACACGGCCTCACCACCTGCAGTTCGGCCAGTCGTGGCGCGAGATCGTCGTCAGCATTCCCCGTGCGACGCTGAACCAGCTCGTCGTCGGGATGGAGCACCGCACGGCGTGCCCGACGCAAACCGGGGACGGCGTCGGCAGCGTCATGCGTGCGTTTCTCGAGCAGATGTCGTCGCAGATCCGCAGTGTGACCGAGGACGAGATGCGGCAGTTGTCGGATACCGCGATCACGCTGATCGCGATGACGCTCGGGGGCATGCAACGCAACGACCTCGCGCAATCGAGGATGAAGGCGTTGACACTGACGCGTGTGAAACGGCATGTGCTCGAGCACCTGCACGATCCGGAGCTGAACCCGATGATGATCGAGCGCTCGATCGGGATTTCGTCGCGGTACATCAACAAGCTCTTCGAGGCCGAGGAGACGTCGCTGATGCGTCACGTGTGGAACCTGCGGCTCGAACGGTGCGCGCAGGATCTCGCGAATCCGCAATGCGCGTCGCTGCGCGTATCGGACGTCGCATTGCGCTGGGGATTCAACGACATGTCGCATTTCAGTCGTGTGTTTCGCGAGCGGTTTGCGATGTCGCCGCGGGCGTGGCGCGAGCAGGGCGGCAAGCCGCGCGCGTAATGCGTCCCGCGCCGCGTTCGTGGCCGGCAAGCGCCGATCGGAGGCGGCCGGACGTCGACAGGCGCAGCCGCCGTCAGTGCAGCGCCCGCGGCGCGTGCGCCGGCCGCGAATCGGTGGAGTCGACCACGCCGGTTGCATCGGTTGCGTCTCCCGCGCGCAGCGGTCCGCCCGCGCAGGGTTCCGTCGACACCGAGAAGCCGAACGTGTTGACGCCGCCCGAACACGCGACGAATACGCTGCCGCCGTGCATCTCGGCGACGGCCTTGACGATCGACAGCCCGAGCCCGTGGTTCTCCTTGCTGTTCGCGCGGGCTTCCTCGAGCCGGTAGAAGCGTTCGAACACGTGCGAGCGCTGCACCGGATCGATCGGCTCGCCGGGGTTCGACACGGCCATCTCGACGAGCGTGTCGCGGCGCGTGATCGTCACGTGCAACGTCGCGCCGGGCGCGGAATGCTGGATCGCATTGATCAGCAGGTTCGTCATCGCACGACGGAACAGCGACGGATCGACGGCCGCGCGCGCGTCGCCGTGCAGTTCGGCGTGCAATTGCGCCTCGTCGAGCGGGATCTCGAGGAAATCGAGCATGCGCCGCACCTCGTCGGCGAGCGACACGTCCTTCAGGTCGGTTGCCCGTTCGCCGCGGTCGCTGCGCGACAGGAACAGCATGTCGTTGATGATCACGCGCAGCCGCTCGAATTCCTCGAGGTTCGACTGCAGCGTCTGCCGCATCCGCTCGACGGTGCGGTCGCGGCTGGTCAGCGCGACCTGGGTCTGGCCGATCAGGATGCTGATCGGCGTGCGCAGTTCGTGCGCGACGTCCGCGTTGAACGCCTCGAGCCGCGCGTAGGTCTGCTGGATGCGATCGAGCGCGCCGTTGAACGACGTGGCGAGGTCGCGCAGCTCGGCCGGCAGTGCGTCGGTGTGCAGCCGCTGGCGGCGGTTCGCGAGGCTGATGGCCGATGCATCCTGCGACAGCCGGTCGAGCGGCGCGAGCCCGAAGCGGGCTACCGCGCGGCTCAGCAGCAGCGTGATGATCGTCGCGATCGCGATCAGCCCGGCGAGCGTCCAGCCGAAGCGGCGCAGCATCCGCTGCGTGCGCTCGCACGAGCTGGCGACGATCAGCCTCAGTGTCGGCCGCTCGCCGTTGCCGGCCACCGTGACGGTCTTGGTCATCACGTCGTAGCTGCTGTCGTTCAGCGCGTAGCGCTGGAATGCGCCGAACGGCGCGCCGACGGGCACGCCGTCGACGGGCTTGCCGAACCGGAAATCCGGATTCGTGCTGTCGACCTGGTAGCGCGTCGAGCCGTCGGGCGGTTCGAGATCGGCGAGCTTTTCCTGCATGAGGCGCCCGCGTTCGGACGTGAGCGCGTGCGACACGATCATCTCGGCGACCTTGGTGCGCGTATCGAGCGTCGCGCGCAGCTCGGCGAACAGCTGGCGCTCCATCATCACGAACAGCCCGCAGCCCACCAGCGTGAACACGAGCAGCGACACGATGCCGAACATCGCCGACAGCCGCAGGACGATCGAGCGTTTCATGCCGGCCTCTCGGTATCGCCGTCCTCGCGCGCCTCGAGCACGTAGCCCATGCCGCGGATCGTATGCAGCAGCTTGTCCGCGAACGGGCCGTCGAGTTTCGCGCGCAACCGCTTGATCGCCGTTTCGACGACGTTCGCGTTGCTGTCGAAGTTCACGTCCCACACGAGTTCGGCGATGGTCGTCTTCGACAGCACCTCGCCGCTGCGCCGCGCGAGCACGCCGAGCAGCTGGAATTCCTGTGCGGTCAGGTCGAGCCGCGTGCCGTCGCGGGTCGCGCGGCGGCCGATCAGGTCGACCCGCAGGTCGCCGATCGAGATCAGCGTCGATTCCTGCACGCGCGCGCGGCGCGTCAGCGCGCGCAGCCGTTCGATCAGCTCGAGGAACGAGAACGGCTTGGTCAGGTAGTCGTCGGCACCGCCGCGCAAGCCCCGCACGCGGTCGTCGACGCGGTCGCGCGCGGTCAGCATGATGACGGGCGTCTGCTTCTGCGCGCGCAACGCACGCAGCACGCCGAAGCCGTCGAGCTTCGGCAGCATCACGTCGAGCACGACCACGTCGTAGTCGAATTCGACGGCTTTCCACGCGCCGTCCTCGCCGTCGAGCGCGGTATCGACGACCCAGCCTTCCTCGGTCAGGCCGCTCTTCAGGTACTCGACGACTTTCGGTTCGTCTTCGACGATCAGGACTTTCATGTTCGAATCCGTTGTCCGCGTAATCCGGTTAAGGGCCCGGGGGCGCTGGCGCCGGTGCCGGGGCTGCGGCGACCTCGGCCGGCGCCGGGCCGCTTGCCGCCTGGCCGTCCCAGCCGCCGCCGAGCGCCTTCGCGAGAAACACGACGAGCGCCGCGCGCTGGCCCTGGATCTGCACGGCCTGCCGTTCGCTCGTCAGCAACTGCTGCTCGGCTGTCAGCACGTCGATGAACGGCGTCAGGCCGCCCGCGTAGCGATCCTGCGCGAGCGACACGAGCTTGCGCGCGTCGTCGACGGCCGCGGAGGCCTGCTGCGCGGCCTCCGCGAGCACCGACAACCCGGTGACCGCATTCTGCACCTCCTGGAACGCGGTGAGCACGGTCTGCCGGTAATTGGCCTGCGCGGCGACATAGCCGGCCTGCGCGAAATCGACGCCGGCCTTCAGCTTGCCGCCTTCGAACAGCGGCTGGCTGAGCGACCCGCCGACCGACCACAGCAACGCCGGGACGGTGAACAGGCCGGCGAAGCGCGTCGCGTCCCAGCCGATGTCGGGCGACAGCGTGATGCGCGGGAAATACGCGGCGCGCGCGACGCCGATCTGCGCATTCGCGGCGGCCATCGCGCGCTCGGCCGACGCGACGTCGGGGCGCCGCTGCAGCACGTCGCTCGGCAGGCCGGTCGGCAGCGCGGGCGCATTGATCGGCACGACGCGCGGCGCGATCGAGAAGGTGGGGGCCGGCGTGCCGACCAGTGTCGCGATCGCGGTTTCGACCTGCACGCGCTGCTGGAGCAGCAGCTGCGCCTGGGTGCGCGTCGCGTCGAGCTGCGCGCGCTGCTGCAGCAGGTCGAGGCCCGACACCGCGCCGAGGTCGTGCCGCGCGCTCACGTAGTCGAGCGCCTTCTGCTGCAGGTCGATCGAGCGCTTGACGACGTCGATCTCGGTGTCGAATTCGCGCAGCGCGAAATAGCTCGACGCGAGATCGGCGGTCAGCACCAGGCGCGCGTTCGCGAAATCGTCGCGCGCCTGTTCGGTGGTGGCCTGCGCCGATTCGACGCTGCGCCGCACGCGGCCGAACAGGTCGAGCTCGTAGCTGACGCTCGCGCCGACCTGGACGTCGTTCTGCACGGTCGACGCGCTCTGCGTCGCGTAGTTGGTCTGCGGCCGGTCGGCCGAGATCTTGAAGCGCTGGCCGCTCGCGTTCAGGCCGACGGCCGGATACTGCGCCGAGGCGACCGACGCGAGCGTCGCCTTCGCCTGGTCGTAGCGCGCGGCGACGGCCTTCAGGTTCTGGTTGTTGCGCAGCGCTTCGGCTTCCAGCGCGTCGAGCTGCGGATCGCCGAACGCGGTCCACCATGCCGGGTCGAGCGGCGCGCGGGCCGGCGCGGCCGGGTGCCAGTACCCATCGGCCGGATCGAGCCGCCACGCGGCCGGCGTGGCGACGTCGGGCCGCCGGTAGTCGGGGCCGACCGTGCAGCCGGCGAGGGCGGCGGCGAGCGCAACGGCGGTGGCGGAGACGGCGGCGGGCCGCCGGCGGATGCGCATCGCGATCACGACTTCGCCTCCGCGGCGCTCGATGCCGGCTTCGCGGCCGGCACCGAGACGATCACCTGATCGCCGTTGGCGAGGGCGTCGCTCGGGTTCGTGACGAGACGGTCGTTCGGCGTGAGCGGGCCGTCGACTTCGAGCGTCTGCCCGATCGTGCGTACGACCGTCACCTGTTTCAGGCGCACCTGGCCGTTCGCATCGACCGTCGCGACCGTCGGGCCTTCGGCGCGGAACAGCAACGTATTGGCCGGCACCTGCAGGCGGCCGACCGGCGTCATCGGCAACGTGGCCTGCACGTAGGCGCCGGGCAGCAGCCGCCCGTCCGGGTTCGGCAGCGTGATCTCGATCTGCAGCGAGCGCGTCGCGACGTCGATCGCCTCGGACGTGCGCGTGATCGTCCCGTCGAACGTCCGGCCCGGCAGCTCGGCCTGCGCGACGCTCACGTGCTGGCCGACCTTCACCTGCTGCGCGTACGCCTGCGGCACCTGCACGTAGAGGCGCAGCCGGTCGGCCTGCACGACCGTGAACAGCGAACGCCCCGCGTTGCCGGAGCTGACGAGATCGCCGACGTCGACGTTGCGCTGCGTGACGATCCCGTCGATCGGCGCGACGATCCGCTGGAAGCCTTTCAGCTCGGTGAGGCGGCGCATGTTCGCGTCGGCCGCGGCGAGGTTCGCGGTGCCCTGGTTGAACGCGCCTTGCCGGTCGTCGAGTTCCTGCTGCGAGACGGCATCGCGCTGGCGCAACTGCTGCGCGCGGTCGAACGACGTCTTCGCGAGCGCGAGTGCGGCTTGCGCCTGCTGGCGCTGCGCGGTGGCCTGCGCGAGTTCCTGGTTCAGCTCGGGCGTGTCGAGTTCGGCGAGCACCTGGCCCTGCTTCACGTGCGCGCCGATGTCGGCCTGCCAGCGCAGCACGTAGCCGCTCGCGCGTGCATAGATCGGCGCCTCGACGAAGCCGCGCAGCGTGCCGGGCAGCGACAGCTTGCCGCCGGTGGCCGCATCGACCGGATGCGCGATGGTCACGTACTGGCGCGTGTTCTGCTCGGCGACCGTGTCGAGCCGGTTGCGGTTCAGCACGTTGACGACGATCGTGCGCGCGGCGCCGGCGGCCAGCAGCACGCCGATCACGATCAGGACGATGCGTCCGCGTCGCGACACCGACGTGCGTGTCGGCAGGTGCATGCCGTGTTCGTCCACCTGGATGCCGACGGCGCTGTGATGTTTCTCTTCCATGAATTCAACCAATTCAACCGGGTAGTGGGACGAAAGGGGACGAAAGTCAGTGTCCGGCCTGGCGCGCGCGCCGGCGGGCCAGCCGCGCATGCACGCCGCCGAACACGAGCGGCACGAACAGCAGCGTCGAAACGGTCGCGAACAGCAGCCCGCCGATCACCGCGCGGCCCAGCGGCGCGTTCTGCTCGGCGCCTTCGCCGAGACCGAGCGCCATCGGCACCATCCCGATGATCATCGCGAGCGCCGTCATCAGCACCGGCCGGATCCGTGTCGCGCCGGCCTCCAGCGCGGCCGTGAGCGGCGGCGCGCCGGCTTCGAGACGCTGGCGCGCGAACGACACGACCAGGATGCTGTTCGCGGTCGCGACGCCCACCGTCATGATCGCGCCCGTCAGCGCGGGCACGCTCAGGTGCGTGCCGGTGATGAACAGCATCCACACGATGCCGGCGAGCGCGGCCGGCATCGCGCTGATGATGATCAGCGGGTCGAGCCACGACTGGAAATTGACGACGATCAGCAGGTAGACGAGCACGATCGCCATCGCGACGCCCGCGCCGAGGCCGAGGTACGACGTGCGCATCGTCTCGATCTGGCCGCGCATCGTCAGCTCGGTGCCGCGCGGCAGCGTCGCGCGCGCGTCCGACACGATGCGGTCGATCTCGCCCGCGACCGCGCCGAGGTCGCGGCCCTCGACGCTCACGTACACGTCGATCGCCGGGCGGATGTTGTAGTGCGTGATCACGGCCGGGTTCGCGGTGCTGCGCACCTGCACGAGGTTGCCGAGCAGTTGCAGCGGCATGCCCGTGCGGCCGCTCGCCGAAATCGGCGTGCCGAGCAGGTCGTCGACCGACGAGATGCTGTATTGCGGGGTCTGGATCTGCAGCGGGTACTGGACGCCGGTGCGCGGGTTGATCCAGAACGACGGCGTCGTCTGCGAGCTGCCGGACAGGGAGATCAGCATGTTCTGCGCGACGTTCTGCGCGGAGAGATTGAGCTGCTGCATGCGCGTACGGTCCATGTCGGCCAGCAGGGTCGGCTCGTCGTTGCGTTGCAGCACGTGCACGTCGACGGCGCCGGGGATTTGCCTGAACTTTTTCATCAGGCTGCTCGCGATAGTCATGTTACTCGCGAGATCGTTGCCGAGCACCTGCAGGTCGATCGCGGCCGGTTGGCCGAAGTTGAGGATCTGCGTGATGATGTCCGACGGCTGGAAGAAGAACTCGACGCCCGGGAAGCGCTCGGGCAGCACCGTGCGCAGTGCCTGCACGTAGTGCTGGGTCGCGCGGTGGCCGGGCTTCAGCGCGATCAGCAGCTCGCCGTCGAGCGTGCCGATCGTGCCGGCGTTGCTGTACGACAGGTTGATGCCGCTCACCGGCAGGCCGAGGTTGTCGACGATCGCGCCGAGCTCGTCGGGCGGCACGGTTGCGCGGATCACGCGCTCGACCTGGTCGGCGAGGCGCGCGGTTTCCTCGATCCGGTAGCCGGTCGGCGCGCGCATGTGCAGGCGGATGTTGCCCGAATCGGCGTTCGGGAAGAAGTCGCGGCCGAGCACGAATACGAGGCCGGTCGACAGCACGCAGAAGCCGAGGAAGCACGTCGCGTAGAAGCGGCGGCGCACCAGCAGGATGCTGAGCAGCACGATGTACCACGCGCGCAGCCGCTCGAACGCTTCGTTGAACGCGTGATGGATGCGTGCGAAGCGCGACGTCGAACGATCCGGGCCGGCGCTCGCCTGCTGCGGGCGGAACAGCAGCATCGCGAGCGTCGGCACCAGCGTGCGCGACAGCACGTACGACGCGAGCATCGCGAACACGACGGCTTCCGCGAGCGGCACGAACAGGAAACGCGCGACGCCCGTGAGGAAGAACATCGGCACGAACACGATGCAGATGCACAGCGTCGACACGAACGCGGGCACCGCGATCTCGCCGGCGCCTTCGAGGATCGCGTCATGCAGGTTCGTACTGAACGACGACCCCCACGCTCCCTCCGGTCGCTGCCCCCCGAGGGGGGCGCTCGGCACGCTTGGGGCGGCCCGGCGCGTGCCGAGATGCAGGTGCCGCTCGATGTTCTCGATCGTCACCGTCGCATCGTCGACCAGGATCCCGACCGCGAGCGCGAGCCCGCCGAGCGTCATGATGTTGATGGTCTCGCCGAGCGCGGACAGCGCGATCAGCGACGTGAAGATCGACAGCGGAATCGAGATCGCAATGATCAGCGTGCTGCGCCAGTTGCCGAGGAACAGCAGGATCATCATCGCGGTCAGCACGGCGGCGATCAGCGCTTCGTGGATCACGCCCTGGACGGCCGCGTCGACGAACACCGACTGGTCGAACAGCGGCGTGATCGTGAGCCCTTCGGGTAGTGTCGGGATCACCTTCGGCAGCAGCGCCTTCAGGTCCGACACGACCTTGAGCGTCGACGCGTCGCCGCTTTTCAGGATCGAGATGAGCACGCCGCGCTGGCCGTTCTGGCGCACGACGTTGGTCTGCGGCGCGAAGCCGTCGCGTACCGATGCGACCTCGCGCAGATAGGTCGTCGCGCCGTTGACGGTCTGGACCGGCAGGTTGTTGATGTCGGCGACCGTATCGGCCGACGCGTTGGTGTCGATCCGGTATTCGGTCTGGCCCATCTTCGCGGTGCCGGTCGGCAGCACGAGGTTCTGCGCGTTGACCGCGTTGACGATGTCGGCGGGCGTGAGCCCCTTCGCGAGCAGCGCCTGCGGATCGAGGTCGATCGCGACCACGCGCGTGCGGCCGCCGTACGGGAACGGGATCTGCACGCCCGGCACCGTGATCAGCTGCGGGCGCAGGAAGTTGAGCGCGATGTCGGCGAGCGACTGTTCGCTGAGCGTCTTGCTCGACAGCCCGAGCTGGATCACCGGGATGCTCGAGGCCGAATAGGTGATCACGAGCGGCGGCGTCGCGCCCTGCGGCATCTGCCGCACGATCGCCTGCGCGGACGAGACCGTCTGCGCGATCGCCGTCTGCACGTTCGCGCCCGGCTGCAGGAACACCTTCACGACCGCGATGCCGGGCAGCGACGTCGATTCGACGTGCTGGATGTTGTTGACGGTCGTCGTCAGGATCCGTTCATGCACGGACGTGATGCGGTTCGTCATCTCCGTCGCGGAGAAGCCGCTGTAATTCCAGATGACGCTGATCACGGGGATGTTGATCGCGGGCAGCACGTCGACCGGCGTGCGCATCAGCGCCAGCGGGGTGGCCAGCACGATCATGATGGCCATGACGATGAACGTGTAGGGGCGCCTGAGCGCAAGATTGACGATCCACATGGAGGCAGCGGGACAGGCGGTGATCAGGCGTCGGTGAAGGGAACCCGCATGATAGGCGTCGGCGTGGAACGGGTTACTGTCGCGAAACTGGCGGAATTGTCAGGTTGCGGCGGGGCGGCCCGGCGCCGATTCGGCAGAGGAAACGCCGCGGGGCGCGCCGGCCACAAAACGGTCGCGATACCGGGCGGGCCGGCTGCGCCTGCGGCGGTTCCGCTCATGGGCCCGTGCTCAGATCTGCTCCATCCCGACACGCGCGAGCGCCCCCAGATCGACGACCTCGATCTGGTTGTACGCGAGCCGCAGCACGCCGAGTTTCTCGAGCTGCTGCAGCGCCTGGTTGATCCGCTGCCGCGACACGCCGACGAGCATCCCCAGTTCCTCCTGCGAGATCGACAGCGACGGGCCGGTGTCCGGGTACAGGTCGGGATTGAACAGTTGCGCGAGCGACTGCGCGACGCGTGCGTCGACGTCCAGCAGCCGGCTGTTCTGGATCGACGCGATGAATTCGCCCATCCGGTTGTTCAACTGATGAATCACGAAGCGCGTGAACGGCAGGCTCGTGTCGAGCAGTGCGTGGAACGTGTCGACCGGCACGAACAGCACGGTCGAGCGCTGGATCGCGACGACCTCGTACTTGCGCAGCTCGCGCTTGATCACGCTGCCTTCGCCGAACCAGCCGCCCGACGGCACGCCGGAGAACGTGCAGCCGCGCCCGGACGCATTGAAGATCGCGAGCTTCAGCAGCCCGCGGTGCACGCCGATCCAGTATTCGGACGGCGCGAGCCGATGGGCGATCACGTCGCCGGCCTCGCACTGCTCGACGCGCGATTGCGCGAGCACGAGCGCCTGGTGTTCGGGCGCGAGCGTGCGGAACCACGCGCACTGGCCGAACAGCGTGGACAGCGCCGGCAGCGGGCCCGGTGCGGAAAGGGCGTCGGCCGGGTGGGCGGGCGCGTCGGGCGGGGCGGCGAGAGGGTCGTGCATGGGTGCGGGTTTGCGAGGATAGGGATAACGCGCAGCGCGGGAAAGGCACTCTGTCGTTTCGATGACAGACGGCTCACAATAGCGCCCGTTAGGCTGTCGGCAATTGAACCACATCAAAACGATCCGGGGTGGAAGCGCCCCGGTCGACAGAACACGGGAGACAGGATCATGACGCAGATGTTCGAGGCCGGACTCGGCCGCCGCGACGCCAATTACGTGCCGCTCACCCCGATCGACTTCCTGGTCAGGACGGCCGAAGTCTACGGCGAGCGCCTCGCGATCGTGCACGGCGACGTGCGGCGCACCTGGGGCGAGACCTACTCGCGCGCGAAGCAGCTGGCGAGCGCGCTCGCGCGGCTCGGCGTCGGCCGCGGCGACACGGTCGCGGCGATGCTGCCGAACATCCCGGCGATGGTCGAGGCGCACTTCGGCGTGCCGATGGCCGGCGCCGTGCTGAACACGATCAACACGCGGCTCGACGTGTCGTCGGTGCTGTTCATGCTGCGCCATGGCGAGGCGAAGGTGCTGATCGTCGACACCGAATATGCGGAATTCGCGCATCGCGCGGCGCTCGAAGTGCCGGGCCTGAAGATCGTCAGCGTGGCCGATGCGATGCCGGCGGACCCTGCACGCTTCGCGGGCGCGACCGACTACGAGGCGCTCGTGGCAAGCGGCGACGCCGACTACGCGTGGACTCCGCCCGCCGACGAATGGGATGCGATCGCGCTGAACTACACGTCCGGCACGACCGGCGATCCGAAGGGCGTCGTCTACCACCATCGCGGCGCGTATCTCGCGGCGATCAGCAACATCCTCGAATGGGACATGCCGAAGCATGCCGTCTACCTGTGGACGCTGCCGATGTTCCACTGCAACGGCTGGTGCTTCCCGTGGGCCGTCGCGGCACGCGCGGGCGTGAACGTCTGCCTGCGCAAGTTCGACGCGAAGACGGTGTTCGACCTGATTCGCCGCGAACGCATCACGCACTACTGCGGCGCGCCGATCGTGCAGAGCGCGATCGCGAACGCGCCGGCCGAATTCCGCGCCGGCATCGACCACACGGTGCACGCGATGGTGGCGGGCGCGGCGCCCGCGCCGGCCGTGATCGCGAAGATGAAGGAGATCGGCTTCGACCTGCTGCACGTGTACGGGCTGACCGAGGTCTACGGCCCGGCGACCGTGTGCGCGAAGCAGGCGCATTGGGAGGAACTTCCGGATGAGGAGCGTGCGCGGCTCAATGCGCGCCAGGGCGTGCGCTACCACCTGGAAGCGGGCGCGACGGTGCTCGATCCCGACACGATGGCGCCGGTGCCGGCCGACGGCGAGACGCTCGGCGAGATCATGTTCCGCGGCAACATCTGCATGAAGGGCTACCTGAAGAACCCGAAGGCGACCGACGACGCGTTCCACGGCGGCTGGTTCCATACCGGCGATCTCGCGGTGCTGACGCCGGACGGCTATATCCGGATCAAGGATCGCAAGAAGGACATCATCATCTCGGGCGGCGAGAACATCTCGAGCATCGAGGTCGAGGATGCGCTGTACCGGCATCCGGCCGTGGCAGTCGCCGCCGTCGTCGCGATGCCCGACCCGAAATGGGGCGAGGTGCCGTGCGCGTTCGTCGAGCTGCGCGAAGGCGCGAGCGCGACCGAAGCGGAGATCGTCGCGCATTGCCGGCAGTTGCTCGCGGGCTTCAAGGTGCCGAAGGTCGTGCGCTTCGGCGAGCTGCCGAAGACGTCGACCGGCAAGATCCAGAAATTCCAGCTGCGCAACGCGGTCGGCTCGGACAAGGCGATCGACCTGGCGGGCGACAAGAAGTAGGCGAGCCGCCCGGCCCTGGCCGATCGTCCGTCGTCCGCTCCGGTCACGCGTCCCGCTCGAGGCGGAACACGCTGACCGCGTCCGCCAGCTGCGCGGCCTGATCGCGCAGCGCGACGGCCGCGCGTTCGGCGTCCGAGATCAGCGAGGCATTCCGCTGCGTCGCGTCGCCGATCTGCGTGACGGCCAGGTTCACCTGTTCGATGCCGGTCGATTGTTCGCGCGACGCGGCGCTGATCTCGCCGATCAGCGTGCTGACCTGGTCGACGCGCGCAACGATGTCACGCATCGTGCCGCGCGCGGCGTCCGCGATCCGGTAACCCTGTTCGACGGTCGTCGACGATTCGGCGCTCAGCGCGTCGATCTCCTTCACGGCAGCCGCGCTGCGCTGCGCGAGCGTGCGCACCTCGGCCGCGACCACCGCGAAGCCCTTGCCGTGTTCGCCCGCGCGCGCGGCCTCGACGGCCGCGTTCAGCGCCAGGATGTTGGTCTGGAACGCGATGCCCTCGATCGTGCCCGTGATCTCGGCGATCCGGCGTGTTGCGCGGCCGATGTCGTCCATCGTCGCGACCACGCGCTGCACCGCGGCGTCGCCGTTCGTCGCGGCGGCCGACGCGTGGGCGACCAGCGCGTTGGCCTGCGCCGCGTGCTCGGCGCTCTGCTGCACGGCGGCGGTGATCTGCTCCATGCTGGCGGCTGTCTGTTCGACGCTGCTCGCCTGCGTCGCGATCCGCGCGGCCATGTCGCCGCTGCCGGCCGCGATGTCGACGGTGCCGCGCGCGATGTCGGCCGAGCTGTTGCGCACCTGCTCGACGATCCGGGCGAGGCCGTCGCCGATCCCGTCGACGGCCTGCACGAGCCGGCCGATCTCGTCGTTGCCGGCGTGGCCCGCGTGGCCGCGCATGGCTGCGTCGTCGCGGATGCGCACGCTGAGATCGCCCGCCGCATAACGCTCGGAGGCGCGTGCCGCCGCATCGAGCGGCCGGCTCACGACACGGCGGACCACGATGACGAACAGCGTCGCGAACGCCGCGACGAGCAACGCGCCGATCATCAGGAAGCGGTTGCGGGTGGCGCGCATGCCGGCGAGCAGTTCGTCGTCGAGCGCGATGCCGCCGACGAGCCATTGCCACTGCGGAATCGTCGTGAACGACACGAATTTCGCGGTGGGCCCGCTGTCGTGCGCGGCCGGGTCGGTCGACGTGTATGCGAGCTGTCCCGCGCCGGCCGCGAGCATCTGCGCGTACGGCGCGCGCGTGTCGTCGGCAGGCGCGCCGGCCGCATCGGGATGCACGACGAAGGTGCCGCGCGACGGGCCCTGCGATGCGTCGAGCACGAAGTAGTAGCCGTTGCTGCCGATCTTCAGCGAGCGGATGCCGTCCTCGACGAGCTTGAGCTCGGCGCCGATGTCCAGGCCGACGAACAGCGCGCCGATCACGCGGCCGGTCGCATCGGTCACCGGCTTGTATTGCGTGACGTACGGCCGCCCGAACAGCTTCGCGAGGCCCGTGTACACGCGTCCGGCGACGAGCGGGGCGTACGCGGGGCCCGCACGGTCGAGCTTCGTGCCGACGGCACGCGCGCCGTCCTGCTTCTTCAGCGATGTCGTGATGCGCACGAAATCGTCGCCGTCGCGCGCGAAGATCGTCGCGATCGCGCCGCTTTTCTTCAGGAACTGGTCGGGAATCGAATAGTCGAGGTCGAGCGGCTGGCCGCCCGCGAGGAGCGTCGGCGCGGCGACGCCGCCGATGTCGACGGTGCGCGCCGGGTCGATCGAGAACTCGGCCGGCAGGAAGCTCGCGAACAGCGACATCGAGCGATCGGCTTCGGCGGTCAGCGCCTTGTCGAACAGGTCGACCATCGCGCGGATCGACTGCTCGTTGTCGGCGATCCGCAGGTGCGCCTCTTCGGCGAGCTGCCGGCCGGCGAAATGGGCGAGCGTCCATGCGAACACGGTAAACAGCAGGGCGACGAGCGCGCACGCCAGCGCGGCAAGACGCGCGCCGACGCTCACCCGGCCCAATTGGGTCAATCTCATGAAACTTCCTGAGTGGGGAGGGAGAGGGGCGGAACGCACGCGTCACCGCTGATCGACCTTAATACGGCAGCAGCGGCGAATTCTTTAGCGGCGCGTCGTCGATGGCGACGCCGGCAGGTGCGGCGGGAACGCGGCTGTCAGTGCGTGACGAGCCACGCGACGGCCAGGTAACGGCCGACCTTCGCGATCGTCACGATCGCGAGAAAGCTCGGCAGCGGCTCGCGCAGCACGCCGGCGATCATCGTCAGCGGATCGCCGATCACGGGCGCCCAGCTGAGCAGCAGCGACCAGCGGCCGTAGCGCGCATACCAGCGCTCGGCGCGTGCGAGCGCGGCGGGCTTGACGGGAAACCAGCGGCGCGCGCGGAAGTGCTCGATGCCGCGCCCGAGCGCCCAGTTGATCGCGGAGCCGGCGACGTTGCCGACGCTCGCGACGAGCACCAGCGCCCATACGGGTTCGCGCCCGGCAAGCAGCAGGCCGGCGAGCACGGCTTCGGACTGGAGCGGGAACAGGGTCGCGGCGACCATCGACACGGCGAACAGGCCGCCGTAAGTGAGCAATTCGGACATCGCGCGATTGTACCGGGCGCATGCCCGCCGCCGCGGGTCATGCGGTCACGAGGCCATGCGGTCACGGGCTCGACAGGTCATGCGGCATCGGCCGTGCCGAACAGCAGGTGCGAGATCATCGACTTGTCGACCGGTTCGTCGTTGAGCGTGCTCGCGAGCAGTTCGCCCGCGAGCTGCTGCGGCGAAAACACCATGTCGGGCTTCAACAGGCGCAGCCGTTCGAGGTTGCGCTGCTGGTTCACGAGCGCGACCGTGCGCACCGACGGCGCGATCTCGCGGATCGCGAGGATGATGAACGCGTTCTCGGCGTCGTCGGAGCGCAGCGCGAGCACCGCGCGCGCGGTCGCCGCGCCGGCGCTTTCGAGCACCGCATGGTCGGTCGCGTCGCCGACGATCAGGTCGGTCGCCGCCGCGTAGTTGTGCTCGACGCCGGCCGGCACGACGACGGTCACCGCGTAGCCGCGCTTGCGCAGCCCGTCGTGTACCGCATGCGCGACGGGCGTCGCGCCGACGATCAGGAAATGATGCTTGCGGATCACGTTCGAAATGCCTCCCTTGACGATCCGTTTCAGATTGCCGCCGATCACGGGGCCGACGACGGCGCTGATCGACGTCGCGAACACCGTGATGCCGAGCACGATCACCGAGGCGGTGAACAGGCGCGCGGTCGGCGCGTGCGGAACGATGTCGCCGTAGCCGACCGTCGACATCGACACGATCGAGAAATAGACGGCGGTGGCGAGGTCGTGGACGGGCGGCGTGAATTCGTCGCCGAGATACAGCACGCCGAAGGTGGCGTAGATCAGCAGCGACACGATGCTCAGCAACGCGAACAGGCTGCTCGCGGCGATGCTCGCGCGGTCGAAATGCCGCCAGTAATAAAGCAGCGCGACGGCCAGCACGGCCGTGTAGGCGAACACGCCGTGGCTCGGATAGCCGCCGAGCGCGCTGAGCGCGGCGGCCGCGACCAGCAGCAGGATCGACAGCACCCACGCGACGCGCGCACGCAGCAAGATGCCGATGGCCATGGTCGCGAGGCCGGCCGCGATCACGACCTGCGGCAGCACGACGAGCCCCGCGTTGTCGACGAGGTTCAGCGCATCGGCAAGCCACGCACCGTGGCGGCCGAGCTTCGCGTTGTCGACGACCGGGCGCAGCACCATCAGTGCATCGAGCGCGAGGAGAAGGGCGAGATACCAATGCAGGCCGATCGGCGCGAACAGGCGCCGCAGGCGGGTAGTGACGTGCTTCATTCAGTCGCCCGGCAGGCCGGGCATGTCCAACGAACCAGGCGCTACCCTAAAGCATTCCGCGATCGGCTGCTTTTTCGCGGGGCCCGGCGGCGGTGGCGACGACGCGCGCAGCGGCGGCCGTTCAGTTCCAGCCGGCCATGATCGCGCCCATCCCGACGAGCAGCCCGCCCGTGACGCGGTTCATCGCGCGCATCCGCGCGGGCCGCTGCAGCGCGCGGCTCAGCCGGTGCGAGAACAGCGCCATCGACGCGACGCCGCCCGCGAACAGCACCGCGAAGGTCGCCGAGAGCAGCAGGAACTGCTGGTTCAGGCTCCAGTCGGCGTCCGGGACGATGAACTGCGGGAAGAACGACGGGAAGAACAGCAGCGTTTTCGGATTCAGCCCCGAGGTCGCCAGACCGCGCCAGAACAGCGCGCGGTGCGAGTCGGTCTCCGGCGTTGCCGCCCCGGCGGCCCCGGCCGTAGCGGGCGTCCCGGCCGGCGCGCGGCTGAGCCATTGCTTGCAGCCGAGCCAGACGAGGTAGGCTGCGCCGGCCCAGCGCAGCACGGTCAGCGCGCGCTCGTCGAGATGCACGAGCGAATTCAGGCACAGCGCGGTCAGCGCGAGCTGCAGCAGCACGGC
Organism: Burkholderia cepacia ATCC 25416; assembly: GCF_001411495.1. Taxonomy (NCBI): domain Bacteria; kingdom Pseudomonadati; phylum Pseudomonadota; class Betaproteobacteria; order Burkholderiales; family Burkholderiaceae; genus Burkholderia; species Burkholderia cepacia. The sequence continues at coordinate 3,389,671 of NZ_CP012982.1, read as the reverse complement.
GAGCGTGCCGCCCCAGACGCACGGCAGCGCGCGGCGCCAGCCGGCGCGCAGTGCGTGGTTCATGGTGAGGAGGTTGACGGGGCCGGGAGCGTAGACGAGAACGGCGGAAGCAGCGAGAAACGAGAGGTAAAGCCTGAACGACATGACGGGTAGGGCAGGAACAGGAACACGGGCGCCGAAGCCGCGCGGCCGGATAGGCGCGCGGGCGGCGGGGAATCGCATGCCTGCTGGCCGGCACCGCAACTCGTGATTGCGGCCGTGCGTCCCGCTGCGAAGGGGTTGTCGCGGGGAGCGTGCCGGACAACAGGCATGGGGAAAATATATCAAGGGGCCGGATTAAAAGGCTTCCGCATTTCCACACAAACCGACACAAATCCGGAATGTCGTTCAGATAGAATCGCGCTTTTCAGTAGAAGATTCTTCCTGCCATGGCCACACGTGAACGCTCGCCGAAAACGCTCGACAGCCAGGACCGCAAGATCCTGGGTGCACTGCAGAAAAATGCGCGCCTGTCGAACGCCGAACTGGCCGAACAGATCGGCATGTCGACCACCGCGTGCTGGAACCGCACACGGCAACTCGAGGTGGACGGCTACATCGACGGTTATGTCGCGCTCGTCAACCAGCGGAAGCTGGGCTATGCGGACATCGTGATCCTCGAAGTCACGCTCGATCGCCACGAGGACGACGCGCTCGCCCGCTTCGGCGAGGAGCTCGCCGCGCTGCCCGAGGTGCTCGAGGCGTATCTGGTGTCGGGCGAGTACGACTACTGGATCAAGGTCGCGGTGGACGGCACGGCCGGCTACGAGCGCTTCCTGCGAGAAAAGCTGTACAAGATTTCGAGCATCCGTCACAGCCGCTCGATGTTTGCACTGCGCTGCATGAAGGACGTGCCGTCGATTCAGGTGTGAGGAAGGCAGGGGTGAGATGCGGCCGTCGTTGAAACGACGGCGCTTGTGGCTGCGCGTATGCGCGGAGAAAGCCGGCGATCGGGCGGAGGACAGGGCGCGCGGCGCGGTTCGGAACCGCGGCCGGCAACGCGGATGAATCTTCCGTCCGCGATGGTCCGGCCTTCCCACGTGCTGGCTGGATAACGGCTGCCCGCCCGGGCAACCGTCAGACAGAACCGCGCCGAAGCCGATTCGATACCGCGTCGACGCGGATTGCCGCCGGCATCGGCTTCAAAGCGACCCCGACACGCTCCCGACACCGGGAGCGCATTCAACCGGGGCAACTCTTGCCGGTTTCCACGTTGTTTGCCGCGCCAGGCGTTGCCGGGTGCCGCGGCCTTGTGGCGCGCATCCGGGCAAGCGGATCAGGACGGCATCGTGCGGCCGGCTGTTGGCCGGTCGTACCGCTCAGCGCGGCAGGCGTGCGTGTGCTTCAGCGATGACTTCGCAGGTCTCGAGGTGGAGTGCCCAAGCTTCTGCAATCAGCTCGCCCACACGTGCGAGCCAGCCAGCGGATTCGGTGGAACGGTCGGAGACATTAGACGTTTGCATGACGAAGCCCCATATAGGTGGCGAGTTAGGGATAACCCTAATCATAACGAAACGACTCCGTCTTGTGAAATGCGATTTCGTTATATGAGAATTACTGACACTTTGTGTTGCTGCTTCGCAACATGAATATCGGGTGCCTTGGCGCGGCCGTGCTGGCGCGACGAGGCCGTGCCGGCACGGCCTCGCATCGAACAAGAGAGGGGATTCGGGCGCTGCGGAGGATGGCGGAAGCGGGCGTCGGCTTACGGGCCGATCCATCCGAACCGCCACGACAGCCGTCGCGTCGCGGCGAGCAACGCCTGCGCGAGATCGCTGTCCGGCCCGCGCGGGAAGCCGCGCGACGAACCGATGATCGCGATCACGAGCCGGATGCTGCCGGTGTGATCGAACACGGGCGCGGCGACCGTCCCGATGCCCGGCACCGGCGCGTCGAACGCGAAATCGAGCGCGTCCGCGCGGATCGTCGCGAGCCGCGCCCGGAATGCGTCGTCGGTCGGCGGGGCGATGCGGCCCGCGAGGCGCACGGGCTCGTCGGCGAGCAGGTCGGCCAGCACGTCGTCGGACATGCCGGCCGCGAAGATCCGGCCGATCGCCGTATTGACGAGCGACATCACGGTGCCGACCTGAAGGCTCACGTGCTGCGGCCGCGCCGATTCCTCGAGGCGGATCACCGTCGGGCCGAGCGGCCCGAGCGTCGCGGCCGCCACGCTCATGTCGGTCGCGCCGGCCAGCGCGACGATCTCGGCTTCCGCGTCGCGCGTCGGCGACACGCGCTGCATCGCGATCAGGCCGAGCGCCTGCCCGAGCGGGCCGCCGCCGAAGCAGCCGGTGTCGTCGCGGCTCAGCAGGCCGATCTTCTGCAGGCTGACGAGATGCGGAAAAGCCTTCGCGGCCGGCATCCCGGCCGCCGCCGCGAGGTCGCGCAGCGGCAGCGCGCGGCCCGCCGACACCAGCGCGAGCAGCAGCTCGCCGGTGCTGTCGAGCGCGTTGATCCCGCGCTGCGCCTTCGCATCGTCGGCCAGCGCGGGCGGCACGCGCGGAGCGGCCGGGGCTGCGCCGGGTGCGGGCGGCGGGGCATCGTGCGCCGCGCCGAGCGATGCGCTCGCCTGCCGCGCCGCGTCGCGCAGTGCCGCCGCGATCGGGCCGTCCCACGCGACGTCGATCGAGCCCGTCGAACCGATCACCGTCAACGCGAGCTGCAGCGCGCCCGCCGCGTCGAACACCGGCACGCACATCGCGCTGACGCCGGGGCTCGGCAGGTCGACGCCGCGCTCGATCCCGCGTGCGCGGATCGCGTCGAGCTCGGCCTGCGGCACGCCGGTGTCCGGCACGGGCTGCTCGCCGCCCGCAAGCGTGTCGGCCGCGCCGGCCTGGCTGGCGGCCATCGCGCGGAGTTGCGCGGGGTCGCCGAACGCGCGGAACACGCGGCCGGTGGCCGTCGTGTCGAGCGACATCACCGAACCGACATGCAGGTTCACGTGCAGCGGATAACCGCCGTGCTCGATGCGCACGATCGTCGGCCCGAGCGCGCCCGGCACCGACAGCGCGACGCTCAGGCCGACCGCTTCCGCGAGCCGCGCCGCGTGCGGCAGCGTCGCGCGATAGGCCGGCTGGCGCTCGATCGACGTCAGCCCGAGCCGCAGCGACAACGGGCCCGGCTCGTAGTTGCCGGTGAGCGCGTCGCGCTTCACGAGCGCGAGCCGGGTCAGGCTGACGAGATAGGTGTGCGCCTGCGCGGTCGACAGGTCGGCCGCCGCGGCCAGCTCGGACAGTCCGAGCGGCTTGCGCCGGCGCGCGAGCGCGTCGAGCAGCCGGCCGCCGACCTCGACACTCTGGATCCCGCGCTGCGCCTTGGGCGGCGCATCGTCTGCGCTGACTTCGTGGTTCTGCACGCGATGATTCTTCCGTTGACGAAACCCCGCATGGTATCCGACGCCATTTATCGCGCCAGCCCGCAGGTTTACCCGTATTAGACAATAGCAAGCGACTTTGTCATTGACAAATATTCGGCGCGAGAAGATGATCCGCTCACTCCCCTCAACACATGGCTCGCAGCCACGGAACGCAACATGGCCAAAGCATTCGCCTCCCAAGCCGATCTGGAAGAGAAGAAAGTCACCTGGACGAAGCTGTCCGAGAACGCGTACGCGTACACCGCCGAAGGCGATCCGAACTCGGGCGTGATCATCGGCGACGACAGCGTGCTGATCGTCGACACGACCGCGACGCCCGCGATGGCGCAGGACCTGATCGCGAAGATCCGCAGCGTGACCGACAAGCCGATCAAGCACGTCGTGCTGTCGCACTACCACGCGGTGCGCGTGCTCGGCGCGTCCGCGTATTTCGACGAAGGCGCGCAGCACGTGATCGCGAGCCGCGGCACGTACGAGATGATCGTCGAGCGCGGCGAGGCCGACATGAAGTCGGAGATCGAGCGCTTCCCGCGCCTGTTCGCCGGTGTCGAGACGGTGCCGGGCCTGACCTGGCCGACGCTCGTGTTCGAACGCGAGATCACGCTGTTCCTCGGCAAGCTCGAGGTGAAGATCATGCACGTCGGCTCGGGCCACACGAAGGGCGACACGATCGTCTGGATCCCGTCGCAGAAAGTGCTGTTCTCGGGCGACCTCGTCGAATACGACGCCGCGTGCTACTGCGGCGATGCGCAGCTCGAACAGTGGCCGGCCACGCTCGAGGCGCTGCGCGCGCTGAACGCCGAGAAGCTGGTGCCGGGCCGTGGCCCCGCGCTGCTGAACCCGGCCGAAGTGAACAACGGCCTCGACTACACGAAGGATTTCGTCACGACGCTGCTCGCGCAGGGCCGCAAGGCCGTCGAGCAGAAGCTCGACCTGAAGGCGTCGATGGCGCTCACGCGCGAAGCGATGGACCCGAAGTTCGGCCACGTGTTCATCTACGAGCACTGCCTGCCGTTCGACGTGTCGCGTGCGTTCGACGAAGCGAGCGGCATCACGCATCCGCGCATCTGGACCGCGCAGCGCGACAAGGAAATGTGGGCCGCGCTGCAGGACTGAGCGGCTTGCACAGGCGGGGTGTCCGACAGGACGCTCCGCCTTTTTTCTGAAGCGGCGACCGGCCGCGGCATTCCGCCGTCTTGCCGTCCGCCGTGATCCGAGCTCACTAGAAAGCAGGGCGCACGTACGCCCTGGGAGACGGCTGCGCGCCCGAATCGCGCAGCCTGTTTGGAGAGAGACATGCCCCAATCGCTTCATGCCGAAGCGACGCTCGCGCACGCGAGCGCTTCGGCTTCCGCATCCGCCGCCACGGACGACGCGCTGCTGTTCCGCAAGATCGCATGGCGGATCGTGCCGTTCCTGTTCCTCTGCTACGTCGTATCGTTCCTCGACCGCATCAACATCGGCTTCGCGCAGTTGCAGATGAAGCACGATCTCGGCTTCAGCGACGCGATGTACGGCCTCGGCGCCGCTGTGTTCTACGTCGGCTACGTGTTCTGCGAAGTGCCGAGCAACATGCTGCTCGCGCGCTTCGGCGCGCGCCGCACCTTCACGCGGATCATGCTGCTGTGGGGCATCGCGTCGACCGGGATGATGTTCGTGTCGCAGCCGTCGCATTTCTATGTGCTGCGGTTCCTGCTCGGCGTGTTCGAAGCCGGCTTCTTTCCCGGCATCGTGCTTTACCTCACTTACTGGTTCCCCGCGAACCGGCGCGCGGCCGCGATCTCGGTGTTCTTCGCGGGCGTCGCGGTGGCCGGCGTGCTCGGCGGCCTGATGTCGGGCTGGATCATGCGCGACATGGGCGGCGTGCTCGGCCTGCACGGCTGGCAGTGGATGTTCGCGATCGAAGGCGCGCCGGCGATCCTGCTCGCGTTCGCCGCGTTCACGTTCCTGGTCGACCGGCCGCAGGATGCCACGTGGCTCACGGCCGATGAAAAGGCGCGGGTCGCCGCGCTGTGCGCCGACAGCCGCGGCCACGGCCACGGCCACGCGCACGACGGGCGCAGCCTCGTGGCCGCGCTCGCCAATCCGCGCGTGTACCTGTTCGCGTTCATCTATTTCTCGCTGACCTGCGCGTCGCTGACGCTCAACTTCTGGATGCCGCTGATGATCCGCGATTTCGGCGTGACCGACGTCGTGGCCGTGAGCCTGTACACCGTCGTGCCGAACGCGGTCGGCGCGGTGGGGCTGGTCCTGATCGCGCGCCGTTCGGACCGGACCGGCGAGCGCCGCAAGCACTTCGCGTGCTGCACGATCGGCGGCGGGATCGCGCTCGCCGCGCTGACGCTGCACCTGCACAGCTTCGCGGCGATGCTCGCGTGCCTGTCGATCGCGGCGACGCTGATCTTCGCCGCGCTGCCGATCTTCTGGGCCGTGCCGACCCGCTACCTGTCGGGCAACGCGGCCGCGGCCGGGATCGCGCTGATCAGCAGCATCGGGATCACGAGCGGCATCGTCAGCCCGTGGGTGATCGGGATGATCCGCACGCGCACCGGCAGCATGGATCTCGGCGTGTATCTGCTGGCCGCGTTGCTGGTGGCGAGCGGCGTCGCGCTGATGCTCGGCGTGAAGGGCGAAGCCGCGCCGCGCGACTGAACGCGCAACGGCCGGTCGCCGCGCGCGGGCGGCGGCGACCGGCACCCCCTGTTCGCACCGCACCCGAATCCATCGAGGAGACGATCGATGTCAGCCCCTCTTCAAGCCGATGCCGCGCGTGCCGTCGCGTCCGGCGCCGCTGCACAGGACGACGACGCGCTGTACCGGCGCATCGGCATGCGGATCGTGCCGTTCCTGTTCATCTGCTACATCGTGTCGATCCTCGATCGCAGCAACATCGGCTTCGCGCAGTTGCAGATGCGGCAGGATCTCGGCCTGACCGACGCGATGTACAGCCTCGGCGCCGTGCTGTTCTTCGTCGGTTACGTGCTGTTCGAGGTGCCGAGCAACGCCTTGCTGCGCCGCTTCGGTGCGCGCCGCACGTTCGCGCGGATCATGTGCCTGTGGGGCGCGGTGTCGGTCGCGATGATCACCGTCGACAGCGCGAAGCATTTCTACGTGCTGCGCTTCCTGCTCGGGCTGTTCGAGGCCGGGTTCTTTCCGGGCGTGGTGTTCTACCTGACGTACTGGTATCCGGCGCGGCGGCGTGCGTCGGTGCTGTCGATTTTCTACGCGGGCGTCGCGGTGGCGGGGATGGTCGGCGGGCTGCTGTCGGGCTGGCTGATGCGCGGGATGTCGGGCGTGCTCGGGCTGCACGGCTGGCAATGGATGTTCGCGATCGAGGGCGCGCCCGCGATCCTGCTCGGCGTGATCGCGTGGTTCTGGCTGTGCGATCGTCCCGAGCAGGCGCGCTGGCTGTCCGACGCCGATCGCCAGCGGCTTGCGGCCGACCTGGCCGCCGACCGCGCCGGTGCTGCCGGTGCACCGGCGCCGCATTCGCTGCGGCAGGTGCTGGCCGAACCGCGCACGTACCTGTTCGCGTTCATCTATTTCTCGCTGACCACCGCGCTCCTGATGCTGCTGTTCTGGATGCCGCTGATGATCCGCGAATTCGGCATCCACGACGTCGTGCAGATCAGCCTGCTGTCGGTTGTGCCGAACGCGATCGGCGCGGCCGGCCTGATCGCGATCGCGCGGCGTTCCGACCGCAAGCGCGAGCGGCGCCGGCACTTCGCGGCATGCGCGTTCGGCGGCGCGGTGGCGCTTGCGCTGCTGACGCTGCACCTGCCGAGCATCGTCGCGATGATGGCGCTGCTGTCGGTCGCGGCGATGCTGATCTTCGCCGCGCATCCGGTGTTCTGGGCCGTGCCGTCCGCGTATTTCTCCGGCGCGGGCGCGGCCGGCGGGATCGCGCTGATCAGCAGCATCGGCGTGTCGAGCGGCATGATCACGCCCTGGCTCGTCGGGCTGATCCGCACGCGAACCGGCAGCATGGATCCGGCGATGCTGATGATCGCCGCGCTGTTGGCCGCGTGCGCGGTCGCGATGCTGCTGGGGGTGCGGGCGGTGCCGCGGGCGGAGGCGGCGTGACGCCGGCGGCTGCGGTGCGATTCAGTGGAAGGACAGAAACAGCCCGGGCAGGACGAGCAGGCCGTGCACCACCAGCGCCCCGTAGATCACGCCGCCGCGCGCCCGCAGGTCGATCGACAGGCAGGCGATCGCCGCGATGACGCCGATGGCCGAGAGGCCTGCCGCCCAGAACAGCGCGGTAATCAGCACGCGAACGCCGGCGTACGGATCGTCCATCGAACTGGCGAACACGTAGCCGATCAGAAGCGCCAGCAACTCGACGAGCGCGACGACGAGCAGACCTGTCGCGATTCGCGCGGTTCGTTTGGCATTGTCCATGGCAAGTCGTGGTGAGGGGAGCAAGGGGCGCAAGTCTACACGATCGGTTTCGAACCGGTCGCGCAACGGGGGGCGGGAAATCGGGCGGCGGACGCGGCGCGGATGTCGCCCGGCGTGCCGTCGCGCCGTCGCGTCGGCTACGCCCGATACACCTCGATCCGGTTGCGGCCGCGCTCCTTCGCGAGATAGAGCGCCTTGTCGGCGCGTGACAGCGGCTGGTACGCGCCGAAGTCCGACGCCCGCATCGCGTCGATGCCGATGCTGACGGTCAGCGTGACCTGCTGGTCCTCGTGCATCAGCCGCGCCTCTATCGCGCGTTGCTGCACGCGCTGCGCGAATGCCAGCGCGGCGTCGAGATCCGCCTTCGGCAGCACGACCGCGAATTCCTCGCCGCCGACCCGGCCGACGATCCCGTCGGGCCCGGTTTCCGCGAGCAGCAGCCGCGCGAAATGCCGGAGCGCGCGATCGCCGACCGGGTGGCCCCAGCGGTCGTTCAGCGCCTTGAAGTGATCGAGATCGAGCATCAGCACCGCGGCGGCCAGGCCGGTCGTGCGCACGTTGCGCAGCGCGGCTTCGCTTTGCCGCATGAACGCGTGGCGGTTCGACAGTTGCGTCAGGTGATCGGTCGTGGCCATCCGGTGCAGCTCGGCCTCGATGTGCTTGCGGTCGGTCGCGTCGGTGATGAAGCCGTGCCACACGGTGCCGCCGTCGGCCGTGCGCTGCGGGCGTGCATCGCCTTCGCGCCAGCGCAGGCCCTGGCCGGGCAGCAGCACGCGATATTCGAGGCGCCACGGGGTCAGCCGCACCGACGAGTCGTGCAGCGACAGCCGATAGGCGACCAGGTCGGCCGGATGAATCCGCGTCTCGACCGCCTCCGCACTGTGGGCGACCTGCTCGGGCGTCAGTTCATAGATGTCGCTGACACCCGCGCTCGCGTAGGTAAAGAAGCGGTGCCCGTCGGCCGTTTGCCGCAGCTGGAACACGAGCCCGGGAACCTGGTCGGTGAGATCCGTGACGAGCGCGGCCGAGTCGCGCAACCGCGTGGCGAGCTCGCGCAGCGCGGTGATGTCGGTGGTCGTGCCGACCATCCGGAGCGCGCGGCCGTAGGCGTCGCGGGTGATTACCTTGCCGCGGCTGCAGATCCATTTGTAGGTGCCGTCCTTGCAACGGATGCGGTGCTCGACCGCGTAGCGGTCGGTGCGGCGCTCGAAGTGCGCGAGCATCGCGGCTTTCACGTCGTCGACATCGTCCGGATGCAGCCGTTCGTATGCATCCTCGATCCGGGTGCCGAGCTCGTGCGGCGCGTAGCCGAGCAACGCTTTCCAGGCCGGCGAGTAATGGATCTCGCCGGTTTCCACGTTGCGATCCCACACACCGGTGCCGCTTTCGGTGAGCGCGAGCGTGGTCAGCGTGCTGTGTTCCTCGACGATGTCGAGCCGTTCGCGCAACGCGGCGGCTTCGATCGCGCGGCAAAGCGCGCTTGCCGCCAGCATGGCGAGGTCGCGGAGCAGCGTGCGTTGCGTGGCGTCGAGCGAGCGTTGCGGATCGTCGACGACGCACAGCATGCCCAGTGTCGCGCCATCGGGCGCGGCCAGTTCGCAGGCTGCGACGATCCGCGGCGCGTGAGGCGGGCCGCCGTCGCGTTGCCCGTTCGCATTCGCATTCGCGTTCGTGTCGTCCGGCGCGAACCGCGCATCGGCAGCCGGACCCGGCTCGACCCGGGGTGGCAAGCCATCGGCGAAAAGGGGATCGGGCAGCGCGCCGTCGACGGCGAGCACGCGTGGCGCATCGGCATCCGCGTGCGCAATGAACGCGCCGGCGGCACCGAAATGCGCCCGCGCGACACGACAGACGGTGGCCAGTTCCGGCACGGGCGGGAGCGCGGGCTGAAGGTCGGCCGAACCGCGCGCGGAGGCCGGCGCGTCGCCGGTCTCGGTGATGAACATACGGACCCGCATGGTCGAGTTTGCAACGGACGATTGCCCTCGTGATCGGACGAATGCCGGTCGGACGAGGCCGCTTGGGGGCTGCAATCGCAGAGCTTACTGTTGCGCGGAATGTGTGGCAAGCGAACCGGAATCGTCTGTCGGTATGCGCCATTTGCGCCGATCGGGAAAGAATCCGGTGCATGTTTCGGCAGACGAATCCACCGATCGGCACCCGCCGGGAAACGTGCCGCGGAACCCGGGATGATCGTCAGCGATGCGCTGCATGTCACCGGGTTCCGCGGCGCGTCCCGGAGGGCGACGCGCTTGCTGCCTTCGACCTGCGGGACGTCGGGCGGTCAGCGTGCCGTCGCGTAGCGCGGCGCAGGCGTATCGGCCGACAGGTGCGGGGCCATCGTGCGGCGCGCGGCCTCGTAGGCGGCCCATTCGTCACCCGCATGCAGCGACGGGATCGTCACGAGTTCGCCGCGCTCGAAGCCGATCAGCGCCGCGTCGACGAGGTCGGACGCCGACATCACGATTTCCTTCGGCAGATGCTCGAGCGGCAGGCCGCCCGTCTGCCAGAAATCGGTGGCGGTCGCGCCGGGCAGCACGGCCTGCACCTGCACGCCCTTGTCGGCGAGTTCGTGATGCAGCGACTGGCTGAACGCGAGCACGAACGCCTTCGTGCCGCCGTACACGCCGTTCAGCGTTTCCGGCGAGATCGCGACGATCGACGAAATATTGATCACCGCACCGCGGCCGCGGGCGACGAAGCCGGGCACCGCCGCGTAGGTGAGGCGCGTGAGCGACGTCACGTTCAGGTCGATCATCCGGGTCATCGCGTCGACGTCGCTGTCGAGCAGCGGCGCGTGCGTGCCGACGCCCGCATTGTTCACGAGCAGCGTGATGCTCGCATCCTGCTTCAGCTTCGCCTCGACGGCGGCGAGGGCCGCGCGGTCGTTGAGGTCGGCGTCGACGATCTCGACGCTGCGCTGCGTGTCGTTCGTGATGCGTTCGGCGAGGGCGGCCAGCCGGTCGCGGTTGCGGGCGACCAGGATCAGGTCGTAACCGCGGCGCGCGAGGCGGTCCGCGTAGACGGCGCCGATGCCCGACGAGGCGCCGGTAATGAGGGCGGTACCGCGATGTGCTTGCGTCATGATGTGCTCCGTTTCGATGGGATTGGCCGGATGGCGTGAAGCCATTCTGGCCGTGAATCGATGTGACACAAATGACGTAGATGGGTATGATTCAGGACATCAGGCCAATTCACTGGCCAGGGACGGGAGAACGCACATGCACCGCATCGGCTTTCTGATCAGCGACGGCTTCCAGATCATGGCGCTCGCCGCGCAGTCGGTGTTCGAATACGCGAACATGGGCATGAGCGAGCCGTTCTACGTGATGGGCAACTATTCGGTCGACGGTGGCGACGTGCGCTCGTCGCTCGGGCTGCCGGTCGCCACGCACGCGCTGCGCGGGCAGCTTGCCGTCGATACGTGGATCGTCGCGGGCGTCAACGATCCGGTCGCGTCGCCGGCGCCGCCCGGCGTCGTCGCGTTCCTGCGCCGCGCCAACGCGCGCGCGCGGCGGATCGCCGGCATCTGCACGGGCGCGTTCGTGCTGGCCGAGGCCGGGCTGCTCGCGCAGCGCCGCGCGACGACGCACTGGGCGTTCGGCCGCGACCTGCAGCGGGACTACCCGGAGATTCGCGTCGAGGAAGACCGGATCTACATCGTCGACGGCCCGATCTGGACGTCGGCCGGGATGACGGCCGGCCTTGACCTCGCGCTCGCGATGGTGGAAAAGGACCTGGGCGCGGATGTCGCCCGGTCGGTCGCGCACAAGCTCGTGATGCACCAGCGGCGGGCCGGCGGCCAGTCGCAGCATTCGGAAATGCTGGATCTCGCGCCGAAATCCGACCGGATCCAGAACGCGCTGAACTACGCGCGGCAGCATCTCGGCCGCGCGCTGACCGTCGAGGATCTCGCCGAAGCGGTGCACCTGAGCCCGCGCCAGTTCAGCCGCGTGTTCACGCTCGAGACGGGGCAGTCGCCCGCGAAGGCGATCGAGCGGCTGCGGCTGGAGTCCGCGCGGCTGATGATCGAGCAAAGCCGCCATTCGCTCGACGTGATTGCGAAGGAAAACGGCTTTCGCGACCGGCGGCACATGCGCGAGGCGTTCGTGCGCGGGTTCGGCGTGCCGCCGCAGGCGGTGCGGCGCGACGCGCGGGCGGATGAGCGGTCGGATGAGCGGTCGGATGGGCGGGAGGCGGGCTGACGCGTGTGCCCGAGCCGCTCTGCGCGCGCCGGAAAAATCGCGCAGAATCTCGTCGACCCGCTTCGCGAGGAGACCCGATGCACACCGCCCCGTTCGACATTGCGATTCCCGATCACGCGCTCGATGACCTGCGCCGGCGCCTGCGCGCCACGCGCGCACCGACGCTGACACCCGCGGAGCCGTGGCAGCAGGGCGTCGACGGCGCCTGGTTGCGCGAACTGACCGCGTACTGGGCCGAACGCTTCGACTGGCGTGCGGCGGAGCGTGCGCTGAACCGGCTGCCGCAGTTCGTCGCAGACGTTGGCGGGCAGCGCGTGCATTTCATCCATCGACGCGGCGTCGGGCCGAAGCCTTATCCGCTCGTCATTACGCACGGCTGGCCCGGCTCCGTATTCGAATTCGACGCGCTGATCGATCGCCTCTGCGACCCGGCGGCGTTCGGCGGCGATCCGGACGATGCGTTCGACGTCGTCGTGCCGTCGCTGCCCGGTTTCCTGTTCTCGCCGGCGCCCGCGGCACCCGGCATGTCGGCGTTTCAGGTCGCCGACCGCTGGGCGGCACTGATGTCCGGTCTCGGATACCGACGCTTCGGTGCGCAAGGCGGCGATCTCGGCGCAGGCGTGTCGATTGCGCTCGGCGCGCGGCATGCCGGCGTGGTGGACGGCATCCATCTGAACTTCCTGCCCGGCAGCTACGAGCCGCCGACCGACGCGGCCTTGCCGCTGACCGACGAGGAACGGGCGTTCGTGACGCAGCGCGGCGAGTGGGCCGCGCTGGAAGGCGGATACGCGCACGTCCACACGACGAAGCCGCAGACGCTCGCCGTCGCGCTCAACGATTCGCCGGCCGGGCTGGCCGCGTGGATCGCCGAGAAATTCCGCGCGTGGAGCGATTGCGACGGCGACCTGGCGCGGCGGTTTTCGCACGACACGCTGCTGACCGGCATCTCGTTGTACTGGTTCACCGGCTGCATCGGCTCGTCGATGCAGATGTATTGGGAAAACCGGCTGCAGCCCATGCGCTTCGCGGCCGGGCAGCGCGTGGCGGTGCCCGTCGCGTTTGCGCGTTTTCCGAAGGAAATCGGCCGCCCGCCGCGCAGCTGGCTCGAACGGGTGTTCGACGTCGTGCAGTGGACCGACATGCCGAGCGGCGGCCATTTTGCGGCGATGGAGGAGCCGGATCTGCTGGCCGACGATGTCCGGCGGTTTTTCCGGCGGCTTCGGTAACGCTCAGGCAGGCCGGGGACGTTGGCGACGGGCGCCGGCTGCCATCCGCACATCAGCGCGAGCCCGCACCGCACGGATCGCGACGCGGCGATGCCGCCAGTGTTACCGCGTGACGAACGGCGCGGCGTCGTCCGGCGCGGTGCGCGCATGCTTGCGCTGGCGCAGCAGCGCGACGCGGCAGTTCTCGCGCGCGGTTTCGCGGCCTTCGTCGTCGAGCAGCACCAGATCGCCGCGCATCACGTTCAGCGTGATCACGTCCTCGCCCGGCGCGCCGAGCGTTTCCGGCGTATGCACCGAGCCGGCCGGTTCGAGCACCGTCGAGCCGGCGTGCGCAATCCAGTCGTATTCGAGGTAGCGCCACGCACCCTGCAGCGTATGGACGAATACCTCGCCGTCGTGGCGATGGCGCGGCAGCGTGCCGCCGGCCGGCATCTTCAGCAGCGCGGTGAGCGTGTCCTCGGCCGCGTTGATGTGCAGGTACTTGATCGCGAGCCCGGGCAGGTCGGCGCTCATCGGCAGCCACGGCAGCGCGTCGCCGGGCAGGCACGAGATCGGCGGCAGGTCGGTGGAGAGCGGAGCGGACGGCTGCGTCATGGCGGGAAGCGGAGCGGAAATGGGGAGCCCGCATTATCGCAGAGCTGGCTTGCGCGGCCGAACGCGACGTTTCGCATCGGCTCGAGCGTACGCGAAGGGACGATCCTTACAAGGTGAAATATGCAGCTAAACTGTACAGTTTGACTGTATACCTGCTATCTTGAATTCATGAACCCGCCTTTACCTCCCTCCGACGCGCTCCCACTGGCCGGTCTCGCCGGCGAACTCCGCATCTCGGTCGGCAAGCTGATGCGGCGGATGCGGGAACAGATCCACCCGAACGACCTCACGTCATCGCAGAAGTCGGTGCTGTTGCGGCTCGACCGCGACGGCCCCGCGACCGTATCGGCCTTGGCGCGCGCCGAAAGCGTGCGCCCGCAGTCGATGCGCGTGACGGTCGCGACGCTCGAGGCGCTGGGCGCCGTCAGCGGCGAGCCCGATCCGTCCGACGGCCGGCAGACGCTGATCGCGGTCACGCCCGGTTTCCGCAAGGTGCTGCAGGCGAACCGCGCGGCCAAGGATGACTGGCTGTTCCGCGCGCTGCATGCGCAACTGTCGGCGGCTGAGCAGGCCGAGCTCGCGTCCGCCGTGAAGCTGCTGCAGCGGCTAGCCGAATTCCAGGAAACGCCGCGCCCTTGAACCGCATCGACCCGCTTGTCGAAAGGACAACCCGAACATGAACCTCCCGCATCTCGTCGCGTATTTCTTCGGCGGCGCGTTTCTCGCGAACGTCGTGCCGCATCTCGTCAGCGGGTTGCGCGGGGAGCCGTTCCAGACCCCGTTCGCGAATCCGCCCGGGCGCGGGTTGTCGTCGTCCACCGTGAATGTCGTGTGGGGCGTCGCGAACCTCGTGATGGCTTATGTACTGGTGTGCCGAGTGGGCGATTTCGACCTCCGCGTCACGGCCGATGCGGCGGCGTTCGGTCTCGGCATCCTCGCGCTCGGCCTGTTTCTCGCGCGGCACTTCGGCGAGCTGCACGGCGGCAACGAGCCCGACCGGGAGCGGCCATGAGCGTGCCGGCGGCGGGCGTGTTCCGTTCGCTTCGCAGTTTCAACTATCGTGTGTGGGCGATCGGTTCGCTGGTGTCGAACATCGGTACGTGGGTCCAGCGCACCGCGCAGGACTGGCTGGTTCTCACGCAGCTCACGCATCACGACGCATCGGCCGTCGGCACGGTGATGGCGTTGCAGTTCGGGCCGCAGTTGCTGCTGTTGCCGTGGACCGGCTACGCGGCCGACCGCTTCGACCAGCGCAAGCTGCTGATGGTGACGCAGGCGCTGATGGGCGTGCTGGCGCTGGTGCTCGGCGCGCTGACGGTCACGGGTGTCGCGCGGCTCGAGCATGTCTACGTGTTCGCGTTCCTGTTCGGCTGCGCGGCGGCGTTCGACGCGCCCGTGCGGCAGACCTTCGTCGCGGAACTGGTCGGCGATCGCGAACTCGCGAACGCGGTCGCGCTCAATTCGACGTCGTTCAACGCCGCGCGGATGATCGGCCCGGCGGCAGCGGGTTTCATGATCGCGTCGGTCGGCACGGGCTGGGCGTTTGTCGCCAACGGGCTCAGTTTCTTCGCTGTGCTGGTGTCGTTGTTGCTGCTCCGCGAGGACGAACTGCGCGCGAACCTGCGGGCGGGCCGCTCGCGCGGCGGCCTGCTCGACGGGTTCCGCTACGTGTGGCGGCGCGACGACCTGAAGGCGATCCTCGTGATGCTGTTCCTGATCGGCACGTTCGGGCTCAATTTCCAGCTGTTCATCTCGACGATGGCGGCCAGCGTGTTCCACGTCGATGCGCGCGGGTTCGGGGTGCTGTCGTCGATGATGGCGGTCGGCACGGTGTCGGGTGCGCTGCTCGCCGCGCGCCGCGAGCAGCCGCGCTTCCGGCATCTGTGGTTCGGCGCGGCGCTGTTCGGGCTCGGCTGCACGCTCGCCGCGCTGGCGCCGGGCTATTGGCTGTTCGCTGCCGCGCTGGTGCTGACCGGGATCGCCGCGATCACCTTCATGAACTCGACCAACAGCCTGATGCAGTTGTCTACCGAGCCGGCGATGCGCGGCCGCGTGATGGCGCTGCGCCTCGCGGTCGCGCTCGGCGGCACGCCGATCGGCGCGCCGGTGGCCGGCTGGGTCGCGAACCATCTCGGCCCGCGCTGGGCGCTCGGCGTCGGCGCGATGTCCGGTTTTGGCGCGGCGCTCGTCGCGACGCATTTCGTGAAGCGCAGCCGCGCGCAAGCACAAGCCGACCGCGCGCGCGACCGGTTCGACGGCGTGTGACCGGGGCGACCGGGCGGGGCGCTGGTGCCGCCGCCGCGCTTGTCGGTCCCTTCATTGCCGGCACGCCGCCGCACGACGGGCGGCCGGGAGCCCGATCCTTTGCGTGAGTCGCCTACGCCGCCGGCCGTGCGGTTGTCGCGTGCGCGGCTTCCAGACACGACTGGAACAGCAGCGCGGCCCGCGACGGCCGCGGCGAGCGCCGCAGCAGGCTCACGAACCGGCACCGGTAATTGAACCGGTGCGGCGCGATCGGCTGCATCAGCCCCTTGTTTTCAAAACTTTCCGCGTAATGGTCGGGCAGGAAGCCGAGATAACGACCGGACAGGATCAGCGTCGCGATCGACTCCTGATCCGACGCGGTCGCGCTGCGCGTGAGCTTCGCGCGGTGGCTCAGTTCCATGTTCGGCGAATGGAAGCCGAGCCCCGCGAATGCGTGGTTGCGGATCGTCGTCCACGTGAGCTTGCCGTGCGGCGCGTCGTAAAGCGGATGCTGGCGGCCGCAGTACAGCAGCATCCGTTCGTCGAACAGCTCCGAATACACGAGGCTGCCGGAGTTGCGGTGCGCGGGAATGATCCCGACCTGATAGCTGCCGTCGATGATCCCGCGCTCGACCTCGTTGATCGACGCGACATGCAGGTTCAGCGCGACGTCGGGCGCCTCGTCGGCGAACTGGCGGATCGCGTCGCCGAGGCGGGCGTTTGCGTTGGTGGCCGTCTTGTCGAACACCGCGACGTGCAATTCGCCGCCCATCCGGTCGTGAATGCCGTCTATCCTGCTTCTAAACGCTTCCATCGACGCGAGCAGCCGCAGCGTCTCCTCGTATACGGTCTGCCCCTCGGGCGTCAGCGTGAAGCCCGCGCGGCCGCGCCGGCACAGCACGAGGCCGACGCGCGTTTCCAGGTCCTTCACGTGCCGGCTGATCGTCGAGATGCCGATATTCAGTTCCAGTTCGGCCGCCGCCATCCCGCCGCACTGCACGACGCCCTTGAAGACCCGCAGCAGGCGGAGATCCATGTCGCTGAGCTGCCCGAGCAGCGCGCGGCTCTTCGGTTTCTTTGCTTGCATAGTTGCGCAAGTGAACATTGATATTGCGATATTGAAGAGACTAATTGGCCTCCCGACAATGCGCAACATCATCACAAGAAGGAGGGGCGCGCCGCGCCGACCGACATGACCGACATCACCACCGCCGCGCAGCAGGACGACACGACCATCCGCACCGACGCCGCGTGGCTCGACGCGCACTGGATGCCGTTCACGGCCAACCGCCAGTTCAAGGCCGACCCGCGCATGATCGTGTCGGGCAAGGGCGCGTATTACACGGACGCCGAAGGCCGCAAGATCTTCGACGGCCTGTCGGGCCTCTGGTGCACGGGCCTCGGCCACGGCCGCACGGAAATCGTCGAAGCCGTGAGCCGCCAGGTCGCGCAGCTCGACTACGCGCCGGCGTTCCAGTTCGGCCATCCGAAATCGTTCGAGCTCGCCAACAAGATCAAGGAACTGACGCCGGCCGGCCTCGACTACGTGTTCTTCACGGGGTCGGGCTCGGAAGCGGCCGACACCTCGCTGAAGCTGGCCCGCGCGTACTGGCGCGCGAAGGGCAAGGGCACGAAGACGCGCCTGATCGGCCGCGAGAAGGGTTATCACGGCGTGAACTTCGGCGGTATCTCGGTCGGCGGGATCGGGCCGAACCGCAAGCTGTTCGGCCAGGGCCTCGACGCCGACTTCCTGCCGCACACGCAACTCGCCGAAAACAAGTTCTCGCGCGGGATGCCCGAGCACGGCGCCGAGCTGGCCGACCGCCTGCTCGACCTGATCGCACTGCACGACGCATCGAACATCGCGGCCGTGATCGTCGAGCCGTTCTCCGGTTCGGCGGGCGTGGTCGTGCCGCCGAAGGGCTATTTGAAGCGCCTGCGCGACATCTGCACCGCGCACGACATCCTGCTGATTTTCGACGAAGTCATCACGGGCTTCGGCCGTGCCGGCGCGATGACGGGCGCCGACGCATTCGGCGTGGTGCCGGACATCCTGAACTTCGCGAAGCAGGTGACGAACGGCGCGCAGCCGCTCGGCGGCGTGGTCGCGACGAAGGAAATCTACGACACGTTCATGGCCGCGGGCGGCCCCGAGTACATGCTCGAGTTCCCGCACGGCTACACGTACTCGGCGCATCCGGTCGCATGCGCGGCCGGCGTCGCGGCGCTCGACCTGCTGGTGAAGGAAGACGCGGTGGCCCGCGTGCGCGATCTCGCGCCGCATTTCGAGGCGGCCGTGCACGGGCTGAAGGGCCAGCGCCATATCGCGGACATCCGCAACTACGGGCTGGCTGCCGGCCTGACGATCGCGGCACTGCCGGGCGAGCCGGCACGGCGCCCGTACGAGATCGCGATGCGCTGCTGGGCGAAGGGCTTCTACGTGCGCTACGGCGGCGACACGATCCAGCTGGCGCCCCCGTTCATCTCGGAGAAGCGCGAGATCGACAACCTGGTCAACGCGCTGTCCGACGCACTGAACGAAGTGGACTGAGCCGCGGCGCGCACCGACCGACAACCGCATTCACGAAAGAGCCTCAACGATGAAACACGACAGCAATGTGACCTCCACCGTCGGCCACCTGATCGACGGCAAGCGCGTCGACGGCGGCAGCCGCGTCCAGCCGGTGTTCGACCCGGCGACCGGCGAATCGCACAAGAGCGTCGCGCTCGCCGACAAGCTGACCGTCGAAGCCGCGATCGCGTCCGCGCAGGCCGCGTTCCCGGCCTGGCGCAACACGCCGCCGCTGAAGCGCGCCCGCGTGATGAGCCGCTTCAAGACGCTGCTCGAGGAACACGCCGACGAGCTGTGCGCGCTGATCACGGCCGAGCACGGCAAGGTGCTCGCCGATGCGATGGGCGAACTGCAGCGCGGGATCGAGAACGTCGAATACGCGACCTACGTGCCCGAGCTGCTGAAGGGCGAGCACAGCAAGAACGTCGGCCCCGCGATCGATTCGTGGAGCGAGTTCCAGGCGCTCGGCGTCGCGGCCGGCATCACGCCGTTCAACTTCCCGGTGATGGTGCCGCTGTGGATGTGGCCGATGGCCGTCGCGTGCGGCAACACGTTCGTGCTGAAGCCGTCCGAGCGCACGCCGTCGTCGACGCTGCGCATGGCCGAGCTCGCGCTCGAAGCGGGCCTGCCGCCGGGCGTGCTGAACGTCGTGAACGGCGACAAGGAAGCGGTCGACACGCTGCTGACCGACCCGCGCGTGAAGGCCGTGAGCTTCGTCGGCTCGACGCCGATCGCCGAATACATCTATTCGACCGGCTGCGCGCACGGCAAGCGCGTGCAGGCGCTCGGCGGCGCGAAGAACTTCGCGGTCGTGATGCCGGACGCCGACATCGGCAACGCGGTGAACGCGCTGATGGGTGCCGCGTACGGGTCGTGCGGCGAACGCTGCATGGCGATTCCGCTGGTCGTCGCGATCGGTGACGAGACGGGCGACAAGGTCGTCGCGGGCCTGAAGGCCGAGATCGAGAAGATGAAGGTCGGCCCGGGCAACGGCGCAGGCGTCGACATGGGCCCGCTCGTCACGCAGCAGCATTTCGAGAAGGTGACGGGCTTCGTCGACGCGGGCGTGGCGGCGGGCGCGACGCTCGTCGTCGACGGCCGCGGCGTGAACGTCGACGGCCACGACGGCGGCTACTACCTCGGCCCGTGCCTGTTCGACAACGTGAAGCCCGGCATGCCGATCTACCAGCACGAGATCTTCGGGCCTGTGCTCGGCGTGATCCGCCTGAAGTCGCTCGACGAGGCGATGGCGCTGATCGACGCGCACGAGTACGGCAACGGCACGTGCCTGTTCACGCGCGACGGCGAGGCCGCGCGCTACTTCAGCGACAACATCCAGATCGGCATGGTCGGCATCAACGTGCCGCTGCCGGTGCCGGTTGCCTATCACTCGTTCGGCGGCTGGAAGCGGTCGCTGTTCGGCGACCTGCATGCGTATGGCCCGGACGCCGTGCGTTTCTACACGAAGCGCAAGACGATCACGCAGCGCTGGCCGTCGGCCGGCGTGCGCGAAGGAACGGTGTTCAGCTTCCCGTCGAACCGCTGACGCGCTACCCGGCCGCATGAATCGCCCGCTTGCGGGCGGACGATGCGACGCGGCCGGCAGGCCCGCCCGGATCGACGATCCGGGCGGGCTTTTTTACGTCCTCGAGGCGGGCGCGGAAGACGGCGGGACGACGCTTACGGCGCGACCACGTGCCACATGTCCTTGAAGTTGTCGCCGTTGCGGTCGCCCTGTTTCATGTCCTTCGAGAAGAAGTACAGCGGCTTGCCCTTGTATGCCCATTGCGGGCTTCCGTCGTCGCGCTTGACGATCGTGTAGGGCCCGACCGGAACGTCGGTCGCGCTGGCCTTGTAGGGCGGCCAGAAGGATTCGCACTGGCCCGTGCACGCGCTGGTGCCGGCGTTGGCCTTGTCCTTGTCGAACGTGTAGACGGTCATCCCGTTCGCGGCGACGAGCGAACCGTTTTCGACTTTCGTGATCGAGCCTTGAGCCGACGCCGATGCGGATGCAATGGCGAGCAGGGCGGAGCTGACGAGCAGCGCGGCTTTCATGAGGGCCTCCTGTAATCCGGTGGGCGGCCGCGATCGTGCACGGGCGAGCGTGCGCCGGATCGCGGTGAATGGTGCCGGAGCGCGGGGCCGTCGCCGCCGGTGCGAGCGACGCAGGGTCGAATGGCGGCGAACGGAGCGCTCCATTCACGATAGGCGGTTTTTGGCGGGGCTGCGAGAACATCGGGGGCGTATCGGGGGGGCATATCGGTAGCGGCCGCCCGGCTGCGTCGCGGAACCGGGGCGTGATCGCCGCCGCGCGCCGCTCCGGTATTCGGCATCCGTCCCCGAGCGCGCGTCGCGCACGTCCATGGATCAGCGTTTCGCGCGATTGGTCAGCGCGACGCCCGCGATCACGAGCGCACCGCCCGCCAGCATCGACGGCGACAACGGCTCGCCGAGCAGCGCGACCGACAGCAGCACGCCGAACACGGGCACCAGGTTGGTGAACACGGCCGCGCGGGCCGGCCCGAGTTCGCGGATGCCCTGCGAATACCAAACGAACGCGACCACCGTGCCGATCGCGCCGAGATAGAGCATCGACGCGACGGCCTGCCACGTCAGCGGCGTGCCGCTGCCGGCGGGTGAGCCGAACAGGTGCGCGACAACCAGCAGCGCGAGGCCCCACAGCGCCGCATACGTCGTCGCCGCCAGCGGCGACAGCCCGTCGAGCGCGCGCCGGCCGATCACGGTGTAGGCGGCCCAGCTCAGCACCGCGCACAGCATGAAGCGTTCGCCGGCACCGAACGTGTTGCCGAGATCGGTCAGCACCCGCAGCAATTCGCCGCGGCTGATCACGACCAGCGCGCCGAACAGCGCGACGGCGATGCCGGCCCAGCGCGACAGCGACAGGCGTTCCCCGCGCACGACGATCGACAGCAGCACGGCGGTGGCGACCGGGTTCAACGCGACGAACAGCGCGGTGCGGCCCGCCGGCATCCGCGCGAGCGCCGCGAAAAAACACACGTTGTACAGGAAGATGCCGGTCGCGCCGAGCCCGAAGGTCGTCACGACCTGGCGGCCGCTCAGCTTCGGCAGCCCGCCTTCGATCTTCCACGTCAGCACGACCAGCATCAGCGCGGCGATCGCGAAGCGGCCGGTGGCCGCCGAGGTCGCGGACATCGTCGCGGCGAGGATCCGGCCCGCGATGAACGTCCCGCCCCAGAACAGCGCGACGAGCGTGAGCTTCACGTAGACGGCCGCGTGCGGCCGGGTGGCGGCGATGGCGGCGGGCGGGGCGGGAGCGTTCATGTGACGGGGTTTCTCGGTGAGCGCCTGCGGCAACGCGCGAACGAGCACGCGCGGCCGGTTATGCCGAATCGCGCGATGGCCCGCGTGTAGGCTGGATTCAGGGGGAAATGGGCGGTCGTTGCGTCGTCAGCGAAACGCGGGTGCCGACGCGAGCGCGGTCAGCACGACGGGCATCGCGAGCGCCGCCGCGATCGTCTGGAACGCGGTGATGCCGGCCATCAGCGGCGCGTCGCCGCCGATGGCCGCGATCGTCTGGAACGCGGTGATGCCGGCCATCAGCGGCGCGTCGCCGCCGAGCTGGCGCGCCATGATGTACGACGCCGACGACGTCGGCAGCGCCTGAAACAGCAGCGCGACCGTCAGCGCCGCATCGCCGAGCCCGAACAGGCGGCCGGCGGCGAGCGTGATGAGCGGCATCGCCATGAACTTGAACGCCGACGCGACGCAGACCGGCTGCAGCCACGCACGCGCAGCATCGAATTTCAGTGCCGCGCCCACGCACAGCAGGCCGAGCGGCATCGACGCGACGCCGAGCGCGCGCACGGCCGGCTCGACGGCCGTCGGGAACGTGACGCCGCCGGCCTGCATCGCGATCCCGAGCGCGCACGCGACGACGAGCGGATTCGACAGGATCTGGCGCACGAGGGCCGCCGCGCCGAGCCGTGTGTCGCCGTAGCGCGCGAATACGAGCACGCACATCAGGTTGACGGTCGGGACGATCGCCGCGACGCACACGGCCGCGAGCGCGATGCCTTTTGCGCCGAACAACCCGGCCGCGAGTGCGGTGCCGACATAGTTGTTGAAGCGCACGGCACCCTGGAACACCGACGTGAAGCCGGCGCCGTCGACCCGCACGAACGGGCGAACCAGCAGGAGAAGCGCCGCGGCGAGTGCGGTCGAACCGACCAGCGCCGCCGCGAGCGGTAAAACGGGCAGTGCCTGCAGCCGCGCGTTCGCGAGCCCGTCCGCGAACAGCGCGGGCAGCAGCACGTAGTAGCACAGCCGCTCGGCCTGCGGCCAGAAGGCGTCGGCGATGAAGCCCGTGCGCCGCAGGCCGTGGCCGCATGCGACCAGCAGCGCGACCGGCGCCAGCGCGAGCAGGATCGGGCCGATCATCGGAGCGCCTTTACGCGAGGCGGGATGACCGTGCAGGCCGCCGTGAGCGGCAGGCACGCAAAACGGCGGAACGAGGCGGGCATCCATCCGGCGGGCAACATGGCGACACGCAAGCGAAAGAGTGACGATGCCGCCAAGTTAACACGCGCAAACAACAGGAATAATGGTTAATTATCGGGTGTTCAATGAGAAATTCTCATCGATGACGCGGTGACTTCGGCCGCCAGCGCACGTGCGAAACGTTCGGCCGGACGCGACTGGTGTTCGAGCAGGACGACCGCGCGCCCCATCTGCGGCTGACCGAACGGCAGGCGCGTGACGGGCGGCAGGCGCGCGAGCGTCGAATCGGGGAGTGCGACGATCGCCGCGCCGAGCCCTCGCGCGACCATGCGCGCGATCGTTTCCGCGCTGTCCAGCACCATCTCCTCGCGCACCCGCACGCCGATGCGGCGCAGTTCGGCGGCGATCATGCGGCCGGCCCACGCCTGCGCATCGAAGCGGATGAACGGCAGCGCGCCGAGCAGCGTGCCCGCGTCGCGTTCCGTCTGGTCCGGCGGCGCGAGCAGCCAGAAGCGATCCTCGTACAGCGTGGTCCACGTGAGTTCCGCCGGATGCGGGCGCACGGGGCGTGTCGTGATCGCCGCATCGAGTTCGCCGGCCGCGACACGGTTCGCCAGTTCGGCCGACATGCCGGCCGACACGTGTACGCGCAGCCCCGGGTGCGCTGCGCGCAGCGCGAGCAGCGCGTCGGGCAGCGGGCCCGACAGCGCGGTCTGGATCGCGCCGATCCGCAGGCGGCCGACGAGCTTCTTCTCGTCGCTGAGCGCATCGGGAATCCGGTCGACCATCGCGAGCACCTGCTCGGCCTGCGCGAGCAGGATGTTGCCGGCCTCGGTAAGCACCGGCTGCCGGCGCGAGCGATCGAACAACTGCACGTTGTATTCGCTTTCCAGCGTCTTGATCTGCAGGCTCACCGCCGATTGCGTGAGGCCGATGGCTTCGCCGGCGCGCGCGAAAGTCCGGTATCGGGCGATGGCGACCAGCGTTCTGAAGGCGCGGAGTGACATGGGCGAAGTGAGGTGAGCGGGAGGGCCGGCATGCGGATTGCCCGCATGACAGGCCGCGGAGGCGGTGAACTTGGCGAGACGCGCAAGCGGACACACCAGGCGGCAAGGTCGCGGACATCATGCCCGTGGCCGCCGAATCGGGCAACCGCGGGAGCGCCGGCATGCGACGGAACGCGCGGGCTGCCCGCCAAGACGCTTGCCGGCATGGTTGCCGCCGGGCGGGTTCCGCCGCACTATCCGAAGCGACGCGAGCGACGCTTGCGCCGATCGTTGAAGGAGGGCCCGACGATACTGCCGAATCCCGGCGACGTGGCGCGTGCGTGCTATCGCGCATACGCCGACAAGAACCGCGACGCGATTAAAGCGCTGATTGCGCCGGACTTTCATTTCACGAGCCCGCTCGATAACCGGCTCGACCGCGACACCTATTTCGCGCGCTGCTGGCCGAACAGCGCAATGCTCGCGGGAGTCGACTGCGTCGATGTCGTCGTGCACGGCGAGCACATATTCGTCGTGTACGGTGCCGAAACGCGTGGCGGAAGGCGGTTCCGGAATGCGGAGCGGTTGCGTGTCCACGATGGCCGGATCGTCGAGGCCGAGGTGTATTTCGGCTGAAACATGCCGCACGATGCGCGTGACGGCGGGTTCGTCGAACCACGCGGTTGAGCGCGGGTCACACCCACAGCCGGTACATCCAGAACGATTCGTCGTCGATGAAGCGCTGCGTGAATTCGCTCGGCGAGAATCCCGTGATGCGCTTGACCTCGCGGCTCAGGTGCGCCTGGTCGGCGAATCCTTCGTCGAGCGCGAGCGTCGCCCAGTTGAACGCGGTGCCGGCTTCGAACCGGTCGCGCGCCGCGAAGAACGCGCTTTCCGTCCTGACGAGCGCCTGCCATTCGCGCAGCGATCGGCCGCTGTAGGTCTTGATGCGCCGTTCGACCTGGCGCGGGCTGTGCGTGCCGCGCCACTCGCGCGCCTGCAGCGCGAGACGCTCGACCCAGCTGCGCCCTGCATTGCGAAGCGAAGACAGCGGCGTCGCGGGCCGCAGCGCCTGCCAGCGAGGCGCGAGATGGCGATCGATCGCCGCCAGCATGTCCGCGTCGCCATCCGCGCCGAGCAGTGCATCGAGCAGCGGGTGCCAGTCGCGGCCGAGGCACGCGTGTGCGTCGAGCACGCGGTCGTGGACGTCCGGCAGCGCGATGCCGAACAACGTCCGCGCGGCATCGGCGGTGAAACAGATCATGCCGATCAGCCCGCCCGTCGGCGCCCACGCGACGGTGGGGGCCGAATGGCTGCCCGACAGCGTCGCCGCCGCGCCGAAGGGGCGCCATCGCGGGCCGTCGGGGGCGGGTTCGATGAAGCCCACGTCGAGACCCCGGTACCACGACACGCAGACGAGCGGCGTGGCCGGAAAATGCGAAAGCCGTTGCGCGTCGCTCGACGCGACGCCGCGCGTGTCGGACAGAACGATCGCGACCACCGCGCCCTGCAGCGCGGCAGGCGCGGGGTGCAGCCGTGCATGCGGCAGCGGCCCGCCGCCCGCGACGCGAGGGGCGCGGGCAAGCGGATCGGGACATGACGGCGGAATCGATGGCGGGCCGGAGAACATGACGCCGCAGTATAGGGACGGGGCCAACGCGTGTCGATGTCGTTTGCGTTCAAGACCGCCGGCGCGCCGATGCGGAGAATCCGGCACATGAACACACGATCCTCTTCCCCATGTCCATTCCACGCGGGCACCGCTGCGCCGGCGCCCGTGCTTCACCCACCCGGCGTATGGCCGCCGGGGCCGCCCGTCGGCCTGACGGGTTGGGGGTTGCTGCGCACGATGTCGCGCGACCTGATCGGCGCGCTTGGCGACTGGCAGCGCACCTACGGCGACGTCGTGCACTTGCGCGTGTGGCCCGAGCATGCCGTGGTCGTGACCGATCCGGCGCTCGTGCGCGAGCTGCTGGTCACGCACCACGATGCGCTCGGGCGCTGGGAGCGCGCCATCCGCGTCTTCGCGGAGGTCCACGGCCAAAGCGTGCTGGTCGCCGAGGGCGATGCATGGCGCGACAAGCGGCAGGCGCTGCAGCCCGGCTTCATGCCGAAGCCGGTTCAGGCGTTCGTTCCGGCGATCGCGGCGACGGCCGGTCACGCCCTCGCGCAATGGCCCGCGCATGATCCGGAGTGGCCGATCGAAAGCGCGCTGACGTCGCTGGCGATGGACGTGATCATGCGCACGATGTTCTCCGATACGATCGGCGACGATGCGCGCGCGGCCGAAGAGGCGGTGCGCGCGGTGAGCGCCGCGGCGAACGCGGCGTTTTACCAGCCGGTGAACACGCCGAACTGGGTGCCGTGGAAGCGCCGCACGGCCCGCGCGATGGCGGTGCTGAAAGGGGTGATCGACCGGCAGCTGCATGCGCGCCTCGACCGGCCCGAGCGTACCTGGCCCGACGATCTGCTGTCACGCCTGTTGCGGCTGCATCGGGCCGATGCGCGGAAATGGCCGCTGCGGGCCGTGCACGACGAATGCGTGACGGCGTTCCTGGCCGGCCACGAGACGACCGCCGGGGCGCTGACCTGGTGGGCATGGTGCATGGCCGCGAATCCGGCCGTGCAAGCCGCCGCGCGCGACGAGGTGTCCCGCGTGCTGGGCGGTCGTGCGCCGTCCGCCGAGACGCGCGCGTCGTTGCGTTACCTGTCGCAGACGCTCGACGAAACGCTGCGCCTGTACCCGTCCGCGCCGATCCTGATCAGCCGTCGCGCAGCGCGGCCGATTGCGCTGGGCGCGTGGCAGTTTCCCGCGCGCACGCTGTTCATGCTGCCGCTGCAACTGATGCAGCGCGATCCTCGATGGTTCCCCGAGCCCGATACGTTCCGTCCCGAACGCTTCGGCGCCGATGCGCCGGCGTTGCCGCGCGGTGCCTACATGCCGTTCGGCACGGGCCCGCGCGTGTGCCTCGGGCAGCATCTGGCGATGACGGAGATGACGGTCGTGGCCGCCATGGTCCTGCAGCGCTACGTGCTGTCGGTGCCGCCCGGCATGGCGCCGCCGCGCGCGGTGCTGAACGTGACGCTGCGACCGCAGCGGGCGTTGCATCTGGCGATCGCGCCGACGGAGCTGGCGGCCGATACGGTCTCCGAATGACGGGGGCACGAGCGGCCGATTCAACGGGGCCTGCATCGCGCGAGCGCATGCCGTGCGCGCGATGCGGTGTCGTCGAATCGTCGGAATGTGAAGGCGTGCCGCCAACCGCTTTCGGCGCCACTGGCGCGGCATCGCGCAGCACCTATGCTTGAAGAGCCCAGGCCGGGTGACGCCCAAGGAGGATGGTCATGCGCATGCTTCTCAACATACGAATCCCTCACGAGCCGTTCAACACGCTGGTGCGGGACGGCAGCGTCGGCGACGTGATCTCGCGAATACTCGAAGCGGTCAAGCCGGAGGCCGTGTATTTCACGGAGCAGGGCGGCGGTCGCGGGGCGGTCGCGATCGTCAACGTGGATGACCCGTCGCAGATCCCCGCGCTCGCGGAGCCGTGGTTCCTGATGTTGAATGCCGACTGCGAGTTCCGCGTGGTGATGTTGCCGGACGATCTCCGGAACGCCGGGCTCGCGCAACTCGGCGCGAAGTGGCGGTAGCGGGGAGCCGCGCATGCGCATGCCGCTGCCCGAAGGCCGGGTGAGCGGCATCGCGCGGCGTTCGCGTGCCGGTTATCGCGCAGCCGGCGGCGGCTCGACGTTCGCCGCCTGCCTGTCCTTCGGTCGCAACAGCAACAGCAGGCCGCTCAGCGCCGCCGTGGCAACGCATACGAAAAAGAACCGTTCGTTCCATTGAATCTCGCATGTCGGATGCTGCGCCGCCGGCATTCCCGGCCGTGGCGTCGAGTTCCGGCAGGAACGTGAAGACCGCCGGTTGCCATCCGTCCGGATCGGGGCGGTCATCCGGCCGCGTCTTCCCCCAGCGCCTGGATGAAGCGCGAGAACAGCTCGGGCTGCGATGAAATCCCGAGCTTCGCGTACAGGTGCCGCCGGTGCACCTTCACCGTTTCCGGCGAAATCGCGAGCCGCTCGGCGATCGCCTTCGACGAGTTGCCGCGCAGCACCATTCTCGCGATCGACATCTCGCGATCGGTCAGCACGCCTGCGCCGAAGCGGGCGAGTGCCTGCTCGACCCGCGCGCCGAGATCGGCGTCGGGCGTCGCGCGTGCCGCGTCGCCCACCAGCCGCCAGTGCTGCCGGATCGCCGCGAGCACCCACGGCATCGCGGCCGTCAGCTTGCCGAGCGGCTCGACGTCGAAACGCGTGCTCGCGCCGAGCGACAGCGACAGCAGCATGTCGGCGCTCGGCCGCACGAGGATCTGGATCTCGTCGTCGCCCACCGCATCGCGGAAATAGCTGAGGAAATACTCGCTCTGCCGGAACAGGTCGGGTGCGACTTCCTCGAGCCGGTAACAGCCGTCGGCCAGCCCGTCGTGCGCGGCCTGCAGGAACGGGTCGAGCAGATACACGCCGTTCAGGTAGAGCGGCACGGGCGACGCGGCATCGGTGCCTCCCGTGTCGTATTCCTCGAGCACGAGCGGCACCCCGTCGGGGCCGATCGCGGTCGCGAGCGCATTGTCGAACGGCGCCATTTCATTGAGCAGCAGCACCAGGAAGCGCCAGAAGCGCGGCTGGCCGAGGTGATCGATTGCGCGGCCGAGCGCCTGGTGCATCGCGATTTCGGAAAAGAGACGATCCATACCACCACCGGAAGGGCGTAACACGAAGGGGGAATAGCGGTCCTGAAATTGGCTTCCTAGACTGCCACGCAATCAGTCGGGCCCGAGTATGGGCGTTCAAAAAAGTGCAGCACAGGAGAACGAGATGGCGATGATGTCGGAATCGACGGGCACGCTGCAAGCGGCGCCTGCAACGGAGGACGCGCCGCGCGCGCTGTCGCAGACGCTCAGTGTGCGCGACGCGGTGATGATCACCGTATCGGGCGTGACGCCCGCGAGCTCGATCTTCGTGATCGCGCCGTTCGCGATCCAGCAGGCCGGCAGCGGCGCCGTGCTGTCGTTCCTGCTCGGCGGCGTGCTCGCGCTCGCGTTCGCGCTCTGCTACGCGGAACTCAGCGCCGCGCACCGCAGCGCGGGCGGCGAGTACGTGATGGCCAAGCGCGTGTTCGGCACGCTGCCCGGCTACCTCACCTTCATCACGGTGCTGTCCGTCAGCGTGTTCATCCCGGCCGTGCTCGCGAGCGGCGCCGCGCCTTACCTGAACAGTGCGCTCGGCACGCACTTCAGCAACCAGTCGGTCGCGTTGACGATCGTGCTGCTCAGCTACCTGCTCGGCATGCTGAACATCAAGACGAACGCGTGGATCACGGGCGCGTTCCTGGTGGTCGAGATCGGCGTGCTGATGCTGATCGCGGGCCTCGGCTTCGGTTCCCCGCATCGCGGCGCCGACGCGCTGGTCGCGCCGGTCGTCGCGAGCGGCAACGCGCTCGTGCCCGCGACGCTGGCCGCGATCGTTCCGGCGATCGGCACGGCGATCTTCTGCTACAACGGCTTCGGATCGGCCGCGTATCTCGCGGAAGACCTGCGCGGCGGCAACCGCAACGTCGCGAAGGCGGTGATCTACTCGCTGCTCGTGATCCTCGTCGTCGAACTGATTCCGCTCACCGCGATCGTGCTCGGCGCGCCGTCGCTGACCGAGCTGACGAAGAGTGCCGACCCGATCGGCTATGTCGTGCGTTCGCTGAGCAACCCGGCGGTGTCGCGCGTGGTCAGCGGCGGGATCTTCCTGTCGGTGTTCAACGCGATCATCGCGATCGTGATCACGATGGGCCGGCTGCTGTACAGCAGCGGCCGGCACGCGCTCTGGTCGCGTACCTGCAACCGTGCCTTCTCGACGATCCACCCGCGTCTCGAATCGCCGTGGCTCGCGACCCTCGCGCTCGCGGTGCCGTCGGCGGGGCTCGTGTTCGTGTCGAGCCTCGACGAGCTGACCGCGTTCACGGTCGACCTGCTGCTGCTGATCTACCTGGTCGTCGGGCTGGCCGCGCTCGCGAGCCGGTTCGTGCGCCGCGACGTCGAGCATCATTACCGGATGCCGTTGTGGCCCGTGACGCCGCTCGTCGCGGTGGCGGGCGCCGCGTACACGCTCTACACGACGCTGGCCACAGCCACGAAACCGACCGACCTCATCATCATCGCCGGCCTGCTGATTGCCGCGCTCGCGATGTACGCGGTCTGGGCACGCCACAGCGAAGCGTTCCGCGCGCTCTGAGCGACGGATCGAAGCCTTGCCGTACCGAAACACCGAACCATTGAAAGACGGGAGGAATTGCATCATGCGCACGAGGGATCTCGGCATCCGCATCGGACTCGGCACGCCGGGCCGCTTCAACGCGATCACGGACGTTCCGGGCGTGCGGGTCGGACATTGCACGCTGAACGAGGAGAACGGCGACGCATCGATCCGCACCGGCGTCACCGTCATCGAGCCGCGCGCGGGTGCCGCGCACGATTCGCCCTGTTTCGCGGGCGTGCACGTGCTGAACGGCAACGGCGATGCAACGGGGCTCGAATGGATCCGCGAAGCCGGCCTGCTCACCACGCCGATCGCCTATACGAACACGCACAGCGTCGGCGCGGTGCGCGATGCACTCGTCGCGAACGAGCGCGAAGCGGCGGCGGGCCGCGTGTACTGGTGCATGCCGGTCGTGATGGAAACCTACGACGGCCTGCTGAACGACATCTGGGCGCAGCATGTGAGCGCCGCGCACGTGCAGCGCGCGCTGGCCGCCGCGCAGACGGGCCCGGTTGCGGAAGGCGGCGTGGGCGGCGGCACGGGCATGATCTGCCACGAGTTCAAGGGCGGCATCGGCACCGCATCGCGCGTGCTCGCGGCCGATGCGGGCGGCTGGACCGTCGGCGCGCTCGTCCAGGCGAACTACGGCGTGCGCGAGATGCTGCGCGTGGCCGGCTACCCGGTCGGCGAAGTGCTGCGGCACGTGCCTTCGCCGTTCCGCGCGCCGGACGCGCAAGGCGAGGCCGGGATGGGCTCGATCGTCGTGACGATCGCGACCGACGCGCCGTTGCTGCCTCATCAATGCACGCGGCTCGCGCAGCGTGCCAGTGTCGGGCTCGCGCGGGTCGGCGGCGGCACGGAGGATTCGAGCGGCGACATCTTCCTTGCGTTCGCAACGGGCAACGACGGCCTGCCGGCGGCGAACTACGGCAGCAAGGGGGCGCCGACCACCGGCGTGAAGATGGTCAACAACGACCATATTTCCGCGCTGTTCGTCGCGGCGGCGGAAGCGGTGGAGGAAGCGATCGTGAACGCGCTCGTCGCGGGCGGCGACGTCGAGTCGCGCGGTGCGCGGGTCGAAGGGCTGGGGCAGGCGCGCTTGCTGGATGCGTTGCGCGAGGTGGGCTGGCGGCCGGGGCGCGGCGCCTGAAACGGCATGCGCCGCTTCAATCGAAGCGGCGTGGGGCGGAGCGGCGATGCGGCGATCGGCCGGGCCGCGATCGGCCGGGCCGCCGCTCGCCCGCGCAGGTCATGCGGGCGGTGCGGGCCTGGCCGTGACGACGCGGCGTCATGCTCAGCTGCCGAAGTAGATGTTGCAGAAGCTGACGGGGCCGACGCAGGCGTTCGGGTCGTCCTGCTTCGATTGCGAACGATCGACGCGGCCGGCGGCCTTCACGGCTTCGACGCGGTTCGCCTGTTGCGGTGCGTCGTCTGCCGGTGCCGGCTGTGCGTGAGCGACAGCAGCGGTGAGCGACAGGGCAACGAGGGCGAGGTGCAGCGGCTTCATTTCGGTTTCTCCTGGGTGAGTGCCAGTCTCGCTGGCAGTGAGGAAACTATAGGCTCGCACTGCTTAAAGATTAATCACCGCGCCTGTAGAGCATATTTCCATCCGGAACAAGGATCCCGTTGCGCACGCACCGATCGTCAAGGGCGTCGATGGCATCGATGGCATCGATGGCATCGATGGCATCAATGGCATCAATGGCGATGCCGGTTGAACGGCGCGTCCTTGTCCAGCAGCGCGCTGCGCATGAAGTGCAGGCAGCCGACGATGCGCTGCATGCGGTGCCGCTCGTCGGGCACCGCATACCACGCCTGCAGCGCGTGCTGCGCGGCGCGGATCGCGAGATTCACCGATTTCAGCGTGCGTGCATGATGGCCGGGCGTCGGATCGTCGAAGAAGCGCGGCAGTTCGTGCAGCACCGCGTCGATCGAGCCGGTCCAGCGCAGCGTCTGCGGCGGTTTCGATGCGCGGAACGCGTTCATTTCGTCGCGCAGGTCGATCACCGCGTGGCCGACTTCGAGCGTCGACAGCATCCAGCGCAGCGCGTCGCGATGCTGCCGCGTGCGCCGCACGAGCAGCGTGCGCAGTTGCGCCATCAGGTCGTGGGTACTCGACTGGAAGCGCTGCGCGAGGCCGTCCGGCGCGCCTTCGCACGCCAGCGTGACCTGGCGGCGCAGGTCGTGCGCGATGCGGCCCGTGAGCCACGGCATGTGAGTCGGGAACACGACCGCGAACACGAGCGAGCACGCGAGCATCGCGATGACGACGGCCAGGCCGTTGTTGATCAGCACCTCGGGCGTATACGCGATCACGTTGTCCGGCCCCGCGAGCAGGCAGAAGAACACCGCGAAGCCGATCCCGTAACCGGACAATCCCGGCCGCATCGCGAGAAACGCGCCGACGCCGAGCACCGGCGCGAGCGCCGCGCACAGCAGCGGAAAGCCTTCGATGTTCGGATACACGTAGCACAGGAACAGGTAGCCGATGGCGGTCGCGAATGTCGCGCCGACGCTCATCTGCGCCACGAACTTCGGCGCGCGCGGCGACGTCGAGCTGAGCGCGCACGCGATCGCGGTGGCGGTCACGGCAAGCGGGCCGCTTGGCCATTCTGAGGCGATCCAGAACACGCTCATCGCACCGACGGCGACGACCGTGCGCAGGAACGCGAAGCCGACGAAGAACGTATTGGTCTTCACCGCGTAATGCGTGACCGAGCGCTCGAACGCATGGTCGTCCTGGTCGAGCGATGCATAGGTGTCGGCGTAGCCGAGGTATTCGCCGATGAAGCGGTACAGCAGCTCGATCGCGGTATCGAAGTCGAGCAGGCCGCCGGGCGCATGTTCCTCGATGTTTCGCCGCGAGGCGCGCGCGGCTTTCGGCAACGCGCTGTGGAAGCGGCGCAGATCGACCAGCGCACCGGCGGCCGGCGCGATGCCGCGCTGCCGCTCGTCGCGCAGCGCGGCGAAACGCTGCGCGAGCGCATCGACGTGCGGCGCGAGCGCATCGAGCACCGCGTCCGAGCCGTTCGCGCGCAGCCGCTTGACGAGCTGGTGCAGCGCATGCAGCCGCGTGCACGCGTTCATGAACTCGCTGTTCAGCCGCGCGAGCCGGCGGCTGCGCGCGCGAATGTGCGGGTCCTCGAACGATGCGAACGCGCGATTGGCCTCGAAGCCGACGATGTCGTCGACGAAATCCGCGAAGCGCCGCTCGAAATCGGCGCGCGCGACGTCGCCCGCGAGTGCGCCGGCCGTGAACGCCGCGAACGTCGCATGGCGGGTGCCCAGCGAGCGCATCAGCGCCTTCGCGGAGCTGAGCGGCAGGATCAGCGCGCTGACCGCGCCCGAGCAGGCGATGCCGAGCGCGACTTCCGCGGCGCGCGTGAGCGCGGACTGGAACAGCGTCTGCGGCGTCATCACGGCCGGCAGGCCGATCAGCGCGGCCGTATAGCCGGCGAGTACGAAGCCGTACCAGCGGAAGTGGCGGTTGCGCACCGCGAGTGCGATGCAGCTGCCGATCCACAGCGTGATGCCGGCCATGTACAGCTCGGGCTGCTGCGCGAACAGCCCGCCGAGCGCGAGCGCGGCGACGAGACCGGCCGCCGTGCCGAGCACGCGGTAGAAACTCTTCGCGAACACCATCCCCGACAGCGGCTGCATCAGCACGAACACGGTCGTCATCGCGGTGCGCGGCTGCGACATCTCCAGGCGCATCGCGATGCCCATCGCGAGCAGCGCCGCGAACACGGTTTTCGCGAGGTGCAGCCAGATCAGCCCGTCGCTCGCGGCCCAGTCGCGTGCCGCGTCGCCGAGTGGATCGAGCCATGTCCTCCATCGTGCCGGTTCGATGGAAGGTCGCTCGATCGCAGGTTGTGGCTTCATGAAAAGAGGGGGCCGGTACGGGGCCGGGCACGGTGCCACGGCACGTCCGAACGGGTCCGTTCGACTGGTGAGGCGCCGATTGTAGGAGCGCGGCGCCCGTGCATTAACGCAGCTGCGGGGAAACGATAGTTGCAGCCGGAGTAACAATCTGTCGCATCCGGTAGAGGAAAATAGCGGCTCCGCTACAGGTTGCTCACAGGAATGGATACCCTACAAAACATGCGGGTGTTTTCGCGTGTCGTCGAGACGGGCAGTTTCACTGCCGCCGCGCAATCGCTGAATTCGACGACGGGCGCGATGTCGCGCGCGGTGTCGGAGCTCGAGGCGCGCCTGCGTACCCGTCTGATGAATCGTTCGACGCGCCGTCTCGCACTCACGTCGGCCGGCGAAAGCTATCTGCGGCGCTGCCGCCAGATCCTCGCCGACGTCGACCGCGCGGAAGAAGAGGCGAGCTGCGCGCACGAACGGCCGGCCGGCGTGCTGCGCATGCACAGCTTCGCGAGCGTCGGCCATCACTATGTATTGCCCGCACTGACGCGCTATCACGCGCAGTTTCCGGACGTGTCGATCGAGCTGTCGCTGTCGCAGCGCATGCCCGACCTGTTCGACGGGACGAGCGACATGGCCGTCGTGACCGCGTCGTCGCTTCCCGATTCGGAACTCGTGTCGCACCTGCTCGGCTCGACCTTCAGCATCCTGTGCGCGTCGCCCGACTACGTGAAGCGCCACGGCGCGCCGGCCCGTCCGCAGGATCTCGCCGCGCACGCGTGCCTGACGCTGTGCACGCCGGCGTTCCCGACGCACGAATGGGTGCTCGAAGGGCCCGAGGGCGTCGAGCAGATCCACGTCGCGGGGCCGGTGCAGACCAATACGGCCGAATCGCTCGCGCTCGCGATACGCGACGGCATCGGGATCGGCATGCTGCCGCTTTACTCGGCGATCGACGCGCTGCGCGACGGCACGCTCGTGCGCGTGCTGCCCGCGCACATCCTGCAGAAGATGAACGTGTACGCGCTGTATCCGTCGCGCCGCTTCGTCGATGCGAAAGTGCGGACGTGGGTCGAGATGCTGCGTGCACAGGTGCCGGGGATGATCGCGCGCGACGTCGAGATGCTGAACGCGATCGACCGCGAACCGCAGGCCGCCTGAGCGGCCGACGCGTATCGGCGTATCGCCGGCTTCTTCTCTTCAGCCGGCTTCTTCTCTTTACGCGAATTTCGCCAACCACGCCAACGCGACTCGCCGCGCCCACGGTACATCGTCTCCGTGGGCGCGGCGCATCGTCATGACGTTACAGCGCGGGCTTTGCCGCCGTGCCCGATTCCGTTGCCGGCTCGCCGGCCGGGCCGTATGCGGCGCGCGCGGCCTTCTGTTGCGCGAGGCGCTTTTCGTGGAGCCGCTCCTGTGCCGCCAGGATGTCGTCCGGATAGTTGATGGATTCGCCGCGCGCCGGGTTGTAGCCGACCGATTCGAGGTCGCTCAGCTCCTGCAGCACTTGCGCGCGCGTGACGGGCGACTTTGCCGACTGGGCGAACGACAGGGCCGGTGCAGCGAGCAGGACGGCAGCGGCGGCGGTAACGACGAGCGATTTCACGAGGTTCTCCTGGGTACGGGGTGGGTGGCCGGCGCGACGCGCGATGCGCGCCCCCGACCTTCGCTGGCAGTCTACGCAGCGCCCGCGCGCGTAAAAACCCCGATTCCAGGCAGGCTGCCTTCCAGATGGAACAACATTGATGCGCCGCCCGCCGCGAACGAACCCGCATGCAGACGCAGGTGCGTGACCGTCGGGCGGCGATGCATCGCGTCGATCAGAAGCGCGTGCGCATGCCGATCGTGCCGACGATCTGGTTCGCGGTGCTCGATGCGCCGCCCGAGCCGTCGATGAACGCCCGGTAGCCGCGGCCCGATGCGTGCTGATACATCGCTTCCGCGTAGACGTCCGTGCGGCGCGACAGCTTGTAGACGGCCTGCAGGTCGACCTGGTGCCACTTCGGATCGGTGCCGTGCCTGCTGTCGGGGTTCGACACGCTGGCGTCCGTGTACACGTAGGCCGCGCCGAGACTGACGGCCGGCGTCACCGCATAGCGCACGTTCACGTCGTAGTTGTTGAACGCGACCTGGCCGGTCGAGCCGAACGAGCCCGTGTTGTCGTACTGCGAGCGCGTATAGACGAAGCCGACGGTGGCCGGGCCGAACCCGTAGCTGATGCCGCCGCCGTACGAACGCATGCGGTCCGAGCCGATCGACCAGCCGCCCTGGTTCAGGCTCTTCGCTTCGGCCGCGTCGGTCGCGCCCGGGCTCGCGCTCGTCGAGCCCTTCGTGCCGTTCATCTGCAGGTACGCGCCGGCCAGCTTCAACGGGCCGTTCGTGTAGCTCGCCGCGACGCTGTATGCGCGGTTCGCGCCGAAGCTGGTCGCGTTCGAGAACGCGTACATCGCGCCGACCTTGAAGCCCGCATACGTCTCGCTCGTGTACTTGACCGCGTTGTTGATGCGCAGCGAGTGGTTCAGGTTGTCGTTGTCGAACGGGTGCGCGAAGCTCGTGTCGCCGAGGTCGCCGGCCGTGGCGGACAGCGGCGCGACGAAATCGACCATCGTGTCGTACTGGCGGCCGAGCGTCAGCGTGCCATAGCCGCTCTGGCTCAGGCCGACGTACGCGTGGCGGCCGAACAGCTTGCCGTCCTGGCCGAGCCCGCCGTTGTTCACGTTGAAGCCGTTCTCGAGCACGAACAGCGCCTTCAGGCCGCCGCCGAGATCCTCGGTGCCGCGAAACCCGACGCGGCTGCCGTTGACGGTGCCGCTGTTCAGGCGCCACAGCGATGCGCCGTTGGCGTTGTTGGTGTAGACGATGCCGGCATCGATCAGGCCGTACAGCGTGACCGAGCTTTGTGCGTGAGCGAGCGGGGCGAACAGCGTGGCGGTGCATGCGCCGGCGACGAGGGTTTTTTTCAAGTGAGGCTCCTGCGTGTGGAAGGGGAACGAAAGTTCGGCGCAAGTATAGGAACGCAACCCGCGCGCAAGGCCGCCGGGGGCCGCGAGCGCACCTTTCCGGATCAGGCAAGAGTCGTTCACAAAACTGACACGACGCGCGGTGCGCGCGTGACGGTGGTGGTTTTTGCACGGTCGCACGCGGGCGGTATGTGTCCGTCGCGGGCGTGCTGTAGCGTCGGTGCAACATGAGCGGGGCGTGGCGCGGCGGTGGGTCGGTGCGACTGGCGCGCGGAGAATGGCTCGCCTGCATCCACGCTCGCGACCGGCATCACTCGCGTTCAAAGGCGGGCGCGTGCACACATTCCAGGCTCGTCAACCGGATCGCGCGACCTGCCGACTCGAAGCACTCGGCCGTTTTCACGAATACGCCGCAACGGGAAGGCGATCCTGCGGCGTGAACCGGAACGCATATCCGGTATCCGGGTTGAAGCGGACGGTGAACTTCGGGCTGCCTCGACCCGCCGGTCTTCATGTATTCATCGAATGCATGAGTCGATTCGAAAAATACGTTTGTCTCATGATTGTCGCCGGCCTACGATGCGGTCCTGACGACGGCGCGAGTGGCGCGCCGTCTTTTTCGATCCCATTCGCGAACCCCATGCGCCCCGATCTCCCGTCCGCCCCCGCATTCCCTTCGCCGGCCGCCACCCCGTTCGCGCGCATGGCCGTCGTCACGATCCTGACCGGCGTCGGCGCTGGCCTCGGCGGCATGCTGCTCGCGCTGCTGCTGCATGCGATCCAGCACGTCGCGTTCGGCTACAGCGTCGCGCACGTGATCGGCACCGAGAGTTTCCTCACCGGCGTGACCGGCGCCGATCCGCTGCGCCGGCTCGCGGTGCTGATCGTCTGCGGGATCGTCGCCGGCGGCGGCTGGTGGGCGCTGTACCGGTTTGGCCGACCGCTCATCAGCATCCGCCGCGCGGTGCGCGCGGCCGATCCGCGGATGCCGGTCGTCAGCACGACGATTCACGCGCTGCTGCAGATCGTCACCGTCGCGCTCGGCTCGCCGCTCGGCCGCGAAGTCGCCCCGCGCGAGATCGGATCGCTGCTGGCGGGGCAGCTTGCGCATCGTGCGGGGCTCACCCCCGACGATTGCCGGCTGATGGTCGCGTGCGGTGCGGGCGCGGGCCTCGCGGCCGTCTATAACGTGCCGCTCGGCGGCGCGATCTTCGTGCTCGAAGTGCTGCTCGGCACGTTCGAACTGCGTGCGCTGGTCGTGGCGGTCGCGACGTCGGCTATCGCGGCGGCCGTCGCGTGGATCGGCCTCGGCAACGAACACCAGTACACGGTGCCGCCGTTCGTGCTGAGCACGCCGCTGGTGGCATGGTCGATCGTCTGCGGGCCGCTGTTCGGCTTCGCCGCATACGGCTTCGTGCGGCTCACGACGCGCGCCCGGGCGAACGCGCCGAAAGACGGGCGGCTGCCCGTGCTCGCGCTGATCAACTTCGCGGTGATCGGCGTGCTCGCGATGCGGTTTCCGCAACTGCTCGGCAACGGCAAGGGCCCGGCGTCGCTGGGTTTCGACGGCACGCTGACGATCGGCCTCGCCGCCGCGCTGCTCGTGCTGAAGGTGCTGATCGAGGCCGGCAGCCTGCGGGCCGGCGCGGAAGGCGGCCTGCTGACACCGGGCCTCGCGAACGGTGCGCTGCTCGGCGTCGTGCTCGGCGGGCTGTGGAGCCTCGTGTGGCCGGGTGCGTCGATCGGCGCTTGCGCGCTCGTCGGCGCGACCGCGTTTCTCGCCGCGTCGATGCAGATGCCGATCACGGCGGTCTTGCTGCTGCTCGAGTTCACGCGCGCGGATCACGACAGTCTCGTGCCGATGCTGCTTGCCGTGGCCGGATCGCTCGTCGCGTATCGGGTGGCGCAACGGTGGAGTGAGGGGCGGGCGAAGGCGATGGAGGTGGTCAACGAGCGTGCGGTGGCGATGCGTTAATGCGCACATGCAGCCAGGAGGCGAACGACGTTTGCCTTTTTTGTCGCCAACAAATCACCGAAAGTTGACGATTTGTATCCGTTCCGAAGCAAGCTGTTGCCGCGGTGATCCACGCAGGACGATGAAGCCGATACGATCGGAGGCGCCAAGCGTGGGGCCGCTTTAGAGGAACGGCATCCCGTCGATCACCTGCGCCCGGATGCACGCGTGCAACAGTCATTGCTTCCCTGGGTCGGTTGTCCTTCCCGAGTCATTCACGATAGCGTTTTCCGCTCATTCAAATTCAAACGATCTGAGGGAAAATGTCGAATTCGTACAAGTACGGCGTTCATGACGGCTTGAGCCGCGAAGCGTTGCTTTTCCTGATCTTCATCGAAGAGACTGGCAAGGCGGCGGGTGTAGATGACGCGATCGGTATCGCGATGGTGTTGCTGGGCCAGCGCTTTATCCGCACGCGCGGCAAGTTCGCAAACGCCGTCAAGGGCACCTCGATCGCGTCGGTGGTTTCTCGTCGCTTGCTGCCGTACGAACTGAAGCATCGGATTTTGCCAACCGTTACGTCGTTCACGAGTCTTGTCATGTTGCGGATCAAGTTCACGCGGAATATCGGCGCTTTTGTCGGGCGCGCCATTCCAGGAGCAGGTTGGGTCCTCCTGGCAACGGATATCTCGCTGATCACTCATCGCACGATCGGCACGTACAACAGCATCGTGAAGCCCGAGGATCGTTTGTATGGCTGACGCCTGGAAAAACCTCGAAGCGTTCATTGCGACCGATATCGGCAAGCTGCCAGTCGGTCGGATCGAGCTCACGCGGGACACGGATCTCCATCACGATCTCGACATGGAGCCGGAGCACATCGATGCGTTCGTCCGGCGATGGGCCGTGACGTTTGACGTCGACTTGTCCATGTTCGACATCCACGATTACTACCCGTCGGCGAAGCTCGGCATCGGTTCGTTCCTTGCCACGGTCGTCAGATCGCCATTCAGCAACAAGGCGCGCGAAATCCTGGGCGGCCGGTCGCTCACACTCGGCATGATGGTCGAGGCGATGGAGCGCGGGCGCTGGGAGGCGTGACGAACGCAGTGCGTTGATCGAGGCTGCGAAGCGACGTAAGGGCTGCCTGTCATTTATCCCCGTTTTCCTGTCGATACGACCGCGCGATCGCGGCCCCCCGCATACCAAAGCGCGTCCGCCGGTTCTATGCAAGAATCCGCGCGTTTCCGCGCATCCACCCACAACGACACGCGCGGACGTCCCTATCAGGAAACGAGGAGCTCAAGTTGATCCAGCGCATTTCCCGCTTTTTCACGCAGGTGGTTCACCGCGTGTTGCCCGACCCGTTGATTTTCGCGATCCTGCTGACGATCGTCACGTTCGCGCTCGCGTTCGGCCTCACACCCAATACGCCCGCCCAACTCACGACGATGTGGGGTTCGGGTTTCTGGAACCTGCTCGCGTTCTCGATGCAGATGGTGATGATTCTCGTCACCGGTCACGCACTCGCGAGTTCGCCGCCCGTGAAGCGCATGCTCGTCGCGCTCGCGAGCACCGCGCGCACGCCGGGGCAGGGCGTGATGCTCGTCGCGTTCGTCGGCGCGCTCGCGTGCGCGATCAACTGGGGCTTCGGCCTCGTGCTCGGCGCGATGCTCGCGCGCGAAGTGGCGCGTCGCGTGGCCGGCAGCGATTACCGGCTGCTCGTCGCGTCCGCGTACATGGGCTTCCTGAGCTGGCACGGCGGATTGTCGGGTTCGGTCCCGCTCGTCGCGGCCACGAAGGGCAACCCGATGGAAAAGACCATCGGGCTGATTCCCGTGTCGCAGACGATCTTCACCGGCTACAACGCGTTCATCACGATCGGCCTGATCGTGATGCTGCCGTTCCTCGCGCGCCTGATGATGCCGAAGCCGGGCGACGTGGTCAGCGTCGATCCGGCGCTGCTGGCCGAACCGCCGAGCGTCGAGCGCCAGCTCGGGCCCGACGCGACGTTCGCGGAGCGGATGGAGGAGAGCCGTGCGTTGTCGGTGTTCGTCGCGGCGCTGTGTGCGGCGTTCCTCGTGCTGAAGTTCGTGCAGAAGGGCTTCGCACTCGACATCGACACCGTGAACCTCGCGTTCCTCGCGGCCGGCATCCTGCTGCACCGTACGCCGATGGCCTATGCGCGCGCGGTGGCCGGCGCGGCGCGCGGCGCGTCGGGGATCATGATCCAGTTCCCGTTCTACGCCGGCATCCAGGCGCTGATGGATCATTCGGGGCTCGCGGGCGTGATCACGAAGTGGTTCGTCGATATCGCGAACGTGCATACGTTCCCGCTGCTCGCGTTCCTGAGTTCCGCCGTGATCAATTTCGCGGTGCCGTCGGGCGGCGGCCACTGGGTCGTGCAGGGCCCGTTCGTGATGCCGGCGGCTCAGGCGCTCGGTGCCGATCTCGGCAAGGCGGCGATGGCGATCGCGTACGGCGAGGCCTGGACCAACATGGCGCAGCCGTTCTGGGCGCTGCCCGCGCTGGCGATTGCCGGGCTCGGGGTGCGCGACATCATGGGGTACTGCGTGACGACGCTGCTGTTCTCGGGCGTCGTGTTCGTCGCGGGGATGTATCTGTTCTGACCGCGTGAGGCGGGCGGGGCGGAGCCCGTCTCACGCCGGTCTGGTTCCAGACTGCCTTTCAGCCGCGCGACCGCACGTCGGCGCGCTCGTGCCCGTGACGCAACGCGAGGCTCGCGAATGCCGCGACGACGAGCGCGGCCGCCAGCAGCGTCAGCCCGTTCTTTGCATTGCCGGTCGCCTGTTCGATCGCGCCGACGACGGTGGGCCCGACGAAGCCGCCGAGCAGCCCGCACGTATTCACGAGCCCGAGCCCGCCGGCCAGCGCACTGCCGGCGAGCCGCGACGCCGGAAACGTGAACACGATCGACTGCACGACGAAGAACATCGACGCGGACACGCATACGCAGAGCAGGCCCGCCAACGGTGACGCATGCGCGGCACCGACCATCCCGGCCGCCATGATCGCGAGCCCCGCGCACAGCATCCGCCGCGAATGACGCGACTCGCGTGCGAAGCGCGGCAGCGTCCCGGCCCCGAGCGCGGCGGCGAGCCAGGGCAGCGACGTCAGCAACCCGACCGCGACCGGCGACAGACGTCCCGACGCGCCGATGATCCCCGGCAGGAAGAAGATCACCGTGTAGATGGTCAACTGGTGGCAGAAGTACACGAAGATCGCGAGCCAGATCTGCGGGTCGCGCAATGCGGCGCCGAACGCGTGGCCGCCGTGCGCGGCGACGCCCGCGTCCTGTTCGGCGGCCAGCTTGCGCTCGAGCGCGCGGCCGGTTTCCGGGGCGAGCCACGGCGCGGCGCTCGGACGGTCCGGCAAGCGTGTCCACACGACGAACGCGAGCAGGATCGCCGGAATGCCTTCGACGACGAACAGCCATTGCCAGCCGTGGAAACCGAGCGTGCCGTCGAGTTCGATCAGCGCACCGGCCAGCGGCCCGCCGACGATATTCGCAATGCACACGCCGAGCAGGAAATAGCCGGTGGCGCGTGCACGCTCCTCCCGGCCGAACCAGTACGTCAGATACAGCATCACGCCGGGAAACAGGCCGGCTTCGGCCACGCCGAGCAGCAGGCGCATCACGTAGAACGATGTCTCGCCGCGGACGAACGCCATCGCGATCGACAGCGCGCCCCACGTGATCATGATCCGCGTGATCCAGAAGCGCGCGCCGACGCGATGCATGATCAGGTTGCTCGGGATCTCGAAGAGCGCGTAGGTGAGAAAGAACAGCCCCGCGCCGAGCCCGTACGCGGCCGATGAGATGCCGAGATCGACGCCCATCGAATGTTTGGCGAACGCGATGTTGGTGCGGTCGAGAAAGCTGATCACATACGCGGCGATCAGCAGCGGCATGAGTTTGCGGAACAGCAGCCGGTTCAGCGACGCGTTCGCGTCGGTCGCGGTGGACGACAGGGCCTGAGCGTGATGAGTGGACATGCGGACGACTCCGGTAAGGGCGAACCGGCGCGCACGGCAAGCACGGCGCGCCGCGTTCGGCAAATGCCGCTGCGCGGCAGGCAGCGGAT
Organism: Burkholderia cepacia ATCC 25416; assembly: GCF_001411495.1. Lineage (NCBI taxonomy): Bacteria > Pseudomonadati > Pseudomonadota > Betaproteobacteria > Burkholderiales > Burkholderiaceae > Burkholderia > Burkholderia cepacia. Next base: position 3,346,353 of record NZ_CP012982.1, on the reverse strand, counting down.
GGGCAGTCGACGGAGCCGCGCCGGCGGCGCTCGAACGGAGCGGGGCGATGAAGGGCGTCCTGGCGCCGGCCGGTTCGGGCCGGCGCCTTGTCACTGCGCTTGCGGATGCGGATGCGGGTGTCGGGGGGCGACCCGGCGATCAGAAATTCACGGCGTCGCCGCCCTTGAGCGCGAGCATCGCGCGCGCCTCGGCCGGCGTTGCGATCTCGAGCGACAGGCCTTCGAGCACCTGACGCATTTTCAGGACTTGCGCGGCGCTCGATTCCGCGAGCTTGCCGGGCGCGATCCACAGCGAATCCTCGAGCCCGACGCGCACGTTCGCGCCTTGCGCGGCGCCGATCGTCGCGAGCGGAATCTGGTTGCGGCCCGCGCCGAGGATCGACCACACGTAATCGCTGCCGAACAGGCGGTCGGCCGTCCGGCGCATGTGCATCAGGTCTTCCGGGTGCGCGCCGATCCCGCCGAGCAGGCCGAACACGCTTTGCACGAAGAACGGCGGTTTCGCGAGCCCGCGATCGACGAAGTGCGCGAGGTTGTACAGATGCGAGATGTCGTAGCACTCGAATTCGAACCGCGTGCCGTTCGCGCCGCAGCGCGTGAGGATCGTCTCGATGTCCGCGAACGTATTCTTGAACACGAGATCGCGGCTTTTCTCGAGATGTTCGCGCTCCCACGGATGCTTCAGCTCGCGGAAGCGCTCGAGCATCGGGTACAGCCCGAAGTTCATCGAGCCCATGTTCAACGACGCGACCTCGGGCTGGAAATGCAGCGCGGGCTGCAGCCGTTCGTCGACCGTCATGTGCGGGCTGCCGCCCGACGTGAGGTTGATCACCGCGTCGGTCTGCGCCTTGATGCGAGGCAGGAATTCGGCGAACACGGCCGGATCCTGTGTCGGCTTGCCGTCGGACGGGTTGCGTGCGTGCAGGTGCAGGATCGCCGCGCCGGCCCGTGCGGCCGCGACCGCGGCCGTTTCGATTTCGTGCGGTGTGACAGGCAGGTACGGCGACATCGACGGCGTATGGATCGCGCCGGTCGGCGCACAGGTGATGATGACTTTACGAGCGTTTGCCACGGATGGATTCCTTTCGATGAACGATGCAGGACGCGTCAGAGCACTTCGACGTTGCCGCAGACGGAGATCGCCTGCCCTGTGATGCCATGCCCGCCCGGCGAGCACAGGAACAGCGCGGTCGCGGCGATCTCGGCCGGATCGGTCATGCGCCGCAGCGAGATCTTCTCGAGATAGCGCTTCTCCATGTCGTCGTAGCCGATGCCGAGCTGCTGCGCGCGCGCCTCGATCACGCGGCGCATCCGCGGGCCGCGCACGATGCCGGGCTGGATCGCGTTCACGCGGATGCCGAGCGGCCCGAGTTCGATCGCGAGGCTCTTCACGAGGCCGACCACCGCCCATTTGGTGGCCGCATACGGCGTGCGGAACGCATAGCCCAGCCGGCCGGCGACCGACGACAGTGCAATGATCGCGCCGCCGTGTTTCGACTCGCGCAGCAGCGGCACCGCGCGGCGCGCGAACTGGAATTGCGCGTTCAGGTTGATCGCGACGGTTTGTTCCCACTGCACGGGGTCGATTTCGTCGATGCCGCCGGTCGGGCCGGCGATACCCGCGTTGTTGACCAGCACGTCGAGGCCGCCGAGCCCGGTCGACACGTCGGCGAACACGCGCTCGACGGCGGCCGGGTCGGATACATCGGCCAGCGTCGCGCTGATCGCGCCGGCCGCGGCGCGCGGCGGCCGGTCGGCGAGCGCCGCGATCGCGGCTTGCGAGGCGTCGCACACGTGCACGCGCGCGCCGCATTCGGCGAACGCGTCGGCGATTTCGAGACCGATGCCCGACGCGCCGCCCGTCACGAGGACGCGCAGGCCGTCATAGGGTTTCAGCAGGTCGGAAGCTGTCATGCCGGGTTGTCTCCATCGTTGGTGTAGTCGGATTGCGGCCGATCGCGATTCGGCGGGTCGAGGCGGGCGGCGGCTACGGTTTCGCGTTCACGGTCCGCGGTGTCTGTTCGGCCCGCAGCGTCTCGGCGAGATCGTGCGCGGCGCCGCCGATGTCGAGCGCGATGCCGGCCCGCACGCCCGCGCCGTCGCGTCGCTCGAGTGCATCGACGATGGCACGGTGCGCATCCATCGAGCGCCGCATGTGCGGAATGTCGAGCGCGACCATGTTGAGGAACGGGCCGACACGCATCCACAGGTTCTCGACGATCGCGAGCGTGTTTTCGCTGGCGCCGTGCGCGTAGATCGCGCTGTGGAACGCGAAATTGCTTTGCAGGTAGGCGCGCGAGCGGCCGGCCTCGACGTGTGCCTGCATCGTCTCGCAGGTCTTGCGCACGACCGCGATCTGCGCGTCGTTCATCCGGGCGCACGCGCGCTCGGCGATGCAGCCTTCGAGGGCGATCCGCACGTCGCGCAGTTCGTCGAGCATGTCGAGCGTCATCGGCGGAACGACGAGCGCCCGGTTCGGGCCGTCGACCAGCGCGCGCTCGGCGCGCAACCGCGTGAGCGCGGCACGCACCGGCATCGTCGACGAGCCGACTGCCTCGGCGACGCTGCGCAGGCTCAGCGCCTGGCCGGGCGCGAAACGGCCGCTCATCAGCGCTTCGCGCAGTTGCTGGTAGACCTTGTCGGCCATCGTTTCCTGTTCGATGGCTTTCAGTGCGGGCGGGACGATACGAGGCGCCAAGGCGGGGTTCTCCTGGGATTGATCTGCGATCTGTGATCACACTTGCGATGTGCGAAGTGTTGACGATCGGAGGAACCGAGTCAAGGCGAACGGGATCGGGGAAAACGAGGGGGTGAAGCAGAAGAAGGATCGGCGTCCGGCAAACTGGAATTATTACAAAAAACTTTCAAATCGCTCATCATAACGCCCTGATTCGATGGATTCGAAGGTTCTCGGAGCACATGAGCCGTAGCGAGTCTTCGATGCGTTTGCCCTCGAGTCGAATTCATTTCAACAACAAGGAGCCAAAGTGAAACGACCATCATTTGCCGTTGCATGGGCGGCATCTCAGCGAATCTACGACCCGGCAAATTCCGGTGAGCGCGTTGCGAAAGTGATAGGTGGATATGTCGAGAGGAACGTCAACAATCCGAATCCGACAGAGCGATGGAGCAATACTTGCGCGGTGAGGATGAGTTATATCCTGGGTGAAGCCGGTATGGTGATACCGAGAATCCCCGAGCAAACGGTATCGGGCAGAGACAATCGGCAATACTTTTTTCGTGTCCGGGACTTGATTCGTTTTCTCGAGCAACGCTGGGGGAAGGCTGAGGGCGTCAAATACCCGCCGTCGAACGGAGGGCCGCTTGCGGGTCGGCAGGGCGTCATCCTGTTCGAGGTGTCGGGGTGGAGCGATGCACAGGGCCACGCCACGCTGTTCAATGGGCGGACGTGTTACGACCATTGTTACTTCAACGAACCGGGCGCGCGGTATCGTACCGATCGCGCAAATTTTTGGAGCCTGTCATGAGGGGAGTCCGGATCGCTGCCGCGTTAGTGTGCATCGCGTTTCAACCGGCGATGGTCGTGGCGAAGGACGCCGCACAAGCGGCGCCTGAGGCAGGCTCACGAACTTATCTCCAGAACTTCAAGGACATGGTGCTCGCGGAATGTCTGGCTACCGCATACAAGCAGGCGCCCGGCGCGAGCAAGGACATCGGCAGCAGCACCAGCGCGTTGCGTGACTGGACCTACTACGACATGGAACGTGCGCCGGACGTGATCCACGCGCTGGTCGCGAAGTATCTGGCCCGTGACTATCGAAATCCGGTTGTCGAATCTGAGGTCAGGGATGTGAAGTTCGACTTCCTGAAATGCATCGATCTGTATCACGGCAAGGAACTGGACGTTGCAGCGAAGCAACTCGTATCGCGCCCGAACCGTACCTATCGGACCGAGCATTCGCCCAAGCCACAGTAGCGATCGAACGCCGTTGCGCAATGCAACGGCACGCCGTGTGCCATTTCGCCGACGCTATTCAAGCGTCCGGATCGAATTGCTGATCCCGCGCGCGCAGTCGATCACCGCCGGCGCGAGCTTGCGGCGCGCGTCATCGAACGTCCAGCGGCTCGTCGGCGCGACCACGTGCACGGCCGCGACCGGCTGCCCCTGACTGCCGAGCACGGGCGCCGCGATCGACATGTCCCCGATGAACAGTTCTTCCTGGTTGGTCGCGTAGCCTTCCCGTCGCGCGCTGTCGAGCAGCGCGACGAGATCGTCGAGCGCCGTGACCGTGCGCGGCGTATGCGGCGTGCGCGCCATGTCGTCGAGCCGCGCGCGTGCTTCTTCCGGCGCCAACGCGCTCAGGAACGCGCGGCCGCTGCCGGTGCAGTACATCGGGATGCGGCTGCCGATCGGCATGTGAATCGGCACGAACTTGGTCGACACGAAACGCGCGACGTACACCATTTCGTCCTCGTCCGGCTCGGTGAGGTTGGTGGTTTCGCCGGTCAGGTTCGTGAGCTCGGACAGGAACGGATTCGCGACGTCGATCAACGTGTCGGCGGCGAGATAGTTGAAGCCGATCCGCATCACGTGCGGCGTGAGCTGGTAACGCCGCGTGACCGGATGCTTGCGGATGTAGCCGAGCTTCTCGAGCGTATAGACCATCCGCTGCGCGGAGCTTTTCGTCATCCCCGCCGCGTCGGCCACCTCCGCCAGCGTCATCGTGCGCCGTTTCGCGCTGAACGCGCGCAGCACGTTCAGCCCTTTTTCCAGCGACTGGTTGAACAGCAGATCGTTTGTTTGGTCGGGCGACGTTTCCATGGCGAGGAGCGGAATCGATTCGATATCGCATCATAGCGTATCGAATATCGATACGCAAAAATCTATTTGCGATGTTTTTGATTCGTTTTAAGATCGGGCCATCGTCGCAGTGTCGATCAGCGACCGGCCGGCGCCCGGATTATTCGAGAAGGAGTCACCATGGTTCCGTTCATCAAGCGGTTCGGCGCACTGGCCGCCGGTTTCGCCACCTGTATTGCCCTCTCCACGGCATCGGCGGGTGCCGTTGCGGCCGAGCCGACGCTGAAGGTCGGCGCGACGGCCACCGGCGTGCCGTTCACGTTTCTCGACGTCAAGAGCAATTCGATCCAGGGGATGATGGTCGATGCGATCACGGCAGCCGGGAAGTCGGCCGGGTTTCGCGTCGACGTGCAGCAGACCGTGTTCTCGGCGCTGATCCCGTCGCTCACCACGCAGAAGATCGACATCATCTCGGCCGCGATGCTGAAGACGCCGGCGCGCCAGCAGGTCGTCGATTTCTCCGACACCGTCTACTCATTCGGCGAAGGCCTGATCGTGAAGGCCGACGACCCGGGCCGCTATACGTCGATGGACGATTTCAAGGACCAGGTGGTCGGCGCGCAGGTCGGCACGGCGTTCGTCGATGCGCTCAACAAGAAGGGCATCTTCAAGGAAGTCCGGACCTACGATTCGATCGCCGACATCATGCGCGACGTCGCGCTCGGGCGCATCAAGGCCGGCTTCGCCGACCAGCCGATCGTCGCGTACCAGATCGAACACGGCGTCAATCGCCAGGTGCGGCTCGTGCCGGAATACCAGAGCGTCGTGAAGGGGCAGGTGTGCTTCATCGTGCGTAAGGGTGACACTGCGACGCTCGAACAGCTCAACGGCGCGATCCGCAAGATGAAGAGCGACGGCACGCTGCAGCAGATCCTGCAGAAGTGGCACATGAGCTGAGCGTCGGCATTCGATTCCCGACCGGCATCGCCCGCGCGTCGCGGGCATTCCCGGCGGCGGGCCGTCCGGCCGTCGCATAGGAGGCCTCATGTTTTTCCAGAATGCGATCGATTTCCTGCCGATCCTGCTGAAGGGCGCGGTGGTCACGATCGAGATCACCGCATGCGCGTTCGTGCTCAGCTCGGTGCTCGGGCTGATCTTTGCGCTGCTGAAGGTGTCGCGCAATCGTGCCGTCTCGACGGCCGGCAGCACGATCGTCAACGTGATCCGCGGGCTGCCGATCATCGTGCAGCTGTTTTACATGTACTTCGTGCTGCCTGATCTCGGCGTGCAACTGTCGGCATTCCAGGCTGGCGTGCTCGGTCTCGGCATCGCGTATTCGGCGTATCAGGCCGAGAACTTCCGCGCGGGCATCGAGGCGATCGACCGCGGCCAGATCGAGGCCGCGCACGCGATCGGCATGCGCGGGCCGATGATCATGCGGCGCGTGGTGCTGCCGCAGGCGTTCCGCATCGCGCTGCCGCCGTACGGCAACACGCTGGTGATGTTGCTGAAGGATTCGTCGGTCGCGTCGACGATCACGGTCGCCGAGATCACGCGCGCCGGCCAGCTGATCGCGTCGTCGACGTTCCAGAACATGAGCGTCTACACGCTCGTCGCGCTGCTGTATCTCGCGCTCGGCCTGCCGCTGATGTTCGGCGTGAACCGGCTCGGCAAGCGGCTCGCACTGAGGAGGGGCGCATGATCCGGATCGATGCCATCCATAAACGGTTTCAGCAGCACGCGGTGCTGAAGGGCGTGAGCCTCGACGTGCAGGCGGGTGAAGTCGTGTGCCTGATCGGGCCGTCCGGTTCCGGCAAGTCGACCGTGCTGCGCTGTATCAACGGCTTCGAGACCTACGACGAAGGGTCGATCACGATCGACGGCGTGAAGGTCGACGCGCATTCGAAGCGGATCCACGAACTGCGGATGCGGGTTGGCATGGTGTTCCAGCGCTTCAACCTGTTCGCGCACCGCACGGCGCTCGAGAACGTGATGGAAGGGCCCGTGCACGTGCGGCGCATGCCGGCGGCGCAGGCACGCGAGCAGGCGCGTGCGCTGCTCGACAAGGTCGGGCTTTCGCACCGGATGAACGCGTATCCGTCGGAACTGTCGGGCGGCCAGCAGCAGCGCGTCGCGATCGCACGCGCGCTCGCGATGGCGCCGCAGGCGATCCTGTTCGACGAGCCGACGTCGGCGCTCGACCCCGAGCTCGTCGGCGAAGTGCTCGGCGTGATGCGCGGGCTCGCCCGCGACGGGATGACCATGGTGGTCGTCACGCACGAAATGGCATTCGCACGCGAGGTGGCCGATCGCGTGTGCTTCCTGCACGACGGCACGATCTGCGAAAGCGGACCGGCGCGCGACGTGCTCACGCAGCCGACCCATCCCCGCACGCAGGAATTCCTGCGCCGCCTGCTGGCGTCGGACGGCGCCGACCACCCGGATCGAACATGAGCGCAACGAACGCGGCACCCGGACGGCCCGACGCGCAGTGGCCGGATTCGCTGTGGGCGGCAACCGCCGCGCCGGCGCCCGATACGCCCGCGCTCGACGCGTCCGTGTCGTGCGACGTGGCGATCGTCGGCGCGGGCTTCACGGGCCTGTCGACCGCACTTCATCTGGCCGAACGCGGCGTCGACGTCCGCGTGATCGACGGCGCGCAGCCGGGCTGGGGCGCATCGGGCCGCAACGGCGGGCAGGTGATTCCCGGGCTGAAATACGACCCCGACGAACTGGTACGCCGGTTCGGCGACGAGGCCGGCGAACAGCTTGCCGGCATCGTCGGCGGCGCGGCCGACACGGTGTTCGACCTGATCGCGCGGTACGGAATCGACTGCGATGCGCGTCGCGCCGGCTGGATCCAGCCGGCGCCGACCGCCGCGATGCTCGACACGGTCGCACGTCGGGCGCAGCAATGGGCCGCGCGCGGCGCGCCGGTCGACGTGCTTGGCCGCGACGACGTCGCGCGTCGGCTCGGCACGCCGGCGTATGCGGGCGGCTGGATCGATCGCCGCGCCGGCAGCGTGCAGCCGCTCGGTTATACGCGCGGCCTCGTGCGCGCGGCGCAGGCGAGCGGGGCGGTCGTGCATGGGTCGACCCGCGCCGTCGGGCTGACGCGCGCCGACGGCCGCTGGCGGATCGCGACGTCCGGCGGCGCGACGCTGTCGGCCGAACGCGTCGTGATCGCGACCAACGGCTACACGGACGGGCTGTGGCCCGGCTTGCGCCAGTCGGTGATCGCCGCGAACAGTTTCATCGTCGCGACGGAACCGCTCGCGCCGGCGCTTGGCCGCGACATCCTCGTCGGCGGCGAGGTTGCATCGGATGCGCGGCGTCTGCTGCTGTACTTCCGCCGTGACGCGGCCGGGCGCCTGCTGATGGGCGGCCGCGGCCCGTTCGCCGACCCGCGCGCGCCGAGCGACTGGCGCCACCTCGAACGCGCGACGGCGCTGCTGTATCCGCAACTGAAGGGCGTCCGGTTCGAATACCGCTGGGCGGGGCGCGTCGCGATCACCGCGGATTTCCTGCCGCACGTGCACGAGCCCGCGCCGGGCGTGACGATCGCGCTCGGCTACAACGGCCGCGGCATCGCGATGGCGACGACGCTCGGCAAGCACCTGGCCGCGCACCTGTCGGGCGATGCGCAACTGCCGCTGCCGTTCCGGGTCACGCCGATCCGCCCGATCCCGTTGCACGGGTTGCAGCGCTTCTATATCGCGGCCGGGGTCGCGTGGTATCGGTTGCTCGACAGCCTGTCCTGACGCCGGCGCGAGGCCAGGTCGCCAGCCGCCGTCGGATCGGGCAGAATCGGCCTGCCCAGTCTCCACCGACGGATGCCGCATGACCGACCCGAACGAACCGTCCGCCCGCCGCGTGTATGCGAGCTTCGCGCAACGCTACGCGGACATCGCGCCGACCAAGGCGCACAACGCGCTTTACGAGCGGCCGGCTACGATGGCGCTGCTCGGCGACGTCGACGGCCTGACGGTGCTCGACGCCGGCTGCGGGCCCGGCATCTGCAGCGAGCACCTCGCGCGCCACGGTGCGACCGTCCACGCGTTCGACATCACGCCCGAGATGGTCGCGCTCGCGAAGGCGCGTTGCGCGGGGCTCGCGGTCGACGTCGCGGAGGGCGATCTCGCGGCGCGGCTCGACTGGCTGCCCGACCACGCTTTCGACAAGATCCTGTGCTCGCTCGCGTTCGACTACGTGCGCGATCTGACGCCGACGCTGCGCGAATTCAGACGCGTCGCGCGGCCGGGCGCGACGCTGGTGTTCTCGATGGCGCATCCGATGCGCGACTGGATGGACGAACGCACGCGTGGGGACGGCACGTACTTCGATACGAGCCGTTTCGGCTTCCATTGGTCGGGCTTCGGCGAACCGAAACCCTATGTCGAGGCCTGGCGCCGGCCGCTCGCCGACATCCTGAATGCGCTCGCCGACGCCGGCTGGCGTCTCGACCGTTTCGTCGAACCGACACCGCTACCCGAGATGAAGGCCGTATCGGAGCGGCTTCATGCGGAGCTGTCGCTGGCGCCGGCCTTCCTGTGCATCCGTGCTCGTCGCTGACGAACACGGCGCGAACGGCAATCGACAGCCGGCCTGTCAGCGCGCCGGCTCGTCGTTCAACGTTCCCAGAAACGCTTCGATATCCCTGATGTCCTGCGCCGTCATCGCAGGCTTGTCGCCCGGCTTGCGATCGAACGGCGCATCGGTCACGTCGACGTTCGCGCGGTATTTCGGCGGAATGTCGTCGTACTCGTCGACCTTGCCGTCCGCGCCGCGCGAATAGAACTTCTGCGGCGAGATGCTGCGCTCGTTGTAGAACGCCATCACCTGGTCGAGCGTGTGGAACACGCCGTTGTGGAAGAACACATGGCGCGTCGCCGAGTTGCGCAGCGTCGGCGTGAGGAACATCCCGCAATACTGCGTCTGGTCCTTCAGGTCGTCGCGGAACGGCCCGCACACGCCGAGATCGTGAAACGCCGGGTTGCGGTTCTGCGCGAGCTGCTGGTTGCGCGGCACACCGAGCGCCTCGTACTGGTAGTCGGTAAACATCGGCGGCAATCCGTCCTTGCCGGGCTTCGACAGGTGGCAGCCCGCGCAATTCGCCTTGTCCGGGTTGTTGAACAGGCGTAGCCCCCGCAGTTCGGCACGAGTCAGCCGAGCACGGCCTTCGAGCCAGCGATCGTACTTGCTGTTGTACGGGTGGAACGACGGATCCTCCACCTGGTAGCGCGCGATCGCGAACATCGCTTCCGATACCGCGAGCTGCGGGCTGTCGAACACGCGTGCGCCGAACAGTTGCTCGAGCTGGGCGCGGTGCGACGACTGCGCGAGCTTGCGCGCGACGTCGTCGATGCTCGCGTTCGCCATCTCGACCGGATTCAGCAGCGGGCCGAATGCCTGCTGCTGCAGCGTATCGGCGCGGCCATCCCAGAACATCCCGCCCTGCGGCACGAGTTGCGGCGCGGCCGACGTGCCGGCCACCTTCTGCGCCTTCACCACGCCGGCAGCCGAAGCGGCCTGCTGCGCGACGCTCGGTGCGGCGTCGTTTTCACCGGCGTCGGGGCCGATGCTGAAGTTCGGCTGGCGGTACAGGTACATCAATGACGGCGGCGGGCGATAACCCTGCTGCGTCATCGCGAGGCCGCCCGGCTGCACGTCGAGCGCGTTCGGCGGGCCGTACGCGTGATCGGGGCTGTGGCACGACGCGCACGACTGCTTGCCCGACGCGGACAGCGACGGGTCGGCGAACAGCGCGCGCCCGAGCTGCGCGACTGTCGACAGCGGCTGCGCGGCGGGCCGCTGCAGCACGACCGGATGCGGGTTCGCCCCCGTCCAGTCGGCGACGACGGTGCCGATCGCCGCCGGTACCTGCGCGGGAAACGCGATCGCGAACGCGCCGTAGCCGAGCACGGCGGCGCCGATCGCGAATGCCGCGCGGCGCAGAAGGCGGGAAGGGGCGCGCGGCGCGGCGGTGCCGGAGGCGTCGGGAGACGGGAACGCGGGGCGAGCTGTCATGCTGTCGGTCGGGAATCGGGCGCCGCACGAAGCGGCGCGTTGAACGGAACAAACGGAAACGGCCGGCGCGTGAGGCGCCGGCCATGCGGTCATGCAATACCGGTCAGATCGCCGGTGCCGCGCTCAATGCGGTGCCGAGCGTCGGGTCGAGGTACAGCGGCGTCGTGTTCGGCTTCGACGAGAAGTCGAACAGCGCGCGCAGGTCGCCCGCCGTCGCATCGAACGAACCGCCGCCGATGCGCTGGCCGCCCAGCCAGTTGTCCTCGATGAAGCGCACGACGGACGACTGGTCGAGCATCGTGTGGTCGACGTAGTTCTGCTTCGCGTACGGCGAGATCACGATCAGCGGAATGCGCACGCCCGGGCCGCAGCGGCCGTTCACGGTCGAGCCGTTCACGCCGGTGGTGCCGCCCGTGCCGCACTTGCCGTTGCCGTTGACCTGGTCGACCGGATCGGACGACGCGCGCGTCGGTGCCGTGTACACGTGGTCGTACCAGCCGTCCGAGTCGTCATAGGTGACGATCACGGCCGTGTTCTGCCAGTCCGGCTGCTGCTGCAGGAAGTTGACGACCTTCGTCACGAACGCCTGCTCGTCGAGCGGATCCGAATAGCCGGCGTGCGCATCCTGTGCGGCCGGGGCCTTCAGGTAGCTGACCGACGGGAAGTTGCCGGCCTTCACGGCGGCGAAGAAGTCGTCCGTGTCGTACTGGTGGTTCGCGGGTTCGGCGGTCTTGCCGTCGGTCTGGAAGCTCGAGCCGATCGCCGCGACCGAGCTCGGGCGCGTGTGCTGCGGGTTCGCGGTCGACGCGTAGTACTGGAACCAGTTGTGGTGCGGGATGTAGTCGGCCGTCGCGGCGTTCACGGCGGTCGCGACCGTGCTGCGCGCGCAGCCCGTCGTGCCGTTGCCGTTCGTCGTCGACAGGTTGAAGCCGCCCATGAAGCCGCCCCACGTGATCTTCGCGCCGTTCAGCAGGTCGCCGATGTTCTTGCCCGTCATCATCGCCTGGTCGGTCGTGCTCGAGCACACGTCGAAGCCCGGGTCGACGTCGTTGATCATCGTGAGGCCGCCCTGGCCGTCATTGATGTAGTACGAGCTGGACGCGAGCGTCGAAGGCTGCTTCGACGTCTTGACGATCTGCATCCCGTTGGTCTGGCCGGACACGACGTTCAGCGCGCCGGGCGTCGACGGGCCGTAGACCGTCGTGAACGTGTTGTCGCTCATCGCGAAGCGCTGGGCGTAATTCCACAGCGCGGTCACGGTGTTGCCGTCGAAGTAGCCCATCACCTGGCCCTTCGTGCCGAATGCGCCGGCGCCGCCGGACGAGCCCTTGCCGGTGTATTTCGGGAACAGGTCGGCGAGGCCGTTGTCCTCGGCCTGCTGTTCGGCCGTGTACGCGTGGTTCTGGTCGGCGGTCGCGGCCTGCGTGCGGTCGAGGCGGAACGGGTTCGCCGCGTCGGTGCCGTTGGCCGTGTTCGTGAAGTTCGGGTTCGCGGTGAGCAGCGTGCCCGTCAGCCCGTTCGGCGTCGGCGTGCCGGCTTTAGCGGTGAACGCCGGTTCGCCCGACGGGTTCGTCGCGTTCGGGTAGGTGCCGAAGTAGTGGTCGAACGAGATGTTTTCGCCATAGATCACGACGACATGCTTGATCGGCGTGGCGGTCTGCAGCGCATCCTGCGACGACACGGCAGGCGTCGACGTGGGATCGTCGCTGCCGCCGCAGGCGAACAGCGCCAGCGCCGCGGCTGCGCAGGCGGTGACGAGCAAGGCTTGACGGAACATCGGGAAACTCCAGGTAAGGTCTTCGATGGTGGAGAGCGGCCCCGTCGCCGTGTCGGTTCGGCGCGGAGCTCGTGAGAGAGCACGCGCATTGAAACAGTCCCGTATGAAGATATGGGGACGGAGTGGTTTCGCGCCGATTGCGCTGCGGTATCGATTTCATTACGCCGGGGCGCGAACCGAAAGAGAACGGAAAGGGGCGGACCGCCTGCCACCTTCGCGTCACATTCCGCGGCGGGCGGGGCGATTGCCGCGGATGCCTCACGGGGCGGGCGGGACAGGCGAAACGGCATGGCAGCGCGGGGGCACAGGACGCTGCGCAGCGCAGGTTTTTTGACAACCGGATGACGTATTCATACGATGAACGCCCTGCGGCGACGATTTCGCGTGGCCGACCGTCAGCGAGTACGCATCGTGCCGATCCCCGTTCTGTTTGCCGTTCTGTGTGCCGCGTTCCTGCATGCGTCATGGAATGCGCTCGTCCGCAGCAGCGGCGACCGGCTGCGGTCGGCCACCGTGCTGCAGATCGCCATCGGGCTGTTCGCGCTGCTGTTCCTGCCGGCCGCCGCGCCGATCACGCCCGCGAGCTGGCTCTGCGTCGTCGCATCGGCCGTGCTCCACGTCGTCTATACGCTGCTGCTGGTGCGCGCGTACGAGCACGGCGACCTGACCGTCGCGTATCCGGTCGCGCGCGGCACCGCGCCGCTGCTCGTCACGCTCGGCGCGGCGGTGTTTGCGGGCGAGCACCTGAATGCCGGCGCGCAATGCGGGCTCGTGCTGATCTGCGCGGGCATCCTGGCGATCGGCCTGGAGCGCGGGCGCGACGCGAAGCACCGGATGATGCAGGTTCTGCCGACCGCGTTCGCGACCGGCGTGTCGATCGCGGCCTACAGCGTGGTCGACGGAATCGGCGTGCGGGAAAGCGGCAACACGGTCGGCTATACCGCGTGGATGTTCGTGCTGACGGGCGCGATGATGGCCGCGTACTACCGGCTGCGGGCGGGGCCGTTACGGCTGACGCAGGATGTCGGCGAAACGGCGAAGGCTGCGTGCGGCGGCGTGTTCGCGGCGCTCGCGTACGGCATCGTGATCTGGGCGATGGATCGCGCGCCGATGGGGCCGGTGTCGGCGCTGCGGGAAACGAGCGTGGTGTTCGCGGCGCTGATCGCTCGCGTATATCTTGGCGAGCGGCTGACGCCGCGCCGGGCGGCCGGTTGCCTGGTGATCGCGGCGGGGGCGTTGCTGATCAGTGCGTTCGAGGCAGTGAGGTAAGCGGCCCGGTGCTTCAGCCTTCCACCGGCATCGCGCTCGTGCACTTGATCTCGTCGAGGCACACGCTCGAATGCACGCCGCTCACGCCGGGAATGCGCATCAGCGTCTCGAGCAGGAACGTGGACAGCCCCTTCAGGTCACGCGCGACGACTTTCAGCACGTAGTCGATATCGCCCGTCACTGAAAAACACTCCTGGATCTGCGCGAGATCCGACACGAGTTTCTGGAACTTCGACAGGTCGCGGATATGCCCGCGCTCCATCGTCACGTGCACGAAGGCGGTGACGCCAAAACCGAGCGTATCGGGGCACAGCCGGGTTTCGTAGCGGCGGATCGCGCCGATTTCCTCCAGCCGCCGGTGGCGGCGCAGTGTCTGCGCGGGCGACAGGCCGACCGCCTTCGCCAGATCGAGGTTCGACGCGCGGCCGTTCTCCTGCAGGATCGCGAGCAAGTGGCGATCGAGGCGATCCAGAACCGGTTCATGCATTTTTATTTCCTCATCCGTCTCCTGGGTGCAATCTTATCTCATAATGTAGGGTTTGCATGAGCGGGTTACGAAACCCGATTTCGCCGTCGCGACGCTAAACTGACGCCGGATTTTCGTGTGCGATCGCAGCAAGGCGGGCGCGGCGACGGTCGGCGGCCGGTCTGGCGGGGACGCCGACGCGAATCGGGCGCCGCCACGCGAAGATTGCAGTCCCCAACCCGGCGGCTCCACGAACGGCCCCGGCACAGCAAAACAGCGCCCGGCACACCGAGGCGCGCCGCACCCCGCTTCAGGCGGAGGCGGACAGAGTGGAGAAGACATGGTTTCTGGAAACGAGAGCGACGGCCTGAAGCGCGGGCTGAAGAACCGGCACATCCAGCTGATTGCGCTCGGCGGCGCGCTCGGCACGGGGCTGTTCCTCGGTATCGCGCAGACGATCAAGATGGCGGGCCCGTCCGTGCTGCTCGGTTACGCGGTGGCCGGCATCGTCGCGTTCTTCATCATGCGCCAGCTCGGCGAGATGGTCGTCGACGAGCCCGTCGCCGGCTCGTTCAGCTACTTCGCCAACAAGTACGTCGGCCACTTCACCGGCTTCCTGTCGGGCTGGAACTACTGGGTGCTGTACATCCTCGTCAGCATGGCCGAGCTGTCGGCCGTCGGGATCTACGTGCAGTACTGGTGGCCCGGCGTGCCGACCTGGGTGTCGGCGCTGGTGTTCTTCGTCGCGATCAACCTGCTCAACCTGGCGAGCGTGAAGTCGTACGGCGAGACGGAATTCTGGTTCTCGATCATCAAGGTCGCCGCGATCGTCGGCATGATCGGCTTCGGCGGCTGGCTGCTCGCGAGCGGCCATGCAGGCCCGGAGGCGAGCGTCCGGAACCTGTGGCAGCACGGCGGCTTCTTCCCGAACGGCGTGTCGGGGCTCGTGATGTCGATGGCCGCCATCATGTTCTCGTTCGGCGGGCTGGAGTTGATCGGCATCACCGCGGCCGAGGCCGACGATCCGAAGCGCAGCATTCCGCGCGCGACCAACCAGGTGATCTACCGGATCCTGATTTTCTACATCGGCGCGCTCGCCGTGCTGCTGTCGCTGTATCCGTGGGAAAAGGTCGTCACCGGCGGTAGCCCGTTCGTGCTGATCTTCCACGCGCTGAGCAGCAACCTGGTGGCCAACGTGCTGAACGTGGTCGTGCTGACGGCCGCGCTGTCGGTCTACAACAGCGGCGTGTACAGCAACAGCCGGATGCTGTTCGGCCTCGCGCAGCAGGGCAATGCGCCGAAGGTGCTGTGCTCGGTGAACAAGCGCGGCATTCCGCTCGCCGCGCTCGGCGCGTCGGCGCTCGCGACCGGCGTGTGCGTGCTGGTCAACTACTTCATGCCGGGCAAGGCGTTCGAGGTGCTGATGGGCCTCGTCGTGTCGGCGCTGATCATCAACTGGGCGATGATCACGCTGATCCACCTGAAGTTCCGCCAGGCGAAGCGTGCGGCCCGGGAGGAGACTTCCTTCCGCAGTCTGGGCTATCCTTTCACGAATTACCTGTGCCTGGCATTCATGGCCGGCATTCTCGTCGTGATGTACCTGACGCCGGATCTCCGCCTGTCGGTGTACCTGATCCCGGTATGGCTCGCGGTGCTCGCGGTCGGGTATCGCTTCCGTCAGAAGAATGCAGGCTATGCGGTGCACGACGGCGCATCCGCACGCTGACGCAGGCCGGCCCGATCATTCTTCCAAACGAGACAGACTCAAGCCATGTTCGAACACATCGACGCGTACCCGGGCGACCCGATCCTGACGCTCAACGAGAACTTCCAGAAAGATCCGCGCGACCAGAAGGTCAACCTGAGCATCGGCATCTACTTCGACGCCGAAGGCCGGATTCCGGTGATGGGCGCCGTGCGCGAAGCCGAAACCGCGCTGCAGCGCGACCTCGGCGCGAAGCCGTACCTGCCGATGGTCGGCCTCGCCGCGTATCGCGACGCCGTGCAGGCGCTCGTGTTCGGCGCCGATCACCCGGCCCGCGCGGCCGGCCGCATCGCGACGCTGCAGACGCTCGGCGGCTCCGGCGCACTGAAGGTGGGCGCCGATTTCCTGAAGCGCTATTTCCCGGATTCGCAGGTGTGGCTCAGCGATCCGAGCTGGGAAAACCACCGCTTCATCTTCGAACGCGCCGGCTTCACGGTGAACACGTATCCGTACTACGACGAGGCGACGGGCGGCCTGAAGTTCGACGCGATGCTCGCGGCGATCGACGCGCTGCCGGCGCGCAGCATCGTGCTGCTGCACGCGTGCTGCCATAACCCGACCGGCGTCGATCTCGACGAAGGCCAGTGGGAGAAGCTGATCGACGTGATCGAGGCGCGCGGGCTGCTGCCGTTCGTCGACATGGCCTACCAGGGCTTCGGCGCGGGCCTCGACGCGGACGCGTTCGCGGTGCGCGAACTGGCCCGCCGCGGCGTGCCGGCGCTGGTCGCAAACTCGTTCTCGAAGAACTTCTCGCTGTACGGCGAACGCGTGGGCGGCCTGAGCGTCGTCTGCGAGGATGCCGCCGCGGCCGACCGCGTGCTCGGCCAGCTGGCCGGTGCCGTGCGCTCGAACTACAGCAACCCGCAGACCTACGGCGCGAAGGTCGTGGCCACCGTGCTCGGTACGCCGGCACTGCGCAAGCAGTGGGAAGAGGAACTGGCGGCGATGTGCCGCCGCATCGCGCGGATGCGCCAGTCGATCCATGACGGCCTGCGCGACCACGTCAGCGGCGAGGCACTGACGCGCTACGTGAAGCAGCGCGGCATGTTCACGTACACGGGCCTGACCGAATCGCAGGTCGACGCGCTGCGCGAAGTGCACGGCGTGTACATCCTGCGTTCGGGCCGGATGTGCGTCGCGGGCCTGAACGACTCGAACGTCGCCATCGTCGCCGATGCGATCGGCAAGGTGCTGAAGAGCGGCGTCTGATCGCGGCGCGCCCCGGCGCGCAACGCGGCTGGCCGAACCGGCTGTCTCCCGCAAGGGGGCAGCCGGTTTTTCTTTGTGCGGCTGCAATGTCCGCCACCCGGCTGACGGGGGCGCAGGCGCGGCGGTACGATCACGCAATCGGACGCAACACGAACAGGAGCGACATGGGCATCCGGATCATCCAGCTCGGCACGCCGCGCGCGGCCGGCGAGGGCCTGCGGATCGGCACGGTGCGGCGGCCGCCGCGCGGCGTGCCGAAGGCGGAATTCGCGTCGCGCAACTACTATGATGTATGGCTGCCGACGTTGTCTCCGAGCCCGGAACTCGTCGCGCAGGCGCAGGCCGCCGAAACGGACGCCGAATGGAACGCGTTCCGGCGTCACTTCCGCGCGGAGATGGCGCATGGCGACGCGCCGAAGGTGCTCGACCTGCTGGCGGCGCTGTCGGCGACCACCGCGTTCTCGATCGGCTGCTATTGCGATGACGAACGCCATTGCCACCGCAGCGTGCTGCGCGAACTGCTCGCGGAACGCGGCGCGACGATCGAGCCCGACGCGGGTTGAATGTGGGTTGAAGGCGGGTTGAAAGCGAGCGAGGGGGCGTCGCGCAGTCGCGGCCGGCACGCTGCCGCGCCGTCCATCGTGCAGCGCAGCGAACCCGTTGACGTGGGTCAAGCGTGGAGGCGCGCGCGCCACTATGCTCTTGTCATGGAGCCATCACGACGATGACAGGCGGACAGATGCAGATTGCCTTCCCGCCGGAACCGCCCGAATATTGCGCACGCGACCTGGTCGTGGCGTTTTCGGCGCTGGTCGACGGACGTTGCGTGCAGTGCGCGGTCACGGCCGAGGCGCTGGAAGATCATTTCGGCGCGCCGTCGCTGCTCGAACGCGACCTGCTGGCCGCATTCGAAGCGCACCGGTCGGCAATCGAGGCGATGGCGCGACGCATGCTCGAGGAAATCGGCGGCCGGCCGGTGCTGTTGCACAGCGGCCACTTCCGGCTCTGAGACGGATACAGCAGGAGGGTGCATGACACTGCAGGGCAACATTCACGAACGCGACTGGTCCGTCGAAGTCGAGACGCGCCCGTGCGAATCGGGCGAATTCCGCTGCCGCGTGTCGGTCGAGCATGGCGCCGGCGCCGCGCGCTTTCACCATACGTTCGAGCACAGCCATGCGTATCCGACCGAGCGTGAGGCGATGATCGAAGGGCTGCGGGCAGGCATGACATGGATCGAGATGAAGGCGTCGCAGACCTTCAACGTATGAACGATCCCGCGCCGACGAAGGCGCGGGCAGACTATCGGCCGGGCAGCGATCGAAGAAATCGCGCCGTGCCACGGGCAACACGTGCCGCCGCATGTCGATGCGGGCGGCATATGCAAGGCGGTCGACGAGCGGGCGGCCCCGTCAGGAGACACGACATGGGCGTGGGCATGCAGATCGCCTGCCATGGATTCGCGGGTACCGCCGCGATCGAAGCCGAAGCCGGCGCGCTGCTGGTGCGGCTCGAGCGCTTCCGCGCGCTGATCGACGGCTGCCACCTCGCCATCGAATCGCGTGCCGCCGCCGATGGCGCGCGCCGGTACGACGTGCGGCTCGACCTCGTGATGCGCGACACGTCGCTCTGGCTGCTGCCGGCGTGTGTCGGCGACGACATGGACGACACGCTGCGCCGCGCGTTCATGCAGGCCGAACAGGCGCTGATCGCATGCCAGGCGGGCGGTGCAAGGGTGGGGCTGCGCGATGCGGCGGCAGGCAGCGCGGCGCAATGAGGCATCGCACGCGATGCCGCGCCGGCGGCCGGGCGCCGGCGCGCCCGGTCAGACCCGGGCGAGCGCTTGCGAGTCGATGATGCGCACGCGCTTGCCGCGCGTTTCGACCAGCGCTTCGCGATGGAACCGCGAGAACATCCGGCTGACGGTTTCGAGCTTCATCCCGAGATAGCAGCCGATTTCCTCGCGCGTCATCCGCAGGTTGAATTCCGTCGCCGAATAGCCGCGCGCCTCGAAGCGTGACGACAGGTTCAGCAGGAATTGCGCGACGCGCTGTTCGGCCGACATCGTGCCGAGCAGCAGCATCTGGCTCGATTCGCGGACGATCTCGCTGCTCAGCATCTGGTAGAGGAAGTGCTGCATCGGCTTGATCTCGCGGCACGCCGCTTCGAGCGCGCCGAACGGGATGATGCACACGACGCTGTCTTCGAGCGCGATCGCGTCGCAGCAGTGCTGGCCGCTGCCGATGCCGTCCATCCCGAGCGTTTCACCGGCAATCTGGAAGCCCGTCACGTGCTCGCGGCCGTCGCGATGCATCATCACCGTCTTGAACGAACCCGCGCGCACCGCGTAGATGCTCTGGAACGGATCGTCGGTGCGGAACAGCGCATCGCCCTGGCGCACCTGCCGGGTCGTGCAGATGATCGCGTCGAGGCGGCCGTATTCGGCGGCCGTCAGTTGCGGCGGCAGGCACATCGAGCGCATCGCGCACGCCGAGCAGCGCGCGGCGGGATGCTTGGCGGCGTCGGCACGCGTGACCGCGCGAAGCGAAATCGTCGGCCGGGGCGTGATGGATACGTCGGCGGCGCAGGCGGTGGCTGTGGACATGAGTCACTCCGGCTCGTCAGGGGCGGTGCACGCGAGCGTGCACCAGGGATTCGATGACGCGGCATGCGGCGTCGAATTCGACGGTCTTGTCGAAGAAGTAGTCGGCTCCGGCCGACGCGCATGCCTCTCTGAATGCCGGCGCCGAGTGATTCGTCAGCACGATCGTGACGATGCGCGGCGCGGCCTTCGACAGCGTCCCGATCAGGTCGAGGCCGCTGCCGTCCGCCAGCCGCAGGTCGACGATCACGACATCCGCCTGGCTGCTGCGGATGTGCGTCCACGCGTCCTGGCCGTCTTCCGCCTCGCCCACGACGGCGACACCGCGGATCGCGCCGACGAGCAGCGCGATCCGCTGTCGGACGGCGACGGCGTGATCGACGAGAAACACCCGGAGCGCGGCGGGCAACTGGCTGGCATTCATGCCGGCAGTATCGTGTTGCGCCGCCGAAAATGAAATCGGCCGAATTGGAAGTTGATGTAGGCCGCGGCGACGCGTTGTAGGGCGATTCCTACAACGCGTACGGGAAACCGCCGGAGCGGCCCCGGTGTGACGTGCCGCCTGTGGGGCAGGCGGGTCGTGCTGCCGGATCAGCCGGCCCGGCGCGCGTCGAGCGCATCGCGCGCGGTTCGGCACGCGGCCAGATCCCACGCCGCACAGCCGACGCTCTTGAACAGCAGCGGCCCGGTGCGGTCGAATGCGCCGCCCAGCACGTCGGCGAGCGACGCGACCTGCTGCCAGTCGACCTGCGCGACGATCAGGTCGCCGGCTTCGTGGCGGGCGCCGGCCGGATCGTCGACGACCAGCCGGCTGGCACGCACGGTATTCGCGTCGATTTCCGCGGCATCCGCGGTGAACGCGCCGACGCCGACCACGAGCCGGCCTTCGCGCGCGGCTTCGCGGTAGACGGGCGTGCGGCTCGTCGTCAGCGTCACGACGACGTCGATCGCATCGGGAACCGCGTCGCCGTCGAGCGGTGCGAGATGCGGCGCGTGCGCGCGGTGCGCGGCGCAGAATGCCGCCGCGCTGTCGGCGCGATTGCCGCGCACGTGCAGGCGCGCGTCGGGAAAGATCGCCGCGAGCGCTTCCGCGTGATTGGCCGCCTGCTTGCCGGTGCCGATCAACAGGATGTCGCGCGGCGCGGCGCCGTGCAGCGCCTGGATGCCGAGCGCGGTGATGGCCGCCGTGCGGCGTCCGGTGACCGTCGGGCCGTCGAGCGCGAAGCGCATTTCGCCGGTGGTCGCGTCGTACGCGGTCACCTGGCCGAGGATCGTCGGCAGCCCGCGCGCGCCGTTGCCCGGGCACACGTTCACGAGCTTGTGGGTCGCGAGGTCACGCGCGCTCGACGGCATCGACAGCATCACGCCGCCGGCCTGCAGCGGCACGACCAGGCGCTCGGGGCTGACGATTTCGCCCGCCGCATAGTCGGCGACGGCCTGCCTGAGCGTGGCGAGCAGCGCCGGGTAGTCGAGCAGCGCGGCCGTGTCGGCCGCATCGAAAACGGGAATCGGGGAAAGCGCGGTCATCGTGTACGTCGCATGCGTCGGTGAGCGTGGACGACGGGCGCATGCCGCGCCCGCCACAAATCTGCCGGATACCATGACACAGGGCAGTGTGGATCGAATCTATACCACTTGCTGGCCCGTCTGCAACCCAGAAAATAAAGCGCCTTGCCGGTTTTGGTTCTAATATCTGTCCAGAAGGGCCGCCATGGCCTCGATGCCGGCGCGCTCCGGTATAGTGCGAACCCATTCCAGATTCACGCCCGCGACCGGGCAGGAGCTACACGATGATGTCCGCGCGTCCCGACTCACTCGAAGGCGGTTTCAAGCCGATGCAGATCTACGAGCAGGTGGCCGAGAAGATCCGCGACGAGATCCGCGCGGGGCGCTACGCCGCCGAGTCGCGGCTGCCGTCCGAGCGCGAGCTCGCGGGGCTGTTCCAGGTCGGCCGGCCGGCCGTGCGCGAAGCGCTCGGCGCGCTGCAGAACGAAGGGCTCGTGTTCACGAAGCGCAATTCGGGCACCTACGTCGTCGCGGCGCCGCTCGACGTGCTCGCGCAGCGCGGCGACACGCACGAGGCGTCCGAAGCCGATTTCAGCCCGACGTCGACGCTCGACGTGCGGTTGATCCTCGAGCCGGCGATCGCGCGCCTCGCGGCCGCGCACGGCCGGGCCGACCCCGGCGCCGAACGCTACCTGGCGCAGATGGAAACCATTACCGACGTCGACGATCCGCATCAGCGGGCGCTGTGGAACGAGAGCGACCGGTTGTTCCACCGGCAACTCGCGTTGATGACGGGCGACGCGCTGATCGTGAAGATCGCGGACGAAGTCGCGAAGACGATGGATCAGCCGCTGTGGAAGCGGCTGAAGGACGACGGCATCTACGACGCGGGCCGGATCCGGCTCTACGTGTCCGAGCATCGGCTGATCTACGAGGCGATCGTGTCGGGCGACGCCGATGCGGCGGCGTTCTATGTCGAACAGCACATCCGCCGCGTGCGGCGCGACATCGCGCCGAAGTGACCGCGCCGAAATCGTTCTGGTCTGAAAAATGACCAGAATCGAACACTTTATTTTGAAATTGCTTGCGCAGTGACCACGCGTGTCCTACATTGGTTTCACACAAAACCAATCAGGAGACATCATGCGATACCTCGTTACCGCGCTTTCGGTGGCCATCGCCGCCGGCGCGCTGACTTCCGCGCACGCGCAGGAAGTCGTGATGATCGGCCATTCGGCGCCGCTGACCGGCCCGCAGGCCGCGAACGGCAAGGACAATGAAAACGGCGCGCGCCTGGCCGTCGACGAACTCAACAAGGCCGGCATCAAGGTCGCCGGCAAGACCGTCACGTTCAAACTGGTTTCCGACGACGACCAGGCCGACCCGAAAGCGGGCGTGCAGGTGGCGCAGAACCTCGTCGACAAGGGCGTCGTCGCGGTGCTCGGCCCGTACAACTCGGGCGTCGCGATTCCCGCATCGCGCGTGTACTCGAATGCCGGCGTGCCGATGCTGCCGGTCGCATCGAACCCGGCGCTGACCAAGCAGGGCTTCAAGAACATCTTCCGGATCGGCGCGAGCGACGAGCAGCTCGGCGGCACGATGGCCACGTTCGCCGCGAAGACGCTGAACGCGAAAACCGCCGCCGTGATCGACGATCGCACCGCGTACGGGCAGGGCGTCGCCGAGCAGTTCATGAACGTCGCGAAGGCGAACGGGATCAGGATCGTCGACCAGGAATTCACGAACTCGTCGGCCACCGATTTCCTCGGCATCCTCACCAAGATCAAGGCCAGCAACCCCGACGTGATCTTCCTCGGCGGCTATGCGGCGCAGGGCGCGCCGATGGCCAAGCAGATGAAGCAGCGCGGCCTGCGCGCGAAGCTGCTCGGCGGCGACGGCATCTGCTCGGCCGACATGGGCAAGGTCGCGGGCGACGCGGCATCGATCGTCTACTGCGCGCAGGGCGGCGTCGCGCTCGAGAAGACGGCGGCCGGCCGCGAATTCCTGAAGAAGTACCACGACACGTATCACACCGATACGCAGGTCTACGGCGTGAACTACTACGACGGGATGAAGCTGCTCGCCGACGCGATGGTCAAGGCCGGTACGACCACCGACAAGGCGAAGCTGATCGCGCAGCTCGCGAAGTCGAACTACGCGGGCGTCGCGGGCACCTATTCGTTCGACGCGAACGGCGACCTGAAGGGCGCGCCGACGACCGTCTACGTGATCCGCAACGGCCTGCCGGAACCGTACGCGAAGTAAGCGCCGCACCAAGCCTGTCACCGGACGGCGGCGCGACCGCCGTCCTTCGTTTCCACGCATCCGATCGACCATGAAAATTTCCCGATCCCTTTCCACCGTCGAAGTGCATACGGGCGGCGAAGCGTTCCGCATCGTCACGAGCGGGCTGCCGAGACTGCCGGGCGACACGATCGTCCAGCGTCGCGCGTGGCTCAAGGAGAACGCCGACGAGATCCGCCGCGCGCTGATGTTCGAACCGCGCGGCCACGCCGACATGTACGGCGGCTACCTCACCGAGCCGGTGTCGCCGACTGCCGATTTCGGCGTGATCTTCGTGCACAACGAAGGCTACAGCGACCATTGCGGACACGGCGTGATCGCGCTGTCGACCGCCGCCGTCGAGCTCGGCTGGGTGCAGCGCACGGTGCCGGAAACGCGGGTCGGCATCGACGCGCCGTGCGGCTTCATCGAGGCTTTCGTGAAGTGGGACGGCGAGCATGCGGGGCCGGTGCGCTTCGTCAACGTGCCGTCGTTCATCTGGCAACGCGACGTGTCGGTCGAGACGCCGTCGTTCGGCACCGTGACCGGCGACATCGCGTACGGCGGCGCGTTCTATTTCTACGTCGACGGCGCGCCGTTCGACCTGCCGGTGCGCGAAGCGGCGGTGGAAAGGCTGATCCGCTTCGGCGCTGAAGTGAAGGCCGCCGCGAACGCGAAATACCCGGTCGTGCATCCGGAGATTCCGGAAATCAACCACATCTACGGCACGATCATCGCGAACGCGCCGCGCCATCCGGGCTCGACGCAGGCGAACTGCTGCGTGTTCGCGGATCGCGAGGTCGACCGCTCGCCGACGGGCTCCGGCACCGGCGGCCGGGTCGCGCAGCTCTACCAGCGCGGGTTGCTCGCGGCCGGCGACACGCTCGTCAACGAATCGATCGTCGGCACGGTCTTCAAGGGGCGCGTGCTGCGCGAAACGACGGTCGGCGGCATGCCCGCCGTGATTCCGGAAGTGGAAGGCAGCGCGCATATCTGCGGGTTCGCGAACTGGATCGTCGACGAGCGCGATCCGATGACCTACGGTTTTCTCGTGCGCTGAGTCGCCGCGCCGATCGGCCGCGCGTTGCGCGGCTTCCCGTTTGTCGTACCAGGCTTGGCGCGTCGTTCCCGTGAGGGAGCGCGCGCCTTTTTTGCGTGTGAACCGGCGCCCGGCCGCCCGTGCAGGCGGGCGCGACGCCGTCGCGGTTCGGCGGGCCGCGCGAGTTTGGTACGATGCACCCTTTTCAGCCGAGCTCCACCCGCGTGAATCGCCGAAACGTGTCGTCAGTGCGTGACTTCTGTGCCAGATGGGTCGCGCGCGCCCAACCCGTCGCGGCTGCCGCCGTCGCGCGGGTCAAGCCTCTCGCCGCCGTTGCGTGGCACCACCTGCGTCATCCGACGCGCCGCGGCGTGCTGCTCGCGGGCGCCGCCGTGCCGGCGCTGTTCGTGGTGTACGTGGTCGTGCTCATCCCGTTTACGCCGGGCATCGGCGACATCCGCAAGGCGCGTGTCGACCAGCCCGCGCAGGTGCTATCCGCCGACGGCAAGCTGCTGGCCGAATTCAAGCCGTCGAACCGGGAATGGGTGCCGCTCAAGCAGATCTCGCCGCACATGGTCGACGCACTGATCGCGACCGAGGATCACCGCTTCTACGAGCATCACGGCCTCGACTGGAAGCGCACGGCATCGGCCGCGCTCCATACGTTCTCGGGCAGCCGCCAGGGCGGCTCGACGATCACGCAGCAGCTCGCGCGCAACCTGTATCCGGACGAAATCGGCCGCGCGCCGACGCTCACGCGCAAGGTGAAGGAGGCGATCACCGCGCTGAAGATCGAGGCCGTCTACAGCAAGGACCAGATCCTCGAGACCTACCTGAACACGGTGCCGTTCCTGTACAACGCGTACGGCGTCGAGATGGCCGCGCGCACCTATTTCGACAAGTCCGCCGACGAGCTCGACGTGCTCGACAGCGCGACGCTCGTCGGGATGCTGAAGGGCAACAGCTACTACAACCCGGTGCTGAACCCCGAGCGCGCGCTGCAGCGGCGCAATACGGTGCTCGGCCAGATGGTGAAGTACGGCAAGCTGTCGCCCGCGCAGTTCGCGCAATTGCAGCGCCGGCCGTTGCGGATCGATTTCGAGCGCCAGAAGGAGCCGCCCGGGCCGGCGCCGCATTTCGCGCAGCAACTCCGCAAATGGCTGATCGCGTGGGCCGACCGCAACGACTACAACATCTACGCGGACGGGCTGATCGTGCGCACGACGATCGACTCGCGGCTGCAGCAGATGGCGACGCAGGCGCTCACGCTGCAGGGCAACCAGTTGCAGGGCATCGCGAACAACGCGTGGAGCGGCCGCGACGGCTGCGGCACCGACAACGAGGTATTCCGCACCTTCATGCGCGAGTCGCCCGAGTACAAGGCCGCGCAGGACGCCGGCAAGGACGACGCGGCCGCGATGAAGCTGCTCGCGGCCGACCGCGGCTTCATGCGTGCGCTGTGCAAGACCAAGACCGACGTGCAGGCCGGCTTCCTCGCGATCGACCCGCGCAACGGGCAGATCCGCGCGTGGGTCGGCAGCCGCGACTTCACCAGCGAGCCGTTCGACCACGTCGCGCAGGCGCGGCGCCAGCCGGGCTCGACGTTCAAGCCGTTCGTCTATGGCGTCGCGTTCGCGAACGGGATGAAACCGGACGACACGTTCATCGACCAGCCGGTCGAGATCCCGTTGAAGGGCGGCGAGATCTGGCGGCCGAACGACGACGTGCCGCCGACGGGCAAGCCGATGACGCTGCGCGACGCGGTCGCGCTGTCGCGCAACCGGATCACCGCGCAGGTGATGGAGAAGGTCGGGCCGGCCTCCGTCGCCAGGCTCGCGCGCGACATGGGCGTGCGGGAAAGCCCGCTCGAACGCGTGCCGTCGCTCGCGCTCGGCACGAGCCCGGTCACGCTGAAGGAAATGGTCGCGTCGTACGCGACGGTCGCGAACGGCGGGCTGTATGTCGAACCGCAGATGGTGACGCGCATCGAGAACCGCCAGGGCGACGTGCTCGCCGAGTACGCGCCTGCGCCGCCCGAGCGCGCGCTCGACGCCGAAACCGACAAGACGCTGCTCAGCGTGATGCGCGACGTCGTGACGCGGGGCACGGGCGGCAGCATCCGCACGCGCTTCGGGATTCGCGGCGACGTGGCCGGCAAGACGGGCACGACGCAGGACAACGCGGACGGCTGGTTCATCCTGATGCAGCCCGGCCTCGTTGCCGGCGCGTGGGTCGGTTTCGACGACGGCCGCGTGACGTTGCGCAGCGATTACTGGGGGCAGGGCGCGCACAGCGCGCTGCCGATCGTCGGCGATTTCTTCCAGCGTGCGCAGCGCGCCCGGATCGTCGACACGAAGGCGAAATTCGATACCGAGCCGTCGCCGGGCTGGTTCGCGTCGCTGCGCGAGCGCGTGACGGACCTGTTCGACACATGGTTCCCGCCCAAGCCTGAGAAGGCTCCCGCGCCGGTCAGGACGCAGCGGGTGGAGCGCGCGCCCGAGGCTGACACCGGCACGGAATCGGCCGCCTCGGCCGCCTCCGCGCCGGAAGCGGCATCGGGTGGCATCGTCGAGGAATGGGTACCGGCGTCCGAAGTGGCCGCGTCGGCTGCCGCGCTGTCGGCCGGCGCTTCGCAACCGCAGCCTGCTCAGCCGCCAGCGGGGACGAGCACGCCAGGCGGCGGCAGTTCGGGCCTCGGTGCTGCGCCGGCCGCCGCCCCTTCGGCTGCACCGGCCCAGCCGCCCGTGCCGGCCGCTCCCGACGCGAGCGGCGCGTCGCAGTAACGGAGCCGTTCAGATTTCGCGCGCGGCTGCCGTAATCATGGTGTCACGACAGCTCGCGCGGTCGCTCCGCGCCTCTCCGATGAGGCTATCTTCCGACTACGTCGCGCTCGCGCGCGACGATCTCGCCGCCGGTGTTCCGCTCGCCTTCGATCTCTACGATGCCGACGGCGCCGCGCTGCTGCCGGCGGGCACGACGCTGCGCGATGCCGCGCAGCATGCATTCCTGTTCGACCATTTCCGGCCGGTACGCCGGCGCGACGACACCGAAGCCGTAGCCGAAACCGAAACCGCGCCGCGCGTGCCCGACGCGGTGCCGCATGCCACGCGAATGGGGTTGTCGGCGGGCGCCGCGATCGGCATCCGCCGCCGGGTCGGCACGACTCGCGGGTTGCAGCGCTACCGGCTGATCGGCATTGCCGCCTCGGGTGCGCTGTTCGTCGAGCCGCAGCCGGCGGCCGCGTTCGACTTCGCGAGTGGCGACGACATCGAGGCGGTGGCCATCGGCCGCGCCGCGGTGTCGCGTTTCGGTGCGACGGTGGAATCGGTGCACGAGGCCGGCGGCGCGCGGTTTCTGGTCCTGTCGCCGCCGGGTTTCGTCGACCGCCTGCGCACACGCGCGGAGCCGCGCGTGCCGGTGCGGATCGCCGCCTGCTGCGCAGGCGGAGCGGAGGGCGCGGAAGGCATCGGGATGGTGCACGACATCAGCGTGAGCGGGCTATCGATTGCCGTCGACCGGCCGATTGCCGCCATCGGCGAGCCCTTGCGCGTGCTGCTGCCGTACGCAACGGGCGGCCGGGTCGAACTGCTGGCGCTCGACGGCACGGTGCGGGCCGTCCATGCCGACCCGGCGGCGCCCGCGCTGACGCTGCATCACGCGGCGTTCGGCGAGACCGGCGCCGACGACCTGATTCGCCTCAAGGCGCTGCTGTTCGACCGGCTGATGGCGTCGTCGGGGCGCTGATGCCCGGCGGGGCACGCCGGGTACCGTATCGCGGCATTCGGTGCGCGAACGCCGATAATCGTCTGACGATTCAGTGAATTCCGCGACGATTGTATGTTTTCCGTCAACAGTGAATTCGTGATTTAAGTATTTACCCTGATAGGGCCGCCTCCTAGACTTCTACTCATGCGCAACGACCCCGAGTCCGAAGCGCCTGACAAAACAATCCTGGAGGTAACGCATCATGAAATCGCTGATCAAGGCAGTTGCACTGGCCGCCCTGGTGGCCGCACCGGTCGTTTCGTTCGCCCAGAGCCAGCAGCCGCTGACGCGCGCGCAAGTGCGCGCCGAGCTGGTCCAGCTCGAAAAGGCCGGTTACAACCCGAACGACTGGATCAATTACCCGGAAAACATCCAGGCCGCGCAGGCAAAGATCGCCGCCGCACAGAACACCGGCGCGCAAGCCGATGCAACGGGCTACGGCTCGAACCCTGTCGGGACGTCGCAGTCGGGTCAGCGCGTGCTCGTGCCGACCGCCGCCGACCGTTCGTCGGTGTACTTCGGCCACTAAGCCTGGCAGCGCCCGCAAGGGCGCCCGGCGCTTGCCGTCTCTTCCGAAACCCGCGCACGGTGTCCGTGTGCGGGTTTTGCATTTTGGCTGCCTGATTCGTCGGGGCGGGCGCGAGCGCGTTGCGCCCGATGCGCATCAGCGGCGGCTGCCCGCCTGGCGCGCCCGGGTCGCGAGCACGGCCGCGACACCGCCGAGGATCGCGGCCGATGCGAGCGCGAGCCGCCAGGTCGGCTGTTCCGACAGGAACAGCACGGCGCCGCATGCAGCGATGGGGGGAACGGAGAGCTGGACCGCCGCGGCGCGCATCGCCGTGAGGTGCCGCAGCGCGGCGTACCAGAGCACGTAGCCGAGGCCCGAGGTCAGCGCGCCGGAAAGCACGGCGAGTACGGCGCCGGCCGGCGTGACGTGAAAGCGGGCGGCGAGTGCGACGCTCAGCGCGAGCGCCAGCGGCGCGGCGCGCAGGAAATTGCCTGCGGTCGCCGCGACCGGATCGACGGGCCGACGGCCGCGTATCGAATAGATTCCCCATGCGATGCCCGCGGCCGTCATCAGCGCGGCGCCGCGCGGCGTCGGCGCGGCGAGCCCGGGCGACACGAGATACACCAGTCCGCCGAGCGCCGCGCCGAACCCGGCCCAGCCGGTCGCGGCAAACCGTTCGCCGGCGTGCCATCCCGCCGCAAACATCGTCAGTTGCACCGCGCCGAACAGGATCAGCGCGCCGGTGGCCGCGCTGACGGTCAGATACGCAAACGAGAAGCACGCAACGTACACGAACAGCATCGCCGCGGCGGGCCAGTCCGCAGGCGGGGCGGGCCGCCGCGCCCCCGCGCGCGCGACGATCGCGAGCATCAGCGCGCCGGATACGAGACGCAGGCTGCCGAAGCTGGCCGCGTCGATTCGTCCGGCCTGCAGCGCGAGCCGGCACAGCAGCGAATTCGACGCGAACGCGAGCATCGCGATCGACGTCAGCACGGCGACGCGCATGCCCGGTCGGACATGCAGCGCGAACGTGGAGGCAAGCGGTCGCATCGCGGGCCTCACGCGTGGCTGGCAACGATCAGCACGGCCGCACCGAACAACGCGGCGCCAAGCGGCGCGGTGAGTGCCTGGCCCCAGGCCGCATTCTTCTCGAGTGCCATCAACGCGGCGAGCGCCAGCATCCAGCCGAGACTGCCGGCGCCGACGACGAACATCAGCAGCATCAGCGCCCAGCAGCAGCCGACGCAAAAGAGCCCGTGGCTGACGCCGAGCGCAAACGCGTGACGCATCGGCGTGCGGCCACGCCAGCGGCTGATCACGAAACTGAATGGCGTGCGGCAACGATCGAGACAGTGCGTCTTCAGTCCGCTGAACTGGAACGCGCCCGCGAGCGCGAAGACGGCCGCGCCGATCAGCCAGCCGCGCCACGCGAGCGCCGGCACGCGCGCGACACCTGCCAGCACCAGCCCGTGCAGGCCGTGCGCGACGAGGCCGAAACCGCTCCACGTGGCGACGTAGCCGATGCCGACGAGCGCGAGCAGGCGCGTCTGGTCGGGGCGGCTCGCGACGACGCGGGCGAACGCATCGAACAGCGACAACGTCGTCGGCAGCATCATCGCGAGGATCATCAGCGTCCAGCCGGCCGCGTCGAACGCGGCCGGCAACCACAGCGTGCCGCCCGGCAGCGCGCGGCACAGCGCGCTGAACGGTGCGGACAATGCGCTGTCGCCGTGGTCGAGGTAGCGCCCGTACGGGCTGCGCGTCCATGCCCACAGCGTGAGCCACGCGAACGCGACGAGACTCGCGAGCACGAGCGGAAACAGGCGCCGATGCAGCGAAGCAGCCATGGCCGTGGGCGTGCGATCGCGCTTCACGCGTCGAACAGGAACGTGCTCTGCAGCGCGTTGTGATTCTTCAGATCGACGTCGATGCCGATCGCCGCGTTCTTCGACCG
Organism: Burkholderia cepacia ATCC 25416; assembly: GCF_001411495.1. NCBI lineage: Bacteria > Pseudomonadati > Pseudomonadota > Betaproteobacteria > Burkholderiales > Burkholderiaceae > Burkholderia > Burkholderia cepacia. The sequence continues at coordinate 3,315,421 of NZ_CP012982.1, read as the reverse complement.
GTAGACCGGCGCCTTGCCGACGAACACCGGTGCGCCGGGTACCGTCGAGAACACGGTGTCGGTCAGCGTCGTCTGCGCGCCGCTCGGGCCGAGATACGGCTCGAGTTCCGCGTGATAGTCGGTGCCGATCGACAGTGTGCCGCGCGCCCCTTCGACGTTGAAGGCGATGGGGGCGCGTTCGATCGACACGACCGTGCCGATCAGTTTCGCGAGTTCGGCGATCGGGCCGCCGGCCTGGCCGGTGTAGACCTTCAGCAGCGCCTGCTCCTGCACGTCGGATGCCGTGTCGCTGACGTAGATCGCGGCCGTCCAGTTGCCTTGCAGGATGTTGCCCGGCACGCGGCACACGGCGGCGATCGTGTTGCCGCTCACGTCGACGCCGTCGACGGTGCCCTTGTCGACATGCCATGCGACGATCGTGTCGCAGACGCCGAAATCCGGGTCCTCGCCGATCCAGCACGGGCAGAGTACGCGACAGTTGCAGACCTCGAGCAGACGGCCTTCCAGGTGATAGCTCATGATTCCCTCCAGGGAGCGACGGCGATAGCACGTTGGGCCGGGTGGAGGAACCTGACTGACGAGTCGTCACCCCGCTCGGCGATGCGAACGCGAAATGCGCTGAGGAATGCGCGGAAGCGGAGACGGGATGGATGCGATAGCGCGGGCCTGAAGCGGCGTATCGATTTTCCAGTGTAGGTGCGCGGGGCCGATATGCAAGCCGTCGCGGGCGCTGCGATGCCGGCTGACAAGCCGGCGCGCGTGCGCTAGCATCGCGATCGGTATCGCCGCCGCACGGCGGCCGATGCGCGACAGCACGACAGGCCCGGCACCGGGTTCCACGACTTCAACGAACAACAAGGAGCATCCATGCGTGTCTTGACCGGTTTGCTGTGCGCACTGGCGCTGGCGGCGAACGTCGCCCATGCGCAGGCGAATTGTGCCGACGCGACGGACCAGGCGGCGATGACGGCGTGCGCCGATCGCGCGTACAGGAAATCCGACGGGGAACTGAACCGGATCTACCAGGCCGTCACCGCGCGCCTGCGCGATGCGCGGCCGCTCGCCGACAAGCTCGTGAACGCGCAGCGTGCGTGGATCGCGTATCGCGATGCCGAATGCAGCTTCTCCAGCGCGAACGCCGAGGGCGGCAGCGCGTATCCGATGGTCGTGTCGACCTGCCTCGACGATCTGACGAAAGCGCGCACCGAAACGCTGAAGGGCTATCTGTCGTGCGAGGAAGGCGATCTCGCGTGCCCGGTGCCTGCGAAGTAGGCGTGGTGAGCCGCCCGCGGCCGGGCGGCGCACGCCATCCGCTGCCAGACGTCGCTAGACGTCGTCCGTTTCGTCGAGCAGCTTGTGCCGCATCGCGTAGCGCACCAGCGCCGCTTCGTGCGGCATCTGCATCTTTTCCAGGATCCGCGTCTTGTACGTGCTGACCGTCTTCGCGCTCACGCACAGCGCGTTGGCGATCTCGGTCAGCGTCTGGCCCGCCGCGATCCGCCGGAACACGTCGAATTCGCGATCGGACAGCCGCTGGTGCGGCAACGTCTCGGCCGGCTCGTTCAGGCTCTGCGCGAACTGCTCGGCCATCGCGAGGCTCACGTAGACGCCGCCCGACGCCACCTTCGTGACCGCGCCGACCAGCTCGGCGCTCGCGCTTTCCTTCGTCAGATACCCCGACGCGCCGGCACGGAACGCGCGCACCGCGTACTGCTGCTCCGCGTGCATGGTCAGCACGAGCACGCGCAGCGCAGGCTTCTCGTCCTTGATCTGCTTGATCAGTTCGACGCCGTTGCGGCCCGGCATCGACAGGTCGAGCACGAGCACCTGGGCGGGCGTGGCGCGCACGAGCGCGATCGTCGACGGGCCGTCGCAGGCTTCGCCCGCCACTTCGAACCCGGTGGCGTTCTGGAGGATATGCCGCAGACCGTCGCGTACGAGCGTATGGTCGTCGGCGATGAGCACCTTGATCATGTGATGAGCGTTTCCTGTTGTACGGTGCTGAGCGGGAGTGCGACGGTGATCGAGAAACCGCGCGCGAGCGCGGTGTCGATCGTCACGGTGCCGCCCAGCATGTGGGCGCGTTCGCGAATGCCGATCAGGCCGAACGATTTGTCTTCGTGGGCCGGGCCGCCGGGTGCCGAGCCGCGGCCGTTGTCCGCGACGCGCAACACGCAGAAGCCTTCCTCCACGTCGAGCCGCAGCGCGACGCGCGTCGCATCCGCATGGCGCGCGACGTTCGTCAGCGCTTCCTGGACGATCCGGAACAACGTGGTCGCGCCCGCGCTGGTGAACGTGAGGCCGCCCGTTTCGATGTGCCGCTCGACGTCGATCCCGTAGCGGTTCGTGAAATCGTTCGCGAGCCATTCGATCGCCGGCACGAGGCCGAGATCGTCGAGCATCACGGGCCGCAGGTCGGCCGCGATGCGCCGCACCGATGCGACCGTCGCATCGATCAGCCGCCGCATGCCCTGCAGGTGCGACAGCACGCCCGCGTCGGGCAGCGCGCGGCCGGGCATGCGCAGTTGCTGCTCGACCACCGACAGATCCATCTTCAGCGCGGTGAGCTGCTGGCCGAGGTCGTCATGCAGTTCGCGCGCGATGCGGGTCTTTTCCTCTTCGCGCACGTTCTGCAGGTTCGCCGACAGTTCGCGCAACTCCTCGCGCGACAGCTTCAGCGCATTCTCCGCGCGCAGCCGCTCGGTGATGTCGCGCAGCATGACCGTGTAGAGCTTGCCCGACGCGTCGCGGATCTGCGAGATCGATGCCTCGATCGGGAACTCCTCGCCGTTGGCGCGCAGCCCGAACAGCACCCGCTGGCGGCCCATCTGACGTTCGGACACGCCCGTCACGCCGAACTGGTCGACGTGCTTCGCGTGCGCGGCGCGGAACCGTTCGGGGATGAAGCGCGACAGCGGCGCGCCGATCGCTTCCATCGCGGACACACCGAACACCTGCTCGGCCATCGGATTGAAGATCACGACCGTCTGCTTCTCGTCGATCGTGATGATCGCTTCCATCGACGAACGGATGATGCCCATCATCCGCGCCTCGTTGAGGATGCCGCGGCTGCTCGCACCGGAATCGGCGGCACCGGTGCGGCGCAGCAGTGCGTGGACGAGCATCGCGAACGCGATCGACGCGATCAGCCCGGCGGCGAGCACGGTGCCGGCCGCGCGTTGCGCGCCGGTTGCGCTCGGGCGGCCGTCCGCGGAATAGGCGAGCGCCAGCACGGTGCCGCCGAAGTTCAGCTCGTCGGTGCGCCGCATCAGGTCGGGCGATGCCGACGCCTCGTCGGTCGTCGTTTCGACGCTGACGATCGCACGCCGGTCGCCGCCGGCGGTCATCGACACGTCGATTCCGCGTTCCGCGTCGAGCGCGCGCTCGATCAGGCGACGCGGGCTCAACGCCGCGAACAGCACCCCGTCGGCGGAGGCTTCGCGCGTGCCGGACGGCGGGGCGGCCGCATGCGGCGACGCGGCGACCGGCACGAACAGCGTGAAGGTGCGGGCGTCGCGGGATGTGTCGTCGTCGGCCGGGTGGACGCCGAGCGCGATGTCGCCGGTCTGCAGCGCGCGCGCGAGCGGCGCCGCGTCGGAGGCGCCGAAGCGCACGACGGGCGAATTCGACGCCGGCGCGCTGAGCACCGCGGTCGCGAGCGTGCCGGCCGGCATCGGGTTCGTGCCGGCGAGTGCGGTGCGGGTCGCGGGCGGCAGCGGCGCATAGCCGATCTGGCGAACCGGCGAGCGGCCGCTGTCGAGGTCGAGCGTGTCCACGTACCGGCGCCACTGCTCGGGCGTCATGTCCGGGACGAGGCTGAACGCGCCGCGCGCGCCTGCGAGCACGGCAACGCCGGACTGCAGCTCGTGGCGGAGCATGGCCGTCACGTGCGACGTGCGGCGTTCGAAACGCGTATGGACGGCGCCTTGCCACTGCTCGCGCACGAGCAGCGCGACGCCGAGCGACAGCGCCGCGCCGGCGCACAGCGCAACGACGCCGGCCGCGAGCGGCTGGCGTAACATGATCTGGAGGCGCGTGGGCCCTCGGGCGTCACGCGTCGGGGTTCCACTGGCGGTCATTCGATGGCCATTCTGTTGTCGGGGGCCGCCCCGTGGCACGGGGGCAGCGCAGCAAAACCGGGCAAAACTCGCACCGGCTGCACGCAACGTCTAATTTCAAGATGAAATTGTGCGCGATTTACACGTTTTTTGTAATGGGGTCACTAGAAATTGCGGCAAACGGCGTGAAGCAGCGGGTGCGCCGGCCGCACTTGACGCGCATCAACGGGCGCGTCGGCACGTGGGGCAGACTGTTCGGCAGGCCAGCCGGCACCGGGCCGGGTGGCGATAACGGGCCGCCGTCGCGCGACGCGCGAGGCGTGCCCGGTCGGAGGGACGGACCATGTACAAGCGGATTTTCGTCGGGCTCGACGGCAGCCCGAGCGCGCGTCTCGCGCTGAACGAGGCGATCCGGATCGCGGCGGCGTCAGGCGGTGAAGTCACCTGCGCGTATGTCGTCGAGCACCGGCCGCAGCTCGTCGACGTCGATGCGGGTTTCGCGGCCGAGCGCGATGGCGATGCGGCCGCGACCGATGCCGCGACACCGGTGCTCGACGCTGCGAAAGCGGTGCTCGCCCAGGAGCACGTGCCGGGCACCGTGCGCGCGCTCGACGCCTACGGCGAGGATGTCGCCACCGTGCTGATGCGCACGGCGGCCGAAACTGATGCCGACCTGATCGTGATGGGCACGAGCGGGCGGCACGGCCTGCGCAGGCTGCTGCTCGGCAGCGTCGCCGAATCGCTGCTGCGCGCGGCCGACCGGCCCGTGCTGCTGGTGCGGCACAGCGAGCCGGGCGCGCCGTCGGCAGCGTGACGTACGCGGGGCGCGGTGCCGACGCATGGGCGGCCGCGGGCGGCGGCTGTCGCGCGGATCCGCCGGATGACGGCCTGACGAATCGGAAACGCGCGACGCGCCGGCCGACGCTCGGCGTGTGAACGCGACGGCCGTTTCCGTCGCACCGGCCGGGCGAGGGCGGTACACCCGATGCGCCCCATGGGCGCAATCGCGTGCCCATGGTTGCATCCCGATGCGCAGTTCTGGCAGCATCGGCCGGTGTCCGCTTGTTCGCCGCGCGCATGGCCGCGGCGTTCGACCCAGCGGCATCCGGCGGCATGCGGTCGCGTTCGCGACGGGCGAAGCGATCCGGTGCGCCGGGTGTCCGGTTCCTTACCTTACCGACGTCATCCGCCATGCCGATTTCCGCTACCGACCTGATTCGCCAGTTCGACCTGCAGCCGCACCCCGAGGGCGGCTATTTCCGCGAAACCTACCGTGCGACCGATTCGGTCGTGCGTCCCGCCGACGGCGCGCCGCGCGCCGCGTCGACGGCGATCTACTACCTGTTGTGCGACGGCGCTTACTCGTCGTGGCATCGAATCCGTTCCGACGAAGTCTGGCATTTCTATGCGGGCGATCCGATCGAGGTATGGGTGCTCGACGAGCGCGACGGGTTGACGATCCACCGGCTGGGCAACCCGCTCACGCATCCGGGCACCGTGTTCCAGGCGGTCGTGCGGGCCGGGAGCTGGTTCGGCGCGCGCTGCGCGGCGCCGGAGCACGTCGCGCTCGTCGGCTGCACGGTGGCGCCGGGTTTCGAGTTCGCGGAATTCGAACTGGCCGACGCAGCCGCGCTGGCCGCCGCGTTTCCCGACTACGCGGAACACGTCGCGCGGCTCGCGCAGCGCCCGGACGCATGAGCGCGACGGCGGTGCCGGCAGCCTCCTGAAGCCCGCGCCGAAGGCGCGGGTTCCGCGCGATCGCGGCCAAACCCGTTTAGAATGCCCGTCATGCACTGGTTGGCTGCGGACGTGCCGCGGCGGCCGCTGCCCAGCCGGTCCGACGGCCCTCGTCGCGCGGCCGCATGTCTTCCAGGAGCGCCGCCGTGTGGCACTTTCCCATCGCTATTCCATCGTCGCTCGGCCCGTGGGCCGTGTTCGCGAGCGTGTTGATCACGCAGCTCGGCGTGCCGGTGCCGGCCGTGCCGATGCTGATTCTCGGCGGCACGATGGCGGCAATGGGGCAGGCATCCTGGGTCAGCATGTTCGCGGCGGCGATCGGCGCGACGATGCTGGCCGATTCGCTGTGGTTCTTCATGGGCCGCACGCGCGGCCGGCGCCTGTTGAACGGCCTCGTGCGCTTCTCGCTGTCGCTCGACACCACGCTGCGTTTCGCGCGTAACGTATTCGAAAGGTACGGCGCGCCGCTGCTCGTGCTGTCCAAGTTCCTGCCGGGCCTCGGCCTCGTGTCGGCGCCGCTGCTCGGCACGACCGCGATCGGTGTCGGCGTGTTCCTGTTCTGGGATCTGGCCGGCGCGTCGCTGTGGGCCGCGTTCTGGCTGGTCGGCGGTGCGGCCATTCACGACCAGATCGTCCAGTTCGTGCTGTGGGTGCGCGCGAGCGGCGGCACGATCCTCGACGCGTTCCTCGCGATCTTCATCACGTTCCTGCTGTACCGCTGGGTGCGTCGCGTGCAGTTCCGCCGTTATCTCGCGCAGGTGCGCATTTCGCCACCGCAGCTCGTCGAGATGATGACGTCGGACGAACCGCCGCTGATTTTCGACGCGCGGCCGAAGGCGATTCGCGAGCGCGAACCGTACCGGATCGCCGGCGCGGTGCCGGTCGATCTCGATTCGCCGGACCTGCTCGACCCCGAATTGCTGAAACGGCCGATCGTCGTCTATTGCGTGTGCCCGAACGAGGCCACGGCCAAGCGCCTGATCGCGAAGATGCAGCGCAAGAAGATGATCCACAACATCCGCGCGCTGAAGGGCGGCCTCGATGCGTGGGAAAAGCACGGCTACCCGGTCGAGCCGATGCCGGCCGATCTCGACGCGTCGCGTTATTTCGTGCGGCCGGAACACGGGGCGCTCGAAGGCGAATATACGGTGCGCGCGACGCTGTCGAAGTAACGCCCGGAGAGGCAGTGCGTGACGAAAACTCCCAATAGCACACCCAATTTCGGGTAGGTAGTCGTCTGCCCCGGGGCGCTCAGAGGCCTCAATCCGAAAACCAAACTCATCTCGTTACGGGATTTGTCGGCGTATAACATTCGCGTTCAGTCAGTTGCATGGGCGCCATTTCAAGAAGATCTTGGTTTCGCCGCCGGTCTGGATCGGAATTTTATCCGTCAGATTGGCGGGCGCGGAAACGTATCGGGCGACAATGTCGAACGAATCGCGGTAGCGCTGGATATCGATCCGGCTCAATAGTGTTCGCGCCCCTGAGCGGGGGAGTCCCCACCTTCTTCGGCACACTTGGTAACAATCGGCGATGACCCCGGCCGGTCGCGCGACGCATGCGGTGCGCGCGCCGCTTTCGGCGGCTCTGCGGAAACGTTTGTCGAGTCGGTAAATATTCCTCAGACTTTAGCTACAATCGCGCGAGAGCGACCTTTCGTCGCCGCCGGCTGACCGTCTGTGTGTTGCTTCTCTGACGGTAGCTCGAACCTGAGAGAAGGACGACAAGAATGGCACTCAGACCACCCGTAATCGGGGACCTGAAGAATCGCGACCTGTACGAGGCCGTTCATCGCGGTTTGTTGCAGCGCGACCGGCTGTTGATGCTGGATACACCACTCGGCAAGAACGCGTTGACCCCGTTGCGGGCGCGCGGATCGTCCGGGATTGGCGGTGACTATCACTGGACTGTAGATGTCGCGTCGCTGCGCGACGATACGGCGCTGCTGTCGCTGATGCATCAGCCCGTCACCCTGTGGATTCAACAGCGTACGGCGCTATACGCAGATTCGGTTTATCGACCCGTGCACGGTTTCGTGCATCAGGTTGGATATTTGGGTGGTGACGGTAGCGTATCAACGTACCAACTTGAATTTTCATCCGCGCTGATTTTTCTGAGCAAGACCCGCAACGATGAAGGGTGGCTCGAAAAGGACGCGCGCGAAATCATTTCCGACGTGTTCAACCGCTATCCGCAGCTGCAGGGGCGGTTCCGGTTCGATCTGACGCGCGAACCTGCGGTGCGCTCATGGTGCCGGCAGAGCGAATCCGATCTTCATTTCGTGTACCGCCTTCTCGAAGATGAAGGCATGTATTTCCGTTGGGTCCACGAACCGACGAAAGAGGGTGAGCCGCCGAAAACGACGCTCGTTATCGTGGACCGCGTATCGTCGCTGCCGGAAGCGAAACTGGCCGAATATTATCGCGGCAATACTGATCACGAGGCGGACGGGTTCACGCAGTGGGCGGTCATGCAGACCATGCAGAGCCTGCGTTATATGTCGCGTGCGTTCGACTATAAGCACCCGACATCCCATTTCCAGACGGAAAGCGCCCTGCAATCCACGACCTACGAAATGGACGGCGGGCGGCAGTCGGAATCACGCAGCATCCCCGTTGCACCGATGACGATCTATCAGCCGACGGCGTACGGCTACCCCGATTCGAACAGCGGCGAGGGGCGTGCGCGGCGTCGTGTTGAAGAGTGGGATTCGCGTGCGCGTCGCTATTTCGGTGTTGGTGGTCTGCGATGGCTCGATGCCGGATCGCGATTCACGTTGGACAATCATCCGCGTCATCCCGATAGCGATCCCAAGAAGCGGGAATTCCTCGTCATTGAGGCGCGGTGGTTCATCGAAAACAACGTGTCGATTGGTCAACAGGCAACGGAATATCCGCGCAGTCTGCGCGCGACGCTGGCCGAGCAGCAGGCAGCACACGGGGCGCGATTCAAGACGCCGGAGCACCCGCAAGACGGAACAGCGGGATTTTTCGTCATCGAGGTTGAGGCGCAAGAGGCGAGCGTCGAATATCGCAGCCCGCTCGCGCATTCCAAGCCGAACATGACCATCGAGCATGCGATCGTCGTGACGCAGCAAGGATCGGAAGCGTGGACGAACGAGCGGAACCAGGTACGTGTGCATTTCGCATGGGACCGCAAGAACCCGGACGGCACGTTCGCATCGTCGCCGCTACTATCGACCATGCAGACCGATACGGGCAACGGCTACGGCTCGGTGCACGTGCCACGGGCCGGTGAATGGGTTTTGGTCGCCTATTGGGCAAACGATTGCGACAAACCGTTCATTTTGGGGCGCGTCAACGGCGGCGCGACACCTTCTCCGTGGCATTCGAATGTGCTGCTGTCGGGATTTCAGTCGCAAGGGTTCGGTGGCACGGGCGCGTTTAACGCGTTCGTCCACGACGACGCCACGAACCAAGGCGGTACGCGGCTCGTTAGTTACACGGGCAGCAGCTACGCATCGATCGCGCAGGGATATTTGATTCAGCAGAGCGGAAACACGCGCGGGCGATATCTCGGTTCGGGATTGCTGTTGCACGCCGACCATTACGCATCTGTGCGCGGCAGCCGGGGCGTGTCGATCAGCGCCCATCCCGTGTCGCGTGACAGTGATCAACTCGATGTTGACGAAGCGCGTGAACAGCTTACACGCTCAAAAGACCTGCTCGGCAGTATTTCGGACGCAAGTGAACAGCATCAGGCCGAGAGCCTGAAACTCGGTGTCGATGCGCTGACGACGTTCACCGACGCAACGAAGCAGTCGGCATCCGGCGAAGCAACTGGCGGACGTACAGCGGGCGGTGGCACAGGTAACGCCAACGCGTTCGCTGCACCGCTGTTGCTGCTCGGCAGTCCGGCCGGTATCGGTCTGTCTACGCATCAGTCGCTTCACGCGAGCGCCGACCAACAGGCGAACTGGATCAGCGGCCAGGATTCATATTTCGCGGCGGGCGGATCGATGCACGCGGCCGCGATTGATCACCTGAGCCTGTTTGCGCGTAATCAAGGCATCAAAGCCGTAGCTGGCAAGGGCAAGGTCGAAATACAGGCGCAGGACGGCGATCTTGAAATGATCGCGCAGCAGCTTGTGAAACTGTTGTCGGTGGCCGGCCGGATGGAAATCGCAGCCGATCAGGAGCTAGTCCTGTACTGCGGCGGTGCGACGATCCGCATCAAAGGCGGCAACGTCTCGATACACGCACCGGGCAATGTTGACTTCAAGGGCGCGTCATTCAGCTTCGCGGGGCCGGCCAGCCAGTCATACGCGATGCCGCAGTTCAAACCGTCGTATCAGGCGCAATACGTCCTCAAAAGCGAGAACGACGGCACGCCGATGATTCGACACGCCTACGAAATGAAACTGCCATCGGGACGAACCGTGCTCGGCCATACGAACGATCTAGGCGAGACAGTGCCGGTTTTTACGCCGAGTGCACAGAGTGTGAGCCTCAAGGCGTTCGAGCAAGAAAAGCAGGATGTCGAGCCGTGGAAGTATGCAGGTGGTGGAGAGCCTGATATTTGGGCCGATTACCTGAAGGTTGACCCTGACGAGCGCACGTGAGTGCCGACGATACTTGGAGAACAAAATGGGCGGATCACTTCAACCGGCAGGCGCGTGCGAGACGATCAAAGAGCGCGTACCTGAGTACGCATATTTGCCGCCGGGAACCAAGGGATATTTGCAGGAAAAGGTCGAGAAAGCACTGAAAACGGCGGAATACGTTCCCGTCAAGTTGCGCGATGGATCGATCGTTCACCGGTTGCTCATGCAGTCCGCGATGAGTGTGCCGATGATCATCGAGGAAGAGTTCAAGTGGAAGTGGATATTTAAGTACAAGGCCGAAGTCAGCTTCGATATGACACCGGCAGATGCAATGATCGGTGGTATTCCTATTCCGTTCCTAAGTAACGAGAACCCCTACGGGGCGGAACGTCGCCGCAGTTTGAATCCATTTCCACCGGGGGCAACTGTCGGCCTGCTACGACGTCCTGATGTAATCATTGTTGATAAGGAAGCGATTCTTTGGCCGGGGCGTGGGACGATTGATCGCGAGGGCGGCCGCCATGTTCCGAATTTGTTGCGGCTTGTCGAAGTAAAGTTTCCGGGGGACTCTTTGGGTGAGGCTCAGCAAGAAGCCTATAAGCTGATCGCTGGTGACTACAAGAATCGCATGACCGTGATCGACGTGACCGATTGCAACGGTGAACTACAAAAGATCCCCAAGCCCGCGCCCGTTCCCGCACCGAAGACCAACGATGAGAAGGAGCGGCAGACTGTACCCATCCGCAGTGTTCCCGCTGTCCCGCACCATGTCTGGTATGAGGACTGGTGGCAAAAGGCGCACGAGTTCGGCGAAGAGGTCGAACATGCGGTCGCCCCTGTCTGGGATGCTGTTCATCGTGGATATTCATACGTGTCTGCTGAAACCAGTGCGTTCCTGCATCAGCATGCGGCGTGGATGTTTACGGCGGGTCAGTGGGTCGCTGACAAGGCACATAGCGCTTGGGTATGGGTTGACGAGAAAGGGCACGAAATATTCCGCTACACGGCTGCGCAACTCAAGGCCGGATGGGAGGCAATTGTGCAAATGACCGATATGACGTGGGATGTGCTCACGCATATCGATTGGGCGCAGGTCGGCGTGACGATGCTGAAGGGGGCCGCGATAGCGGTAGCCATTGTGGTCGGCGTTGCGATCGTGATCCTGTTGTTGCCTGAGTTGATTGCGATATTTGCTGCTCTGTGTGCGATTATCGCGGCTGGCGCGGAAGCTGCCGCGGGCCTGGCTGCGGCGCTTGGCGTAGTGCTTGGCGGTGGGAGTGCAGTAGCAGCGCTGGCTGCGAACTGACTGAATTTATGCCCGACTGATCAATAGACGACCCGATTATGACTTTGAGTGATCCGAAACCTGTCTTGACGCCGTTGCAGGCGCTTTCCCGCTATCAAGAAGATTTGAGCGTGCGCCTTGCCGACAACTCGATGGGTGTGTTGCCGGGTGTCATCGGTACGGTGTTCTTCGAGCGTGGTTCGCAGCCTGAGGTGCGACAGGCGATCCTCGACTGCTTCGACCGCTTCGCCGAAATGTTCGGTGAGCATCTGAAGGGAGGCAAGGACACTGACCTCGGTAAGTTTACGAAGCGGAACGACAAGGGTATCGAAAAAATTCGCCGTGCGATCATCGATTCGCCGCCGCATTTGAAAGTGAGTGTTGTTTTGTCTAGTGCGACGGATCAAGACACTGCGGCTGAATATAGCATCAAGACGCTCACGGGGTCGGCACTGGCACAGGACTATGTTCATCCCAACGGGTTGCTGCGCGTGGCGAAAGGGAGGGAATCTGGATTGTCGTATCTGAAGTTCAATGTGCCAATGAACTTGATGGCGACCAGTGAAGGAATTGCGCAGTACGAGGATTTTTTGAGATATATCTGCGGAAAACTCGTTGTGCGTGCTGGTTACGGTGGATTAGCGCCGATACTTGCATTTAATTATAATCGGTACATGCCGCAGGAATGGGCGCTTGCGGAACGTTTCAGTGGATTGGATATTGATAGCACTGCTCACCTGCAGAAATCAGATTACGAGGCAAACTCGTATGAGGGCGATTCTCTCGAAGAAATGACGGCTCAGTATGATTACCTGCGTCCTGGCGCTAAGGTTGCTCGATGGGGTTTCATCAAAGGAGTGAGTTGGTACACGATCCTGGGCGAATTGTTCATCGAGCGCTTGGGCGGCGAAGCGGTGATTCGAGAAAAACTGGATCGCCCCGATATTCACATCGAGCGCGCCAATGCATGCTTGATGATCCGTGCGGGCGGCTTCCCGCGCCTTGGTGCTCCTGAAGAGGGTTTGCCCGAGCCGTACGTGTTCGTGAACAGTGTCCTGCGCATCCTGCGCGATCCGAAACCCGACGCACTGCATACCTACATTCCCGACCTTCCGAGCGCGGATGTGAAGAACGCGCGCAAGTGGGTAGCACGCTTCGATTTGCCCGATGCGCCGCCGATCCCTGAGCCGCCGACTATCGTTCCGCCGCCCGTGAATCGCGAACCGGCCCGCCAAAGTGTGCGGGGCGGCAGTGCATGCCCGGAAGCGGGGTGGTGGCATACACCAGCTAAGGCCGGAAGCCGTCGCTATTTCGAAGCGGGCGAAACCATGCCGGTGATCGAAGGCAGTTCTTGGGGTAGGACAAACTGGCACTGGTCGCCAAGTGAGAAACAGAACGGGTAGCGTTGCGTATTCGACGTTGGGGGAAGAATGACTGGTGAAATTGAAGCGATCGTCAGGAAAAATATTTCAGGTGTTTGCGATTCGTTTGTCTTGAGTACAGTGTGTGTCGCGCTTCAGGACAATGGCTTTATCGAGGCTGCGGGACAGAACTTGTCCAGCGTTCGAGCAATTCATCGGGCAAGTGAGAAAATTTGCCCTGAAATAATAAAAAAAGACTTGCGATTTCAAGATTTTATAGTTGATCGCATTATGGTTGCGAGTGTAAGGCCGCAGCGACACTGGCTCATCGAGGCGCTTGGAAACCTAGACTCGTGTGTTGACCGGGGGAACATTTTCAAGCATGCGATTACACCTCAAACGTCTTTGCTGACGTTAGCCTGGGGGATTCCGATGCTCCTTGCAGATTTTGCTTTCGGGATTAAATCTAGCTATTTTCGGAAATTTACTGCTCATGGGAAGTTTGATCGGTTGGTGGAAGGGCACGTAAATGCTGAGACAATTGACGCACGCGTGATACTTGAAGAGCTATTGACCGGTAATGATGGAGCGCCTGCGAAATACCGTCAAGGACTCGAAGAGGCTTTGAAGAGGTATTGACGTGAGTAGAGTTTCGGTCTGGAGGTTGGTTATTGGCCCGTCCTCGCGGTAAGCAGGAAGTCAGTGCCAGTTCGAGAGAGGCATGAGCTCCGCCTGTCCTTGAACAGAGCCAGTTGGGTACGACACCTGACGAGAAATACAACACGGCTAACGATCATGACGAGATACATGATTTTCGACGGCGATCACACTACCGTGGCCGGGACGGTCCAAGCCAAGGCTACGCCGTTCGCGCTCGACGGCAGGCACATCGCGCATGAGGATGACGATGTGTTCTGCCCGGCATGCAAGACGATCGGCAAGATCAAATGCATCGGCCCGCGAGTTCCGATGACCGGGCCAGATGGTCGCCGCGTAGCGCTGAGTGATGATCTGTGCGTTTGCAAGTGTCCGGCGCCGCCGTTACTCATCCCGTCGCAGCACGTCATGTCGGTGGACGTGTGAGGTACATCGGACGCAGTTGACGGTCGATGTTGTGACGTTCAATTCCGTGCTAACGTCAACTCACGTGTCGTCGTATTCCCGATGCAAGAAACGTTCGCCGACTGGATCATGTATCGCACCGAATCGAAAATAGTGCCGCTATCCCGTCAGTTTCTTGAGTCATCAATCGAGTTGATTGACGCAGCGTTCTTGCGTGATCCAACGCTTGCATGGTGCCTGTCTGCTCAAACCCCGGGATTTGATGCCCGCCGGGCGAATTACCTCAGAAGCTACCTGCAATATCATCACGACGCTTCCCTTCCTATTCTCGGTGTATGGGTGCGGGATGCACTGGTAGCCGTCAGCTATTTTACGCCGGGTTCAACTACGGAAAATACATCCAGTCTTGCAGAACTAGGGCATCAGATCGCATCTGGTTGTGGCAAGCGATCTTTGCACAGAATTGACTTGCTCCGGAGGGTCGTAGAGTCAAAACTCACGTGTCACGACTGCAGTCGGATTGAATTCATCGGCGTTTCTCCGTTGATGCAGGGTCACGGAATTGGCGCATCGCTCCTACGGGCTACGCTGGCATATCTCCACGATATCGAGCCAGACAAGAATGTATTCCTTGAGACTGGCGAGGTACGAAATCTTCCGCTCTATTTACGACACGGATTCTCCGTTCGGCAGCGGATTGGTTTTCCCGGACTAGATCAGTATCTCCTGCAGAAGGATGCGGTGTGCGGTGGTCTGGCAACGTCATATGAGTGAAGTCCGCAACGGTTCCTTAAGAGCCTGCGTTTGCCACGAACTGATCCAGACGGACATGAGCCGTCGCGATCACGCGAGTCGGAGCCCGCTACGATTTCCACGAAAATCGGCTGGCGCGAAAACGCTGATCCTCCATATAATCCCGCCTGCATATTGCGTGCGCATGATCGCGCACATTCGACGCGTGTTCGTTCGCGCCGAAAGCGATTGATCCCGGTGCCGTCCGTTACGCGCTCAGCTGCGTCACACGGGCCGCACGGGCGTATTCCGTGAAAGGCCCGATCCGTTTTCCGGATTGTTCCGGAAAATGCGGATAATTCGCGGCAATTCCCATCGGATTGACGCAGTATTCGTGTCATTTCTTATTCGGAAAATGACGGCGGAGATTATTTCGTTTTCGGCATGCCGGGTTCGGCATGAACGGTCGCGCATTGACATTGACAATGACGGCGGCCCGTTCACGGCTGCCAGGAGACGGACTTGAAACAACCAGAAGACCAGTTGCACCGCGGGCTGGAAGAGCGGCACATCAACCTGATGGCGCTCGGCGCGACGATCGGCGTCGGCCTGTTCCTCGGCTCGGCCAGCGCGATCCGCGTCGCCGGTCCGGCCATCCTGCTGACCTACCTGCTGGGCGGCATCGCGATTTTCCTGATCATGCGCGCACTCGGCGAGATGGCGATCGCCAATCCCGTCGCCGGCGCATTCAGCCGCTATGCGCGCGACTACCTCGGGCCGCTGGCCGGCTACCTGACCGGCTGGACCTACTGGTTCGTGTGGATCGTCACCTGCATGGCGGAAATCACCGCGGTCGGCGTCTACATGCACATGTGGTTCCCCTCCGTGCCGAACTGGATCTGGGCGCTCGCGGCGCTGATGGCGATGGGCTCGGTGAACTTCATCGCGGTCAAGCTGTACGGTGAATTCGAGTTCTGGTTCGCGCTGATCAAGATCGTCACGATCGTGCTGATGATCATCGGCGGCGGGTTGATGATCGCGTTCGGCATCGGCAACGGCGGTGTCGCGATCGGCCTGTCGAACCTGTGGGCGCGCGGCGGTTTCATGCCGAACGGCATCAACGGCGTGATCGCCGCGCTGCCGATCGTGATGTTCGCGTATCTCGGCGTCGAGATGCTCGGTCTCACGGCAGGCGAGGCGCGCAACCCGGAGAAGTCGCTGACGAAGGCCGTGAATTCGGTGTTCTGGCGCGTGCTGATTTTCTACATCGGCGCGCTGTTCGTGATCATGTCGCTCTATCCGTGGGATCAGATCGGCACGCAGGGCAGCCCGTTCGTGATGACGTTCTCGCGGCTCGGCATCCCGGCTGCCGCGGGCATCATCAACTTCGTCGTGCTGACCGCGGCGCTGTCGTCGTGCAACAGCGGCCTGTTCAGCACCGCGCGGATGCTCTACAACCTCGCGCAGCAGGGCCAGGCGCCGAGCAAGCTCGGCAAGGTCAACCGCAACGGCGTGCCGGTGTACGGCGTGATCGTCTCGGTCGCGCTGCTGCTGATCGGCGTGCTGCTCAACTATCTCGCGCCGCAGCACGTGTTCACGTGGCTCACGTCGGTGTCGACGTTCGGCGCGATCTGGACGTGGTGCGTGATCCTGATCGCGCAGATGCGCTTTCGCCGCACGCTGTCGGCCGACAAGATCGCGCGCCTGCCGATCCGCGTGCCGTTCTATCCGCTCGGTTCGTTCGTCGCCCTCGGTTTTCTCGTGCTGGTCGTCGTGCTGATGGCGTTCACGCCCGACACGCGCGTCGCGCTCGTGATCGGGCCGGTCTGGATCGTGCTGCTCGGCATCGCGTATGCGCTGTTCTACGCGAACCGCCCGGCGGCATCGGTGCCGACGAAGTCGTAAGCGGCGCGGGCAGGGGCCCGCGCGACCCTTGATCGCGATCATGCACGCGCGGGCCGGACGTCCTATGCTGAACGCATCGATTGTCCGCGCTTCGCGTAACACCCCGCCGATCCCCGCGACCGCGGCGGCCGTCCGGCCGCCGCGCGCCGCTTCCGCGCGAAGCTCCCGTCGTCGTTCCGCGACGACGCGCACGCACGGAGGCCTTCGTCATGCAGCCTGCCCAGCCTATCCCGACGCTTGCGCGGATCGCGCTGGCCGTCGATCCGACGCCCGAATCGCTGTCCGCCGCACGCTACGCACGCACGCTGCTGCGTCCCGGCATGCGATTGCGCATCGTCTGCGCAATCGACAACCCCCGTCTCGTATTGCCCGATATCCCGCGCATCGACGCGCTGCTGACGTCCGCGCGCGAGGACATGATGCGCGAAGCGCAAGCCACCAACGAGCGGATCGCCGCGCTGTTCGCCGATAGCGGGATCGAGGTCGAGCAGGCCATCGTCGATACGTCGGTGACGGGCGGCTCGGTGGCCGATGCACTGGTGAACGATACGTCGGAATGGCGTGCGGACGTGCTGATAGTCGGCGCGAATCCGCATCACGGGCTGCTGCGGCTCGTCGAAGGCGCGATGTCGGACACGCTGACGACACGCGCGCGCTGCGCGCTGCTGATCGTGCCGGCCGCCTATGCGCTGCCGTCGAATGGCGGCCTGCAGCGGCTGATGTTCGCGGTCGACGGCAGCGAGCCGTCGCTGCACGCGGTGCGCGTCGGGCTCGGCTTCGCGACGCCGACAACGTTGCTGTACGCGGCATACGTGATCGATCGCGCGGTTCGTCTGACGGATATCGTGCCGGTGCGCGCGCTCGAGGATGCCTATCGCGCGGAGGGCGAGGATGCACTCGCGAAGATCGGCCCGCTGTTCCATGCGACCGGGAACCCGACCAAGCGCGGTATCGTCGAAACCCGCCCGACCAGCGACGACGTCGCCCATGCACTGATGCGCGACGCCGTGCACTGGCGTGCCGAACTGCTGGTGGTCGGCACGCACGGCCGGCGCGGCATCGCCGCCTGGCTGATCGGCAGCGTCGCGCGTCGCGTGGCGCATCTCGCCCAGGTGCCCGTGCTGCTCGTGCGCGGTACCGAGTAAATCGCGCGGTGTCGAGATCGAAACCGGCCTGGTTTGATCTGCATCAGAAATGGCGCAAGTATCGCGTGAGACATTGACGGAACAACCGGCCGCGCGGCCGGTCTGTCGTGCATGCACCGCGCAGCCGCGCGAGCGTCGAAGGCCGTGATCGACGGTGCATTCACCGGCATCACATCATTTTCCGGAGCCGCGACGTGCGATGCACGGCGCGTCATCCGGCCGAGAACTCTCTGGCACGAGGGTAGGCAGCCGTCGGCTGCCTTGGAGGACGGGCGGGGTGCAAGTCACCCCGTCCGCTTTCCGCATGGGTGTTGTCGTTGGCCCCGTCTGAAGTGCATTCCCCGCAGGAAAATCGTTGTCATTGCGACCGCGTGGAACGGCGCGTGGTGATGCGTGATGGCGCGCGGTTGCGCCGATGCGAAGCGGTGAAGGTCGCGGCAGGCTCACCGTTGCCGCGCCGTCGTCCTACAGGCACGGCGTGCGGCAGGCGCTGCCGACGTTGCGCGCTGAGCAGCCATTGCACGGCCCCGTGCCGTGCCGGCCGCTTGCCCGCTCAGCCGGTGCGAAGCATCGACCGCAAGTCGTGTCGCCGGCCTGCGCCGCGGCGTACCCGCGGGCGCTGGCGCGCGACGTGCAGCGGCGCGCATAGGCCGCATGTACGGTTGCGCAGGCGGTTTGCATGCGGCCAGCCGGGGCGCGCCTTGCGGCGTGCCTCGACCGCGGCCGGCGCGTCGGGTGCGGCCCGTGCGCACAGTGCCGCGGCGAACCGTTGCAGCGCGAGAACCGAGCCCGCGACGCTCTGGTACTTCTCGCGGCCGATCTGCCCGTCGAGCGTGACGAGCAACCCGGCTTCGCGAGCAAGTGCAAGCAAGGTGTCGATATCGTCCGACGGACGGTTGCCGGCCGGCACGGCCTGGGCGGGCAGGGCGCGTGCGTTGCCCGACGCGCGCCGTTGGCCGTCCCGGCCCGGTAAGTTGCGATGTGCCATGGTTGGTCTCCTGCGCCAGGCCCCGCATGCCGGCTCGACGGCCGGCTGAGCGATGACCTGTATGAACGTTTCGTCCATGTCACCAGTATCGTGGGGCGCCGGTACCCTGCCAAGCAGCGTGCGCTGAACTCGCTGTCAGGGATTGCGCGGTGCGTATCGGAATCCGCTGACACGCAGGGGCGCCCGATCGGCCGTCCGGGCGACGATCCGGCCCGTTCGTTCCGACGAATGGCCGGCGCGTGGCGGAGCGCGCTTGATGCATGATTTCGGCCGGTCTAAGTTCGCGAGTGCATCGGCGTCGAGCAGCGTCCCATCGTTCGCCCGCCAGCCGGTGCCGCGCCCCGGGGTGGCGTGGCAGGTTTCCAGTCTCGTTCGCGGGCCGTTTGCGCCGCGAATCTTGCGCGGCCGGTTCGGGGACGGATCGGCACGGCGGCACGCAACGTGCCGTTGATCGCGCGCAAACACGCGCCGGCGCATCGCACGCCGCGCGGCCGTTCAGTCTTTAAGCTTCCAGTACCTTCTTCTTTTCGTTCCTCGACCGTCAGGAGTCTGTCGATGTCCAAGGACAGTTTGCTCGATTCACTCAAGGAAGCCGCCAGGCAGCGCGCGATCGGTGCGGATCAGTTGCGTGCGATGCTCGACGACGAAGTACGCGTATTGTCGTCCGACGCGCGGGTGCACGATTACATCCACGTGTTCGCGATCCGGCACCTGCGCGAACGGATGCGCCGGCAGGACGAGCTCGACAACGACACGCGGGCCGAGGGGTCGCCCGCGGAAGCCGATCCGCGTCCGGGCCATCGCCTGTGACGGGCGCGCGCCGCAACTGATGACGCGGGCGCGGCGCGATCCGTCGCCGCGCTGCGGTCGGGTTCCAATCGACACGCATGCCCCCGTCGACCGAGAACCGGCCTGTCTCGACCTCCTTTTCGACTCATCCTGCCCAAGCGCGCAGGTACCGTCGTCGCGTCCCGGCGGCGTGCGCGCGCGTCGCAGGGCGGCCCGGTGATTCTGACGATTCGCCGACGATCCGCTGACGATCGGCATTGCGTTTTGTCAGACGTTTCACTGAATTGTCACAGTGGCCTCAAGTAAGCGGCGCGATTGCCGTTTACCCGGTGAATTCGTCCACCGGGCGTTCGCGCTCCCTTACCGAGTCGTTGCCATGTTCTCCTCCATCCGCGCCCGCATTCTCGCCGCGTGCGTCGCCATCGTCGTATTCGCGCTCGTCGCCACCACGCTCATCAACTACTTCATCGCGCGCTCGTACAACGACGACGCGATCGACCGCAACCTGACCTCCGTCGCGAGCGGACACGTGGTCGGGATCGCCGACTGGGTCGCCACCCGGAGCCGGATGATCGCGTCGCTGCAGGATGCCGCGCTGACGCCCGATCCGCTGCCGGTGTTCAAGCAGATGGCCACGGCCGGCGGCTTCACGAACGTCTACGCGGGCTACGCAGACAAGGCGTTCCACTTCTCCGACCCGACCGGCATCCCGCCCGACTACGATCCGACCGGCCGCCCGTGGTACAAGCAGGCCGCGCAGGCCGGCAAGCCGGTCGTCACGCCGCCTTACGTCGATGCCGGCACGGGCAACCTCGTCGTCACGTTCGCGGTGCCGATCCTGCGTGACGGTACGCTGAAGGGCGTCGTCGCCGCCGACGTCGCGATGGACACCGTGATCGCGAACGTGAAGTCGATCCACCCGACGCCCGCGAGCTTCGGGATGTTGATCGACAGCAGCGGCCATGTGGTCGCGCACCCGGACCCGAAGCTCACGCTGAAGCCGGTCGCCGACGTGTCGCCCGAACTCGGCGCGACGAACGGCGCGACGATCGCGGCCGCGACCGCGCCGGTCGAGGTGAGCGTCGGCGGCGACGCGAAGCTGGTGCGCGCGCGCCCCGTGCCGGGCACCGACTGGTACGCGCTGGTGCTGCTCGACAAGTACGAGGCGACGGCCGGGATGCGCTCGCTGCTGACCGCTTCGCTGATCACGCTGCTCGTGATCGTCGGCGTCGCGTCGCTGATCATCGGCGCGATCACCGCGACCGCGTTCCGCCGCCTGTCGCAAGTGCGCCAGGCCATGGCCGCGATCGGCTCGGGTGCCGGCGACCTGACGCAGCGCCTGCCGGCCGACGGCCGTGACGAAGTGGCCGACATCGCACGCTCGTTCAACAGCTTCGTCGACAAGCTGAACGACGTGATGCGCGAGATCCGCGATGCGAGCGAATCGGTGCGCACGGCCGCGAACGAGATCGCGGCGGGCAACCAGGACCTGTCGTCGCGCACGGAATCGGCGGCGGCGAGCCTCGAGGAAACGGCCGCATCGATGGAAGAGATCACCGCGACCGTCGGCCAGTCGGCGGCGGCGGCCGGCCAGGCCGACGAACGCGCGGCAGCCGCGTCGCGGATCGCGTCGCACGGCGGTGTGGTCGTGTCGGACGTCGTCGCGACGATGGAGAAGATCGAGGAAGCGTCGGGCCGGATCGGCGACATCATCGGCGTGATCGACGGGATCGCGTTCCAGACCAACATCCTCGCGCTGAACGCGGCCGTCGAAGCGGCGCGCGCGGGCGAGCAGGGCCGCGGCTTCGCGGTGGTCGCCCAGGAAGTGCGCAGCCTCGCGCAGCGCAGCGCGCAGGCCGCGCGCGAAGTGAAGGTACTGGTCGAATCGACGGTCGCGAGCGTGTCGGCCGGGTCCGGGCAGGTGCGTCAGGCCGGCGATACGATGCGCGAGATCGTCTCCAACGTGTCGAACGTGACGACGATCATCTCCGAGATCACGCACGCGGCGAACGAGCAGACGCGCGGCATCCAGGAAGTGAATCGCGCCGTGACGCAGCTCGACGAAATGGTGCAGCAGAACGCGGCGCTCGTCGAACAGTCGACCGCCGCCGCGACCGCACTGCAGTCGCAGGCGAACGCGCTCGCGACCACGGTCGGGCGGTTCAAGGTCGCGTAACTCATGTTGCGCACCGCGCAACCGCGGCATGCGGTGCGCGGGCGACACGGCCGCGCCGCTCAGGAGCGGCCGTTGTCGCGCATCAGCGCGAGCCGGTTGTAGAGCGTTTTCAGGCTGATGCCGAGCGCTTTAGCGGCGCGCGGCTTGTTGCCGTCGAAGTGGCGCAGCGTCGCCGCGATGAAGCGCTGCTGCGCATGGTGCAACGTCGCGCCGAGCGGCAGCGCCATCGTGTCCTCCGACAGACGCTCGGGCGGCACCGCGGGCTTCGGCAGCGTGACGTCGATGCCTTCGTCCGACAGGATGTACGCGCGCTCGATCGTGTTGTGCAGCTCGCGGACGTTGCCGGGCCACGAATACGCGCGCAGTGCCGCGATCGCCGCGTCGGTCAGCCGCTTGTGCGCGCGGTGCCGCGCGTTGAGCGCGTCGACGAACTCCAGCGCGATCATCTCGATGTCGCTGTCGCGCTGGCGCAGCGGCGGCACGTACAGCGCGAACGCGGCGAGGCGATAGAACAGGTCCTCGCGCAACCGGCCGTCGCGCACGGCTTCGGCCGGGTTGTGGCGCGTGGCCGACACGATGCGCACGTCGAGCGGAATCGGCTCGGTGCCGCCCACCCGGACGATCGCATTCGATTCGAGCGCCCGCAGCAGCTTCACCTGCAGCGACGCGGGCATTTCCGCGATCTCGTCGAGCAGCAGCGTGCCGCCGCGCGCGGCTTCGAAGAAACCTTCCCGCTGCGCGATCGCGCCGGTAAAGCTGCCCTTCTCGTGCCCGAACAATTGCGATTCCGCGATATCGGGCGGAATCGCGCCGCAGTTCACGGGCACGAACGGGCCGTCCCGCCGGGCACTGAGATCGTGCAGCCGGCGCGCGACGATATCCTTGCCGACCCCGCTTTCGCCGGCAATCATCACGCTGGCGCGGGTCGGCGCAATTTTTTCGATGCGGCCGAGCAGCGTGCGCATCGCGGACGAGCGGCCCGACAAACGGCGGCCGTCTGCACGCTGCTTCGAACGGTTTGCGGTATCTCCCATCGGCATTAGCGGGTCGTTTTGAAAATCGGCATCACCCGTTCCGTTGATTGCAATATTTATCATCGACAGCGAAACGACCACGAAGGTGCCGCGGAATAGAAATTTCCAATGTGTGTGGCGGGGGCGGAAGAAACAGGCCATCGATTCATGGCACGAATCGCGGCACTTCCGAGGTTCAGGCGCACATCGGTGCTTTTTTACAGCGCGCCGATGAAAAAGACGGTCGCGACGCCTTGCGTCGATGCGTACCCCGATATCGGCCGGCGCCCGACCGGCCGCGGCCTTCGGAGCAGCCCGGCAGGCTGGCGCCGGCCGGCCGCCTGAAGCACGCAGCGGGCATGTCGCTTGCGGGTGCCATCAGGCTCGCCCGGCACGCTCGACGGCAGGCTGGTCGACAAGCGGCATGACGCCGTGCGACGGGAGCCGGCGCGAGGCAAGGATGCAATGAGGACCCTGACCCGTGAGCTGTTACGGCAGGGTGCATGGGTCGTGCTGGCCGTCGGGCTGGCGTCCGCGCTGCAGGCGTGGACGGTTCGCGTCGTCGGCGGGCACGCGCCATTTGCGCCGCTGCCTTTCTATGCAGGCGTTGCGGCCGTCGCATGGCTGGCGTCGTTCGGCGGCGGCCTGGTCGCGGCCGCCGCGAGTGTGGCCGTGATCTGCGCGCTCTGGTGGCGCAATGCGCCGCTCGCCACGCTGCTCGAGCAGGCCGGCGCGTTCGTCGCGATCAGCTTCGTCGAGTGTGTGCTCGTGATGGCCGTGAAGCCGCTGCTCGCGAGCGATCGTCTCCGCGAATTCCATGACGATGGCGACGCCGGTGCCCGCGAGCCGCATGGCGAGCCTTCGCCGGCCGCGCGCGTGCCCGTACCCGACGACGGCCTGCTGCGTCGGGTGGTCGATGCGTCGCCCGACGCGATCGTCGGCGTCGATACCGCACACCGGATCACGAGCTGGAACCCGGCCGCGCGACGGATCTTCGGCATCGATGCGGCGCAGGCCGCCGGGCTCGACGTCGCCGAGCTGATCGCGCCGCGCTGGTTGCGGCGGCATCCGTTGTCCGGGTCGTTCGCGACGCTACGTGCGCCGGTCGGTCCGTTCGACGTGCTCTGCGTGCGACGCGACGGCGGCCGCTTTCGTGCGACTTTCGCCGCGTCGCCGATCGTCGATGCGCGGGGCGACTGCACGGGGCTGTCGATGACGCTGCGCGACGCGCACGAACGGCGCCGCGGCGAACGGCGCAACATGCGCTCGCTGCGCGGCGCGCGCGACGCACGCGCACAGGCGGACGCGTCGAACCGGCTGAAGGACGAACTGCTGGCCACGGTGTCGCACGAACTGCGCACGCCGCTGAACGTGATCTACGGCTGGGTCGAGGTACTGCGCAACGTCGACGGCGACGGGCTCGCGCAACAGGCGGTCGACGCGATCGACCGCAGCGCGCGGTCGCTGTCGCACATGGTGGCCGACCTGCTCGACGCGTCGTCGCTCGCAACGGGCCGATTGCGCCTCGAGCGCGTGCCGGTCGATCTCGTGCGGATCGTGCGCGATGCCATGCGGGAACTCGACGCGACGGCGCAGGCGAACGGGCTCGACCTCTCGACGAAATACGAAATGGCGACCTGCGTGATTCCGGCGGATCGCGAGCGCGTGCGTCAGATCCTGTCGAACCTGCTGTCGAACGCGATCAAGTTCACGCCGTCCGGCGGCCGCGTCGTCGTGTCGCTGACCCGGGCGGGCGAGCGTGTGCGGCTGTCGGTCGCCGACACGGGGCAGGGTATTGCGCCGGAATACCTGCCGCACCTGTTCGAGACATTCAGCCGGCCCGAACGCGCGTTCGCATCGCCGAGGCGAGGCCTCGGGCTCGGCCTGTCGATCGTGCGCAACATCGCGCAACTGCACGGCGGCGAGGTCGTCGCGACGAGCGCGGGCACCGGGCGCGGGACGACCGTCACGGTCACGCTGCCGACCCGGTGGGATGTCGACGATCCTGCCGAGGACCTGCTGCACGCGGCGGGCACGCCGGATACGGTGGCGCTCGACGGCCGGCGCGTGCTCGTCGTCGACGACGACGCGACCTCGCGCGCGAGCCTCGCCGCGGCACTCGAAACGATGGGCGCGCAGGTGTCGACCGCGCAATCGGGGCACGACGCACTCGAAGTGGTGGAACAGGATGCGCCGAACGTCGTGCTGTCGGATCTCGCGATGGCCGACGGCGACGGTTTCTGGCTGCTCGACCGCATTCGTCATTTGCCGGGCGGCAGCGGACATCTGCCCGTCGTCGCGGTCACGGCGCACGCCGGCAACGCCGACCGGCACCGCGTGATGGCCGCCGGCTTCGACGCGTATCTGTGCAAGCCGGTGGACATGCCGACGCTGGCGAGCGTGATCGCCGATGTCGCGCCGGATGCCGGGCACGATCGGAACCCGCATGACCGGTAGCGGCGGGTAGCCGGGGCATCGGGCGATATCGACGTGCAGGTTCGCCATCGCGCGGCCGAACCGACGGGCAGCGTACCCGACGAACGGCAGCGCACGACGTCGACGGCGTGAGCGACGTGCTCGACAGGCGGCAGGTCCGCCGGAAGCAACGTGAGGCACCGGCAAAGCCCCGATCCGGTCGCGCGCCGCGTGCGCGCGGCCCGGTCCGGTACTTTGCCGGGCAGGAGGGATCGACATGGACACCATCATTGCCGGCCGTTTTTCGACGCTCGAGCAGGCGCAACACTGCGCGAAGCAACTGCGCGGCCACCTCGTGCATCGGGACGACGTGAAAGTCTTCTTTCTCAATCCGCCCGGGCAGCACGCGCTGTTCTGGCTCGGCGGCGACGCGTATGCGGATTCCGCCGCGCGGCCGGGCGGGAAGGGCGCGCTGGCGGGTGTGGCGATCGGGGCGATTGCCGGGCTGGCCGGAGCCGCGCTGCTCCACGTGGGCGGATTCCATTCGCCGCATGCATGGGTCGGTGTGCCGCTGGTCGGTGGTTACGTCGGCGCGTTGTGCGGCGCGCTCGGCAAGATGCGCGGCGATGCGCCGGAGGGCCGCGGCGCGCTGCAGCAGTGCGAGAACGGTGTCGTGCTCGCCGCGCATGTGACGCGACGCACGAGGGTGTTCGCCGAGCGGACGATGCTCGCCGCCGGCGCGCTGTCGGTGGAGCGAACCGAGGGGGCGTGGCGGCACGGCGCGTGGACCGATTTCTTCACGTCGTCCCGGCGCCCGGCGTGACGGGAGCCCGCGCGACCGGCGCGTGCCGTCGCGACACACGGAGGTCGGAATGAAAGCGAACCGAACCCGCCGGCCGGCGGCGACCGTGCTGGCCGCGACCGTCGGCCTGCTGGCCGCCGCGTTTCCGCCGGCCCAGGCGTCGCCCGCTTCGTCGGCGCAGGTCGGGCCGGGTGTGATCCGCCCCGGCACGACGGCCGACGAGGCCGGCATGACGCAGCGGCCGACCGGTATCGATGCCGAGTTCGTCGACAAGGCCGGCATGATCGGCAAGGTGGAGCGGCAGGCCAGCCAGTTCGCGCTCGACCGCTCGTCGAACCCGGACGTGAAGGCGTTCGCGCGCCGGATGGTCGACGATCACCGACGGATCGCCGGCGAATTGCAGCAACTCGGGGCGGCCAAGGGCCTGCCGGTGCAGTCGCGGATGCTCGTCGATCCGGCCGTCACGGCATTGAGAACCAGGGAGGGGCGCGCGTTCGACACGGCCTATGTCGCGCTGGCGGGCCCGCGCGCGCATGAAGCGGCGATCCGGCTCTACGAAGCAGAGGCACGGAACGGCCGCGATCCGCAGCTTCGCGCGTTCGCGGTCAACACGCTGCCGATGCTCAACGCGCATCTGGCAGCCGCCCGGCAACTCGAGCGGACGGTGACGGCCGCGCACTGACCGGCGTGACCGACGATCGCGTTACCGCTTGCCGCCCTCCGGGCCTTCCGGCGACGCCTCGTACGGCGGCGAGTCGAGCGCCGTTTCGCCTTCCTCGATGAGCCAGTACGGCGAACTGCCGTAGTACGCGTGCAGCGCCTCGGCCCAGTCCGGATCGGCCATTGCCGGCCAGCGATTCCTGTCGAAGCCGGGGGCTTCGCGCACCCGTTCGGTGGCCACGGGCAGCACGAAGCATTGGCGTTCGACGTCGAGCACGAGTACGTTCCACGGCACCGCGAGCAGCTTGTCGCCGATTCCCGGCCGGCCGCGTGACGAAACGACCGCATACGCGACGCGGCCGGAACGCACGTCGAGCATGATGTCGTCGACCTGGCCGATGTCGTCGCCGTCCATCGTCAGCACGCGATCGCCTTCGAGCGTGCGGGCGGCCATCACGTCGGGCCCCGGCCCGCCGCCGGCCGTGCGGCGGTCGTCGCCGACGATGCGCGTGGCGTCGCGCGACGGTCTGTCGGTTGTCATCGAACACCTCCTGGTCGAAGCGGCACCCGGGCGGGTCGCCGATATGAACGGCGCCGGTCAGCGCCGGCGCGGCAGCGACACGTCCTCGAGCGTATTGGCCAGTTCGTCGCGCTCGGGGCCGCCCGCGCGCGTCGCGATGTCGCCGAGCGACACCATGCCGACCAGCCGCCGGTGACGGTCGAGTACCGGCAATCGATGCAGCTGCACGTCGGCCATCCGCTGCTGGACGTCGCCGACACCGTCGTCCTCGACGCACCATTGCACGGGCCTCGACGCAACCGCCTGCACCGGCGTATCGAACGAATGGCCGTGCGACAGCCCGCGCACCGCAAGGTCGCGGTCGGTCACGATCGCGACGAGTTCGTCGCCGTCGCAAACGGGCAGTACGCCGATATCGAAGCGCCGCATCAGCTCGGCCGCGTGGCGAATCGTGTCGGTCGGCGCGACGCACACCACGTCGCGCGACATGATCTCGGTGACGCGATACATGAAGCCTCCTTCGTGAGCGGGACGATGTGCAAGCAGACGGCGTGCCGCGCGCGTAACACACACGCCGGGGCACACGCCGGGCCTCGACGGCCATGCGACGGAGAAATTTGCCAGCCCGCTTGTACATCTTCCACGGCGCAAGCCGCGAACGGGCCGGACAGGGTGTCAGTGGCCGATGCCCGTCATCGCGACGATCACGAGCACCACTGCGCTTTCGATTGCCGCCAGCGCCGCGACGCCGGCGGCGCCGCTGATTTCATGCCATCTGCGTTCAAGGCGTTTCATCAGATCAACTCCGGATTGCTCCGGCCCGCCGCCGCACCGCCGCGCAGCGCGAGCCGGGTGCCGCCGTCAGCCGTGATCGCGGGGCGGGGAAGGAACGTGCGGCGCGCGGCGTTCGTGCTCGCCGGACGGCCTGGCAGGGTCGATACGGGTCGCGCCGCCAACGGCGGGCGGGTCGCTGGCCGGAAACGTCTCCTCGAGTCCCTCGTCGATGCGCTCCTCCGTCTTGTCTTTCGACGGCGGGCGCGACGTGGCGAGCCAGAGCAGTCCGGCAGCCGGTGGCACGGCGTGGTGGCGGCCGGGGGCGTGAACGGTCATGGTCGAACCTCCTTGATGGCGATTGAAGGCGCAAGCGCCGTGCCCGTCATGTATCGGCGGCACGGCGCTTGCGCGCCGGGGGCGGCGGACGGGCGCGGCCACGAGGCACGCGCCGTCGGCGGGAACGAGAGGACAACGTGATGGATGCATCCAGGGAAAGGATACGTTACGACGCGAACGTATGCGGCGGCGACTTCGGTCACGTGCGCGAGCGCTTCGACACATGGAAACGCGAGTCGCAGGTCTACCGGCCCGAGCGGCGCATGTTCGACGGCAAGGACGAGGTACGCGAACTGAACCGCACCGTCTACGACGGCCCGGAGCGCGCGCAGCGGGCGCTCGTCGAACAATGCGCACCGTCCGACCCGTACGCGCTCGCGGTGCAGCTGACCGCGGAAGGACGCACGATGTGGCTGGTGATGGCGGCCTACGCCGACTGAGCGAAGCCGCCGACGTTCACGGCGCGACAGCAGGCATGCTGCTTGCGCGCTCGCCGCGCCATCGAAATGCGCACGCCGCCGCGCAGGAGCGACATGAATATGCCATCCATGCTGCACCGCCCCGAGCCGACGACTCCCGACGTCGACCCGGACCCGCCGCCGCCCGGACACGACGATCCGGTCGACCCGCCGGTGCCTGACGGGCTGCCGCAGGGCGACCCGCCGTCGAACCCGCCGCCGATGCGGATGCCGGGCGGAAGCGGTGCGCCGCGACCGGCCGCGCGAACCTTGAAAAGGAGGACCGTCATGGACATTCACGTGCAATCGCCAGACAAGCGCGCGATCGCTCAGGTGCTGGGCCGCTATTTCGAATCGCGTTCGCTGCGCTATCACATCGAGGAACTGCCGGGCGGCGTGCTGCAGATCGGCTTTCGCGCCAGCGGCCGCCCGGCTGCCGTCACCGTGTCGTTCGACGATGCCGCGTACGACACCTTTACGCACTGGGATGCGAGCCAGAAGCAGCTGGCGCTCGGCCGGCTCGCCGACGGCTTCTCGCGGATGATGTCGTCACGCAGCCCGGCCGCGCTGGCCGGCGACTATCACGTCGAACGATTCTGATTCGTCCCTGCTACGCCGCTCGATCCCCACGCAGGGCAAAGTGCCCGCGCGCAGCGGGCGCTTTGCGTCTGCGTGCGCGTCGCGTAGGATGTCCGTTAATTCAGCACACGCTACGTTCGCGCCGCAGCCTGGCAGCCGCTGCGGCCGAAGAGGCGCGATGCGCTTTCCTTCAGGTTCGTTTCGCGCAACCGACGGAGACCACCTTGGCCACAGTTGCTCGCCTGTTGCTGTCACCCGGCGCACGCCGGTTCGTTTCCGGCCTGTCGGCGTGCGCGGCGCTTGCCGCGGCCGGCGCCCGCGATGCGTCGGCCCAGACGCCTTCGCCGCTCGGCGAGTGGCAATACTCGGCGGGGGTGCCGCTCGAAAAACTGTTCGACCCGAACATTTCCACGTGGAATATCAGCGTGGGCGCCGCGATGACGCTGCAGCCGCGCTATGCGGGCTCCGACCGCTATCGCGTGATGGGCGGCCCGAACCTCGACATCCGCTATCGCGACCTGTTCTTCCTGTCGACGGGCGAGGGGCTCGGCGCGAACGTGCTGCGCGGGCCGAACTGGCGCGTGAGCCTGTCCGTCGGTTACGACCTCGGGCGCCGCTCGGCCGACGATATCCAGCACCTGAACGGCCTCGACAACATCAACGCGGCGCCGGTGATGAAACTGGCGGCCGATTACGTGATCTCGAAGGAGTTTCCGCTCGTGCTGCGCGCGGATATCCGGCGCAGCATCGGCGGCTCGAACGGCTGGGTCGGCGATTTCTCCGCGTACATGCCGCTGCCGGGCAGCAACGAGCATTTCTTCTGGTTCGCGGGGCCGACCGTGTCGTTCGCCGATTCGCGCTACATGAACAGCTGGTTCGGCGTGAACCAGGGGGCCGCCGCGCGTTCGGGGCTGCCGGCGTATTCGTCGGGGGCCGGGATCAAGTCGTACGGTGCGGGCGTGACCATGGCCTGGTTCGTGAACAAGCACTGGTTCATCACGATCGACGGCGCGATCGAACAGCTCGTCGGCCGCGCCGCGCGCAGCCCGATCACGCAGCAGTCGACCAACGGCGTGTTCGACATGTCGGTGAATTACCAGTTCTGAGCACGGCCGGGCAGCAGGGAGGCGATCGGGGCAGCGGCATTTCCCGTCACATTTGATATGATTCCGACCTGTACAAATGTACAGTGATCAATCCCCGTGACGCCTGCTTCGCCGACGCCCCCGGCGTTTTACTACCTGACCAATTTCGAACGCGCGCTGGCCTGGCTCGGCGCGCGTTACGACGACCTGTTCGATGCGCACGAGCACGCGTTCGTCCGGCAGTTCGCCGCGCTGCCGCAGGCGTCGCGCGCGCTGCTCGTCCGGATGCTGATGCGCAACGGGTCCGATTTCCGCGCGAGCAAGCTCGTGTACGACGAAATCGGCTGCGCGCTCGACGCGGCCGCGCCGCTCGTCGAACTCGGCTGGGTCGATCCGGCCCCCGCGCTGACGCTCGACGAACTGTTCGCGCTGTCGACCAAGGCCGATCTGCTGCGTATCTTCCCAGCACTCGCCGCGCATGCGGGCGAGCGCAAGCCCGAGTGGCTCGAACGGCTGCGGCCCGCGCACGACATCGCGCAACCGCTCGACGCGTGGTGCGCGCAGGCCGGCGACCGCGTGCTGCGTGTGACGGTCGGCGCGCTGTGCGACCGGCTGCGCCTGATGTTCTTCGGCAATCTCCACCAGGACTGGAGCGAATTCGTGCTCGCCGATCTCGGCGTGTTCCAGTACGAAAGCGTGCCGATCGCGCCGTCGTCGCGCGCGTTCCAGCAGCGCGGCGACGTCGACGCGTATCTCGCGCTGCAGACGTGCCGCGATGCGCTCGACGCATGGCCCGACGATCTGCCGTTCGACGACCTGGTGCGCGCGATCGACGCGGTCGGCTGCGCGCAGCCCTGGCTCGCGACGCGTCGCGCGAAGCTGCTGTTCGCACTCGGGCAGACGTGCGAGCGCCGGGCCGACTGGGCCGGCGCGCTCGACGCGTATGTGCGCAGCGCCTGGCCCGGCAGCCGCCATCGGCGCATCCGCGTGCTCGAACGCTGCGGGCGTGACGACGATGCGCTCGCGCTGGCGCTCGAGGCGCGCGGCGGTTTCGAGAGCGACGAGGAGCGCCAGCGTGTCGAGCGCATGCTGCCGCGCCTGCAGCGCCGGCTCGGCCGGCGCGTCGAACGCGCGGCCCCGGCGGCGGACGTGCCGCGCGAAACGCTCGTGCTCGCGCGCCCCGATGCGTTCGTCAGTGTCGAATTCGCGGTGCGCGACCATCTCGCGCAACCGGCTGCGCCGGTCCATTACGTCGAAAACACGCTGATCAATTCGCTGTTCGGGCTGCTGTGCTGGGAACCCGTGTTCGCCGCGGTACCCGGCGCGTTCTTCCATCCGTTCCAGCGCGGCCCGGCCGACCTGCACGCGCCCGATTTCGCCGAGCGCCGTGCGGACGCATTCGCCGCGTGCTTTGCGCAACTCGATTCGGGCGCTTATCGCGAGACGATTCGCCGGCATTTCGCGACGAAGGCGGGGCTGCAATCCCCGTTCGTGTTCTGGGGCGTGCTGAGTGACGCACTGCTCGACGAGGCGCTTGCGTGCCTGCCGCCGGAGCATCTGCGGCTGTGGTTCACGCGCCTGCTCGCGGATATCCGCAGCAACCGTTCGGGGCTGCCCGATCTCGTCCGCTTCTGGCCCGGCGAGCGCCGCTACGAACTCGTCGAGGTGAAAGGCCCCGGCGACCGCCTGCAGGACAACCAGACGCGCTGGCTCGCATACTGCGTCGCGCACGGCATTCCGGTGCGCGTGATCGATGTCGAATGGGCCGGCGCGGACGTCGTGCCCGTCGAAGCGGCGGGCCTGTCCGCATGAGCTACGTCGTCGCGGTGCGGGCGATGTGCGAGTTCACCGCGCGGCGCGGCGATCTCGACCTGCGCTTCACGCCCGCGCCCACCGCGCTCGAAGGCATCGCCGGCCACGGCGCGGTCACGTCGAACCGCGGCGCACGCTACGAAACCGAGATCGCGCTGACGGGCACGTGGGGCACGCTCACCGTGCGCGGCCGCGCGGACGGCTACGATCCGGTGGCGAACCGCCTCGAGGAAATCAAGACCTTCCGCGGCAGCCTCGACGCGATGCCCGCCAACCACCGCGCACTGCACTGGGCGCAGGCGAAGGTCTACGCGCACCTGATGTGCGACGCGCGCGGCCTCCCGGAAATCGACGTCGCGCTCGTCTATTTCGACATCGTGTCCGAGCGCGAGACGGTGCTGACGCAAACGCTGGGGGCGGCAGAGCTCGCGGCGTTCTTCGCCGAGCAGTGCGCGTGCTTCGTCGGCTGGGCCGAACGCGAGACGGCGCACCGCGCGGCGCGTGACGCGGCGCTGCGCGCGCTCGCGTTTCCGCACGGGCAGTTCCGCAGCGGTCAGCGCGAGCTGGCAGTGGCCGTCTATCGCGCGGCCCGCGACGATCGTTGCCTGATGGCGCAGGCGCCGACCGGCATCGGCAAGACGCTCGGCACCGTGTTTCCGCTGCTGAAGGCCTGCGGCGAGGGCGAGCTCGACCACGTGTACTTCCTGACCGCGAAAACGCCCGGCCGCGCGCTCGCGCTCGAAGCGGCGGCGACGCTCGGCGCCGGCACGCCCGCGCTGCCGCTGCGCGTGCTGGAACTCGTTGCGCGCGACAAGGCGTGCGAGCATCCCGACAGTGCGTGCCACGGCGAGTCGTGCCCGCTCGCGAAGGGTTTCTACGACCGGCTGCCGGCCGCGCGCGACGCGGCGATCGAGGCCGGGCTGCTCGACCGCGACACCGTGCGGGCGGCTGCGCTCGCGCACGACGTCTGCCCGTATTACCTGTCGCAGGAGCTCGCGCGCTGGTCCGACATGGTGATCGGCGACTACAACTACTACTACGACGGCAGCGCGATGCTGCACACGCTCGCGCAGCAGAACCAGTGGCGTGTCGGCGTGCTCGTCGACGAAGCGCACAACCTGCTCGATCGTGCGCGCAAGATGTACAGCGCATCGCTCGATCCGTTCGCATTCGCGGCCGCGCGCGAGGCCGCACCCGCCGCGCTGCGCAAGGCCTTCGACCGGCTCGCCCGCGCGTGGGGCACGGTCAACCGCGCGCAGGCCGAGCGTTATGCCGCGTATCCGGAGATACCGGGCCCGATCGTGTCGGCGTTGCAGAACCTCGTCGCGGCGGTCGGCGAGCACCTGGCCGACGCGCCGCGCGCGAACGGCGATGCGCTGCTGCGGTTTCATTTCGAGGCGATCCAGTTCGGCGTGCTCGCCGAAGCGTTCGACAGTGCGTCGATCTTCGACGCGACGCTGCACGGCGAACCGATGCCGCGCCAGCCGGCGCTCGACGGCGTTGCGTCGGCCGGCCGCCGGCGCCGCGTCCAGTCGACGCTGTGCGTGCGCAACGTGATTCCGGCCGGCTTTCTCGCGCCGCGCTACGAAGCCGCGTGCGCGACCGTGCTTTTCTCGGGCACGCTGAGTCCGTTTCATTTCTACCGCGACACGCTCGGGTTGCCCGGCGACACGGGCTGGCTCGACGTCGACGGGCCGTTCCGCGCCGAGCAGCTGGCGGTGCGCGTCGCGAGCCACGTGTCGACCCGCTGGCGCGACCGCGACCGGTCGCTCGAACCGATCGTGGACCTGATCGCCGCGCAATACGCGACGCGGCCCGGCAACTACCTCGGGTTCCTGAGCAGCTTCGACTATCTGGGGCGCGTGGTCGCGCTGATGCAGGCACGGCACCCGGACGTGCCCGTCTGGGCGCAGGCGCCCGGCATGACGGAAGGCGAGCGCGACGCGTTTCTCGCGCGCTTCGACGCGGGCGGGCGCGGCGTCGGCTTCGCGGTGCTGGGCGGAGCGTTCTCGGAAGGCGTGGACCTGGTCGGCGAGCGGCTGATCGGTGCGTTCATCGCGACGCTCGGGCTGCCGCAGGTCAACGATGTCAACGAGCAGATGCGGCGTGCGATGGACGCACGCTTCGGCAACGGCTACGACTACATGTACCTGTATCCGGGCTTGCAGAAGGTCGTACAGGCGGCCGGGCGTGTGATCCGCACCGAGCACGACGAAGGCGTCGTGCATCTGATCGACGACCGTTACCGGCGGCGGGAGGTGCGCGATCTGCTGCCGCGGTGGTGGCGAATCAAGTGACGAGGCGCGACGTTGCGCGCTCCGGCACGTCGCTACAGCACGTTGAGCATCGCGAGCGCGGCTTCCTGCAGATGCGGCAGCACGCGCCGCACGGCCGCGTCGGTCGTCTCCGCACCGATCGGCATGTTCGTGCTCAGCGCGGCGACCACTTCGCCGTGACGGTTCTTCAGCGGCACCGCGATCCCGCGCACGCCGACCTGCAATTGCTGTTCGATCGCCGCGAAACCGGCGTCGCGTGCCTGGTCGATCTGTTCGAGCAGGCGCGCCTTGTTGGTGACCGTGTGCGGCGTGAACGGCGGCAGTTCGGTGTCGTCGAGCCACGCGCGCACGGCTTCGCGATCGGGATGGTGGGCGAGCAGCACGACGCCCGGCGACGTGAGCGGCGCCGGCACGCGCGCGCCGAGCACGAAGCCGGTCGTCATCACGCGCGACACGCCGTTGCGCGCGATGAACACGAGCTCCCAGCCGTCGAGCACGCTCACATACGCCGATTCGTTCAGCGACGCGCTCAGTTGCTGCAGATAGGGCTGGACCGTGCGCGGCAGGCGCGCCGAATCGAAGTACGACCAGCCGACCCGCAGCACGCGCGGCGTGAGGCCGTACAGCTTGCCGTCGGTGTACACATAGCCGAGCGATTCGAGCGTCAGCAGGTAGCGCCGCGCGGCCGTGCGCGTGAGGCCGGTGCGCGCGGCGGCCTGGGTGGGTGTCATGCGCGCGTGCTGGCTGTCGAATGCCTCGAGGATCGCCAGGCCTTTTTCGAGGCCGGCAATCCAGTCGCGTCGGTCGAGTTCGGGCTTTTTCATCGTCGGAAGGTGGCGTCCCGGTGCGCGGCAATCGCGCATGAGTGGGCGATTATCGCGCAAATCGGATCTGCCGCGATGTATCGCCGGGCTTGCATGAGCCGGCGCTGGGTGCGTGCTCCGAGCCCGGAACATGCCCGTCGTTTAGAATCGGCGCCTCAACTGGACCACAACAATGAAAATTCGCGAATCCGTGTTGGCCGTGCTCGTCGCGGCCGTGCCGCTGCTTGCCGCGGCGAATCCTTCGTCCGGTACGTCGCTCCCGAAGCCGGCCGTCGACGTGCGTGCCTGGCCGCGCATGACGTCGCCGAAGTTCGGCTGCTACGTCGAATCGACCTTCGGCTACCGTGACAAGCGCTTCAATTGCGCATTGAAGAAGTACCGGAATACCGGCGATGCGTGCGGGAACACGAAGGCCTACTACGAAGGCCCGGTGTTCCCCGACCGGCTCGCGGCCAGCGTGCATCCGCTCGCGACGAAGGTCGAACTGGACTGGGAGCACGGCGACCTGCAGATGGTCACCGTCACGCTCAAGGGAACCTGGAACGAAGCGGACGTGCGCAAGGCGTTCGGGCTGCCGCGCGCGGAAGCGCGCAAGCTGACCGACGCGGAGTTGCGCTCGGCGCCGGGCAACCTGATGGACACGAGTGTCCAGTATCCGTCGTCCCCGCTCGACGAAAGCCTGGCGAAACGCCCGAGCAACCCGGCGCGCGGGACGACCGCCGTGATGCTCTACGGGTTCGACCACATGGGCGCCGGCGATGCCGATTGCGGGGGCGGCGAGTAACGAGGGGAGGGACGGGAGAAGGCGGCTGACACAGCCGCCGACCGGGTGCGGTTGGCGGTACGGCGCTCGTGTGGCGTGCGCCGTACCTTCAGGGTCTTACTCGCTGCTCGTCCATTCGACGTTCGCGCCGACCGAGCGCAGGTTCTCGACGAAATGCGGATGCGCGCGGCGGATCGGCAGCGCGTTCATGATTTCCGAGCGGCCTTCGATGCTCGCGGCCACCATCAGCAGCGCGATCGCGACGCGGATGATGTACGGGCTCTCGACGCGGGCCGGCGTCAGTTGCAGCCCGCCGAACGTGATCAGCCGGTGCGGATCGGACAGCAGCACGTGCGCGCCGAACTTCGACAGTTCGCCGGACCAGCCGAGTGCACCGTCGTAGACCTTGTTCCAGAACATCGCGCTGCCTTCCGCGCGCACGCCGAGCGCGATGAAGATCGGCAGCAGGTCGACCGGCAGGTACGGCCACGGCGCGGCTTCGACCTTGGTGAGGATGTTCTGCGTGAACGGCCGGCGCACGCGCAGCGGGCCGTCGCGTTCCGCGCGCGACCAGCCGTCGCGGTGCGTGACGTTGACGCCGAACTTCGCGAACGTGCGGTCGATCAGCGGGAAGTGTTCGGGCGACGAGTTGCGTACCGTGATGTCGCCGCCCGTGATCGCGCCGAGCGCGAGGAACGTCGCGATTTCGTGGAAATCCTCGGCGAAGCGGAACTCGCCGCCGCCGAGCTTGCGGCCGCCCGTCACGCAGAGCCGCGACGTGCCGATCCCCTCGATCGCGACGCCGATCATCGCGAGGAACTGGCAGAACTCCTGCACGTGCGGCTCGGACGCGGCATTCATCAGCGTCGACGTGCCGTTCGCGGTCGTCGCGCACAGCGCGAAGTTTTCGGTGGTCGTCACCGACGCGTAGTCGAGCCAGTGATCGTTGGCCGTCAGCGGGCCGTCGGTGCGGACGATCAGCGAATCGGGCGTGCGCTCGATGTGCGCGCCGAAGCGCTCGAACACCTCGACGTGCGGATCGATCTCGCGCACGCCGAGCGTGCAGCCCTTCACGTCGTTCTCGAGGCGCGCGACGCCGAAGCGCGCGAGCAGCGGCGGGATCAGCATGATCGACGAGCGCATCGCTTCCGGCAGCCGATGGACGGCCGGATCGAATTTCGTGTCGCGATGGTGGAGTTCGAGCAGGCCCGTCGTGAAGTCGACCGACACGTCGCTGCCGAGCGTGCGGAAGATGTCGAGGATCTTGCGCACGTCGGTGATGTCCGGCACGCCGATGAGGCGCAACGGCTGGTCGGTCAACAGGGTGGCGCACAGGATCGGCAGGACGGCGTTCTTGTTCGCGGACGGCTTGATGTCCCCGCGCAGCGGAGTGCCGCCGTGGACGATGAGATTCGACATGGTATGGGGGCGTATCGGTGACTGACGTAGGCCCATATGATGCCATTGGTCGGCGGGCGGCGTGGAATGTTCAGAGGGGAAAAGGGCGAATCGGCGCGTATAACTGACAGTGTTTGACGTCGCGCGCGACGCAGCGAGGCCGTTGCCGGCCGCCATCGAGCGATGCGTGATGGCCGGCCACGGTTGGGGCCGGCCATCGGGTCGTTATTGCGCCGCCCGCATCCGCGCGGCGACAATCAGCGAGATCAGGCAGCCCACCGCGAGATAACCGGCGACGAGGTGCCACGAGCCGCCTGCCACGCTGACGAGGCCGACCGCGATGAACGGCGTGAACCCGCCGCCGACCACGCTCGCGAACTGGTAGCCGACGCCCGCGCCGCTATAGCGGTATTCGGCGCCGAACAGCTCGGTGAACAGCGGCTGCTGGACACTCACGACCATGTCGTGCGCGGCGTTCGCGAGCAGGATCGAGAAGATCACGATCCACGCGATCGACCGCGCCTCCAGCGCGAGGAAGAACGGCACCGCGGACGCGACGCCGATCAGCGCGCCGATCAGGTAGATGCGGCGCAGGCCGTAGCGGTCGGCCAGCCACGCGAAACACGGGATCGTCACGCAGCTCACCGCCCCCACCAGCAGGCCGATGTTCAGGAACAGGTCGCGCGACATGCCGAGGTTCGTCGTCGAATAGCTGAGCGCGAACGCGGTGACGATGTACATCGTGAACAGCTCGGCGAGCCGCAGCGCAATGATCAGCAGGAACGCCTTCGGATGGCGCGTCAGTGCCTCCAGCACCGGCAGGCGCAGCTTGCGGTTGCCGTGTTCGACCTTCTCGACGAACTCCTGCGATTCGTCCATGTTCTTGCGCACCCACAGCCCGATCAGCACGAGCACGATGCTGAACACGAACGGCAGGCGCCAGCCCCACGACTTGAACGCGGCCTCGCCGAGCGTGTGGCTCAGGATCGACACGATGCCCGTGGCCAGCACGAGGCCGACGCCGTAACCGACCTGCACGCCGCTGCTGTAGAACGCCTTCTTTTGCTTCGGCGCGCTTTCGACGGCCATCAGCGCCGCGCCGCCCCATTCGCCGCCGACCGCGAAACCCTGGATCGCGCGCATCAGCACCAGCAGCACGGGTGCCCACCAGCCGATCGTCGAGAATGCCGGCAGCAGGCCGATCGCGACCGTCGACAGCCCCATCAGCATCACCGTCAGGACCAGCATCCGCTTGCGGCCGAGCCGGTCGCCGTAGTGGCCGAACACGACGCCGCCGAGCGGCCGGAACAGGAAACCGACACCGAAGGTCGCGAACGCCGCGAGCGTGCCCATCGTCGGGCTGACTTTCGGGAAGAACTCGGAATTGAATACCAGCGCGGCGACGATCCCGTACAGCAGGAAGTCGTACCAGTCGACAACAGCGCCGACGAAGCTGCCGATCGCGGCCTTGCGGGCCTGGCTGCGTACGCGGGCGCTGGCGGCGGCGTCGAGGGTGTCGAAGGTTGGGGTCATGGCGGTGTCTCCTGGCACGGCGCATCGTGGAATCGTGGCGGCGCCGCGTCCGATGCTGCATTGAAGTCGATGAGTGAACGGAGAATAGGGCGCGCGCCGTACGGCGGCAATCGGCCAATCGAACAGAGTGCGCGATTATCGTACAAGTTCGTGCGATTATCGAACGATTTTCGGGTTTGCACTAGGCGGCGCGACGATATCCCGTTTGGCCAGGGTGTGCCGCCGTGAACGATCTGGTTAAAATCTGCAGCATTGAGAACTTGCCCGTTCGGGGCGGATGCGGTCGCCACGCTGGCCGCGTTTGCCGCCAGCGACGGGCGCCATCCCCATCGAACGCATGCCCCCGGAGACTGGAATGCCCGGCAATTCCCACCCCCTGTCCAGCGATACGCCGCCCGTTGCCG
The DNA here is from genome assembly GCF_001411495.1 of Burkholderia cepacia ATCC 25416. Lineage (NCBI taxonomy): Bacteria > Pseudomonadati > Pseudomonadota > Betaproteobacteria > Burkholderiales > Burkholderiaceae > Burkholderia > Burkholderia cepacia. The sequence goes on along the minus strand of NZ_CP012982.1, from coordinate 3,275,967 downwards.
ATCCGGCCGCCAATCCGCTCGGGATGGCCGGCCTCGAATTCGTCGAATTCGCGGCGCCGGTGCCCGAGGCGCTCGCGCAGCGCTTCGAGCAGCTCGGGTTCAAGGCGATCGCGCGGCATGTCAGCAAGAACGTCACGCTCTACCGGCAAGGTCAGATGCATTTCCTGATCAACGCCGAGCCCGATTCGTTCGCCGCGCGCTACGCGGAGGAATATGGGATGGGTGTCTGCGCGATCGGGCTGCGCGTGGCCAGCGCCCGGCGCGCGTTCGAGCGGGCGATCGAGCTCGGTGCGTGGGCGTTCGAAGGCGAGAAGGTCGGCGTCGGCGAGCTGAAGATCCCCGCGATCCAGGGCATCGGCGATTCGCACCTCTATTTCGTCGACCGCTGGCGCGGGCGCGACGGCCAGCGGGGCGGCGTCGGCGACATCTCGATCTTCGACATCGATTTCCGGCCGATCGACATCGCGACCGCGCATACCGATCTCGACTGCGTGGGCGTCGGGCTGCAGCAGGTCGATCATTTCACGCAGACCGTCGGCGCGGGGCGCATGCGGGAGTGGCTGGATTTCTACCACGACCTGCTGCATTTTCGCGAGATCCACGAAATCGACGCGCACTGGCACGTGTCGGAGGAATCGCGTGTGATGGTGTCGCCGTGCGGCGCGGTGCGGATTCCGGTCTACGAGGAAGGCACGCGGCGCACCGAGCTGATGCACGCGTATCTGCCCGACCATCCGGGCGAGGGCGTGCAGCACGTCGCGCTGGCTACCGACGACATCCTGTCCTGCGTCGATGCGCTGCGGGCGAACGGCGTCGAATTCATCGAGCCGCCGGCCCGCTATTACGATGACGTCGACGCGCGGCTGCCCGGGCATGGTGTCGATCTCGACGCGCTGCGCCGTCGCGCGGTGCTGGTCGACGGCGAGATCGGCGGCGACGGCGTGCCGAGGCTGTTCTTCCAGACTTTCGTCAAGCGCCGGCCGGGCGAGATCTTCTTCGAAATCGTGCAGCGCAAGGGACACCACGGGTTCGGCGAAGGCAATCTCGCGGCGCTCGCCCGCGCGCGCGACGCCGGCTGAGCGACGCCGGCGCCCGCATCGGGCGTCCCGCGCCCCGCGTCGCACCTCACGCGCCGGCGGCCGGCACCCGGTTCGGCGCGGGGTCGTTCGGCTCGTGCAGGACGCACGCGGTGCCGCCCGGCGTGTACATCGACACGACACAACGGTTGCACGACGTGCAGCCCGACTGCGCGAGCCGGCCGTCGCGCAGCCCGTTGACAAAATCCGGCTCGAACACGAGCGCGCGGGCGAGCGCGACCGCATCGAACCCTTCGCGCATCGCCAGCTCGACGTTCCCGCGCGAACGTACGCCGCCGAGGTAAGCGAGCGGCATCCGGACGGACGCGCGCACCTTCCTCGAGTGCTCGAGGAAATACATCTCGCGAAACGCGCCCATCTTCGGCTCGGTGAGTTTCTGCAGCGCCATCGCCGCGCGCACGATCGCGTTGTCGGCGTTCGCGCGCGCGTCGCCGGGCAACGGGCTGCCGAACAGCCGCCACACCGATTCGACGTTCATCCCGCCGCTGAGCACGAGCAGGTGCGCGCCTTCGGCTTCGAGCCGCCGCGCGATCCCGCATGCGTCGTCGGCGGTTCCGCCGCCGCGCACGCCTTCGGTCACGCCGATCTTGCAGACGACGGCGAGATCGCGGCCCACCGCGTCGAGCACGCGGCGCAGCACCTCGGCCGGGAAAGCGGCGCGCCGTGCCGCGTCGCCGCCGTACGCATCGCGGCGGCGGTTGTACAGCGGCGACAGGAACTGGCTGAGCAGATAGCCGTGCCCCATGTGGATCTCGACCGCATCGAAGCCGGCGTCGCGCGCATGGCGTGCGGCCTGCGCGAATTCGTCGGCGACCGCGGACATCTGGTCGCGCGTCATCGCCTGCTTCAAAAAGCGGCCGCTCATCACGCCGACCTTGTTGAAACCGCCCGATGCGCTCAACGGCCGTCGGGTCGACAGCGACGGCAGGAACGTGAAGCAGCCGCCGTGCGTGATCTGCGCGGAGGCGGCGGCGCCGTGGCGATGGACGGCGTCGGTCAGCGCGCGGAACTGGCGGGCCGTCGGCACGTCGAGCCGTGCCTGGTCGACGAACGTGCGTCCGTCGTCGCTGATCGCGCAGTACGCGACGGTCGTCAGCGCGGCGCCGCCTTCGGCGATGCGTTCGTGAAAACGGACGAGCGCGCGCGACGGCACGCCGTTCGGCGTCATGCCCTCGTTGGTGGCTGACTTGATCAGGCGGTTGCGCAGCGTCAGCGGGCCGATCTGCAGCGGGCTGAACGCGGTCGTGAGGTCGGCGGATTCCATGAGGGGCGGGGGGCGGGATTGGGCACGGCGACCATTGTGCGGCGGTGGCGCAGGCGCGCATCGTCCGGGTGGACGAGCCCGGCACACAACCCGTTCCGGGCGGGCGCCCGGTTCAGTACATCGAAGCCTGCCACCGGACGCCAAAGCCCGCCCCGAACCCGACCGTCCGCCGTCGATCCGTCACGCGAGATCGCCTGCCCGGAGCTTGCGGACCTGCCGCCGCATCCCGTCGAAGATCGCATCCGCCACGTCCACCGGAAATTCCGCCGGGATCTGCGCCGCGGCTTCCGCGATCGCGGGTTCCGTGCGAGCGACGACGGCCGCCATCGCGGCGTGCACGTCGTCTTCGGTCAGGCCGACGCGCCGGCCCTGTGCGATCCAGTGGCGCGGCTGGATCTCGCCGATCACGTAGTGCCGGTTTTTCCCGCACACGGCCATCGCGAGCCGCGCGCGGCGCGGCGGAAGCTGGTTGCGGCGCGTGCCGATGATCGGATGCGCGGACAGCACGTCGTACAGCGGCGTGCTGCGGTACGTGTTGCCGGGCAGGTGCGCGATGCTGAAGTTCTTCGCATGCCCGTCGATCGCCGCCAGCACCCAGAACACAAGCTGCGCGACGAAGAAATTCATCCGGTCGGGCGCGGCGTCGGCCGAATTGGCGAGGATGCCCATGATCGTGTCGATGCCCGGGCCGCCGTCGGATTCGTATTTCGCGCCCGACGGCGTGCCGGTCGCCTGGCACATGTCCTCCTGCGGCAACCGCAGGATCCACGTGCGGTCGCGCGAAGCACGCCGGTCGAAGCGCTCGACGATCAACGCCTTCTGGTCGTCGAACCGGCCGATGTCGCACGCCGCGACCGGCAAGCCGTACGCGGCGACGAGCTTCGCGCACAGCCATTCGTTTTCGACGGACGTCCGCATGTCGGCCTGCATGTTCCCGACACGCCCGAGCGGCAGCTTGAAGATGTGCGTCGTCGGCGTGCTGCCCGACGGCCGCAGCCAGCGGTTTCCCTGGCGCAGCAATGCCGTCTTTTCCTGCGCCCCGGCAATCGACAGGCGCAGGTCGCCTTCCGGCTCCGCATGGCCGGGCAGCGGCGCGGCGGTCGCGTGGCGCAGCACCTCGGCGACGGCCGCATCGTCGAGCGTCACGCCGTCGATCGTCTCAAGATCGATGGGCATTTCGTCGGGCGGCAGCATCTGGATCGCGCCGACGCAATCGCGGCCGATCGACGCGAGCAGCTCGAACGGCGCCGTCGACCGGAGCCGGTAACGCTGCGCGATGCGGCGGCGAATCGGCTCGCTGTCCGGCAGCAGGTTGTCGAAATAATCGGCGACGATCGCGCCCTGGTGCGGCTGGTTGCCGGGCGTGAAGGGCAGCGACAGCGACAGCGGCCGCCCCTGTGGATCGTCGAGCCAGGCCGGCAGGTAGACGAGACGCTCGACGCCGCGCCGGACTTCCCAGTAGCCCACCGGAATGCCGTTCATCCACAGGTCGAGCCGGTCGTGACGGGCATGCGTGGCCATCGTCACCAGTCCTCCCGCTTCGAAACCCGTGGCTTGCCGGGTGTTGCCGTCGCGGGCCGCTTGCGCGCGGCGCCGGCCGCAGGCCGGGCTGGATTTTTGGCGGCCGTGGTGCCGCGCGCCGCATCCGGCTTGCGTTTGCTCGCGGCGGGTTGGCGGACCGCCGGCGCGGCATCGGCATCGGCATCGGCATCGGGCGCAGGATCGGCCGATGCCGCCGAAGCGTCCTGCGTGCCCAGCGCGAGCGTCATGCGCACGCCGAGTGTGTTCAGTACCTTGAAGAGCCGCTCGATGCTGACCGCCGACGGGTTGGCTTCGAGCTGCGCGTAGGATTGCTGCGTGACGCCCAGGCGGGCGGCCAATTGCGCCTGCGTGAGCCCCGCGGATTTCCGGAAGCCGACGAGTATCGGACGCAGTTGGGTCAGGGTCTGGACAGGAAAGGCCATCGGGCGCTCCGCGGAATGACAGGCGATCGTTTGTAATCGGAAAATACAATCTACAGCATGTATTGTCAAAATACAAATCAAAGGCTGTATTCAACAAAAACAAACGATAGCCTGTCAAACGGGCAACCCGCCGACCATCCCGCGGCAGCGCGTCACGCCGCCCGCAGCGGGTTCGCATGCGCGCTTCGCGCGCTTTCCGGATCGTCGTCGCCGAGCGGAATGAACGCCATGATCTCCAGGTCGTGTCCCGACAGCGCGGGCAACCGGAACGGGCTCGACAGCACGTTCAGCCGCCGCACGCCGAGCTCGCGCAGGATCTGCGAGCCGATTCCCGTCACGCGTCCGTCGCGGCGCGCATGGCCGGCCGGCATCCGCATCGCGTCGCCGCGCATGTCGCAGTCGAGCAGCACCGCGACCCCGCAGCCGGCCGCGTCGATCCGTTGCAGCGCGGCATGCAGCGGCCACGAATGCGCGGACGGCTCCGCATCGAGCAGGTCGAGCAGCGAATGGCATTCGTGCACGCGCGTCAGCACCGGCGTCGACGGATCGGGCTCGCCGCGCACGAGCGCGAGATGCGGCGCGCCGTGCACGGTGTCGCGATACTCGATCGCACGGAATTGCCCCCACGGCGTATGCAGCGGCCGCTCGCCGACGCGTTCGACGAGCGATTCGTGTTCGCGCCGGTAATGGATCAGGTCGGCAATGGTGCCGATCTTCAGCCCGTGATGCGCGGCGAACGCCTTCAGCTCGGGCAGCCGCGCCATCGTGCCGTCGTCGTTCATCACCTCGCAGATCACCGATGCGGGCGTGAGCCCCGCGAGCGCCGCGAGATCGCAGCCGGCCTCGGTGTGCCCCGCGCGCACGAGCACGCCGCCCGGGCGCGCGGCGATCGGGAACACGTGGCCCGGCTGGACGAGGTCGTCGGGGCGGGCGCCGGCCCGCACCGCCGCGCGAATCGTATGCGCGCGATCGGCCGCCGAAATGCCGGTCGTCACGCCTTCGGCCGCCTCGATGCTGACGGTGAACGCGGTGCCGAACGGCGTACCGTTGTGATCGGCCATCGGCGGCAGGCGCAACTGCTCGCAGCGCTCGGCGGTCAGCGTCAGGCAGATCAGCCCGCGCCCGAAGCGCGCCATGAAATTGATCGCTTCCGGCGTCACGTGATCGGCCGCGATCACGAGATCGCCTTCGTTCTCGCGATCCTCTTCGTCGACGAGCAGGACCATCCGGCCCGCACGCAGCTCGTCGACGATCTCCCGCGTGCCGGCGATGCTCATGGCGCCTCCGTCGCGTCGAACGCGCGGCGCAGCGCGTCGGCGCTGAAGGTCAGCACGCGGTCGGCCGCATCGATCGCGCCGAGCATGCTGGCGAAACCGTGAAGCTGGCCCGGCCAGCGCACGACGGTCACCGGTGTGCCGGCCTGTGCGAGACGCAACGCATACGCCTCGGCCTCGTCGCGCAGCGGATCGAATTCGGCGCTGACGATCGTCGCCGGCGCCGCGCCCGCGACGTCCGGCGCGGCAAGCGGGCTTGCAAGCGGCGATGCGCGATCGGTGCCGTCGTCGAAATAGTGGCGCTTGAACCAGCGCATCATGTCCGCTGTCAGGAAATAGCCGTTGCCGAGCGATTCGTACGACGGATGCTCGGTCGCGCAATCGACGACCGGATACAGCAGCAACTGGTGCGCGATCGCGATGCCCGAGCCGCGCAACTGCAGCGCGGCGACCGCCGCAAGATTGCCGCCGGCGCTGTCGCCGGCGACCGCCAGCGCGCCGGTGCGCGCGCCGAGATCGCGCGCGCTGGCAGCGGCCCAGCGCACGGCGTCGCATGCATCGTGCGCGGCGGCCGGGAAACGCGCCTCGGGCGCGAGCCGGTAGTCGACCGACAACACGAGCGTGCGCGCACGGGCCGCGAGGCTGCGGCACAGGTTCGCGTGCGAATCGATGCCGCACGCGACGAAGCCGCCGCCGTGGAAGAACACCGTCAGCGGCAAGGGCCCGTCGGCAGCGGGCCGATACAGCCGTGCGGACAACTGACGGCCCGATGCGGGAATCTGCCAGTCCTCTTCGGCGGCGACGGCATCGCCCGGGGCGAACGCGCCGCCGGCGGCGAGACTCGCGCGATACGCGGGAACGGTGAGCTGCGCGAAATCGATCGCGGGTGCCTGGGCGAACGCGGCGAGCAGCGCCTGCGCCTGTGGGTCGAGCGGCATGGGGACTCCTGTCTGAATCGGATGCGGTTTGAATCAGGTAAACCCGTGTCGCGGTTTTCCCTGAGTCCGTGCCGGACGCTTGCCGGCACGGCCTGACGGGCATTCCAGCGTAGCGGGCAGGGCGCCACATCATCCGATCGGACGATGGTCGGTTCGCCCGGATGGCCAATTCTCACCATTCAGTAAATCTCCCGATGACGCCGGAATTTAGACGCGTCTTAATCATGGCGGCGCGGTTGGGTCGCGTCGGAAACATGTCGTATGGAGGATGGAGCGTGCTGATGGAGACGAGATGGGCTCCGCAAGAGAGCCAGGCAACCAGTGACGAGGCCGACATCGGCGTCGCCGATTTCAGCGAGCTGATGGCGCGCATCTACCAGGGCCCGCTGGAAACGCCGCCGTGGGCGGGTGCGCTCGAGCTGGTTCGCCGGTTGCTGCAGGCCAACTACGTGACGCTGATCCTGCGCGCGGCCGCGAGCGACCGCCGCGCGCCGCTGTCCGTGCACGCATCGGAATACGGCCCGGTCGTGCCGGGTGACGGCGAAGCGTCGTACAACAACTACTACTATTCGCTCGATCCGTTCGTCGGCCTGCCGGCCGATCGCGTGGTCACGGTCGACGACGTGTTCGGCGACACGGGCTGGCTGTCGAGCGAACTGTACAAGCAGTTCCTGAAGCCGCAGGACGTGCGCTACATCCTCGGCGCGGATCTCCGCACGCCGTCGGGCGTCGAGTGCCGGTTCCGCGTATGCCGCAACCATGCTTCGAAACAGTTCTCCGCGCGCGACAAGGCGATCTGCGCGTTGCTGCTGCCGCACCTGAAGCGTGCGGTCGAGCTGCATTCGCGGCTCGACACGGCCGAAGTCGAGCGCTCGATCTACGCGAACGCGATCAACCGGATGCAGATCGGCACGATCACGCTCGACGAGAACGGCACGATCATCGACATGAACAGCGTCGCCGACGAAATCCTGAAGCAGAACAACGGCCTGACGATTGCGCGCGGCACGATCGAGGCGACCGACGCGCAGGAGAACCGCACGCTCAAGCGGCTGATCCGCCACGCGGTGATGGGGCACCACGGCACGGCCGCGGCGACCGTCGAGGCGATGCCGATCACGCGCAGCTTCGACAAGCCGCGCCTCGGGCTGCTGGTGCGCACGGTGCTGCTGTCCGACTGGTCGGAGGACAACAAGCGGCGGCCGGCCGTCACGCTGTTCCTGCGCGACCCCGACCGCAAGCCGCAGGGTGCGCAGGAAATCATCCGCAAGCTGTTCGACCTGACGCCGGCCGAGACGTCGCTCGCGCTGCTGCTGACGAACGGGCTGACGCTCGAGGAGGCCGCGGAGGAATCGGGGATCAGCAAGAACACGGCGCGCACGCACCTGCGCGCGATCTTCTCGAAGACGGGCGTCACGCGCCAGGCGACGCTCGTGCGAATTCTGCTCGGGAGCGTCGTGCCGCTCGGGTAAGCGGCAGCCGACGCCGATTCATCGGAACCGGCCGCATTCGTCCGGCGATACATCGGCAGCGATCGACGTGCCACGTGTCACGTGCCACGCCGTGGCGACGACATCACGCGAAAGCGGCTCGCACTCGCGCGAGCCGCTCCTTCATTCAGCGCAGCCGCTCGCGGAGACCGGATGCCCGACGCGGGCGCTGCCGGGCGCGTTCACGACCCGCGCGTGGAGCGACCCGCCCACGACGCCAGCGCCGGCCACTGCGCGTAACCGCGCCGGATGAAACCGGCGCCCGTGCGGATCACGAGCGCGCCGATCGCGAGCGCGGCCAGGTCGTCGAGACGGCCGAAACCGATCCGTGCCGCGCCCATCGCGAGCGCCGCCAGCAGCGACGCCAGCGCATCGGTCCGGACATGCCAGCCGCTCGCCTCGAGCAGCGCGGAGCCCGTCTCGCGCGCCTTGCGCAGCATCCAGTGCGACAGCGCGGCCTTGCCGGCGAGCGTGACGGCGACGAGCGCGAGCGTCGTCATGCCCGGCTGTACGACGGGCGGCGCAGCGAACCGGTTCGTCGCGTGCCAGATCATCTGCGCGCCGGTCGCCACGAGCAATGCGCCGAGGCCCGCGAGCGCAAGCGGCTCGCAGGTCGGGCGCCGTTCCGGCGGCAGGCGCGCGTCGAGCCGGCATGCAACGAGGATCAGCGCATCGGCTGCGAGATCGATCGCCGCGTGCGCGACGTCCGCGAGCAACCCCGACGAATGCGCGGACCATGCCGCGACCGTCTCGACGACGAGCAGCAGCAGGTTGATCGCAAGGCTGGCGGCGAGGGCACGGGACGTGGCCGCATAAACGTGGGGCGTGGCGCGCGACGTGCGCTGCATGGCGGATTCGTCTGTCGAAAGCGTGGGTCAGACCCGAACGCTACCGGGCAACGGTGGCAGATCAATGACAGGCGACGGTCGCGACGCGACCAGTCAGCGATGCGCATCCGGCGGTCTCCGCGGCCCACACAGATGCGAGACAAGTTGCCGGAGTGCGCCGGGTCGGCCGAACAGGCGCTCACCGGGCATCGCGATAGTGATCCCTGATGAATACGGGAAGATCGTTTGACGGTGGCGCGAAAGGCACCTGATACATCATGTCGCCGACAAATCCGCGGTGATAGGTGGCGTGATTGACGACATGCAGCACGATTTGCTCGCGGGTCATGACGCCTTCTCCTCCGCCAACAAACTCGAAATGAACGGCTTTCGCGAGATCCGCGTCCGACCAGGTGTCGACAAGATTGATGTACCAGCGGTCCATTTCCTGAACCGCTTTCCAAAGATCGGAAACGGCAGGCGTGTGGTCGGTGTTGCGCGAGGTATAGGTGTGCTTCTTTCCTTGCAGATGATGTCTGAAAATGTCGTCGACCACGTAGACATGATTCAAGGTATGCACCATGTTTCCGAACCGCGTCGGTCTCTGCCGAAGGGCTTCGCCAGCCGGCAGGTCCATCACGCTCTTGAACGTCAGTCCATTCGCCCAGGACTTGTAGCGCACCAGCATTCTTAAGGTGTCTGCCGCCGAGGCGGGCAGTGTGATGCGATCGGTGGTTACGGATGGAGCAATCGGGTTCTGCGGGGGGGCAGACATGCTGAACTCCTTGCGTGTTTTCGAGCGTCAGAACAGTGCTCAGGTTGATCCGGTGCTGTCGCGTCACGCCGGCAAGCAGTCTTGCGAGCAAGCTGTTCAGCGTATGGGGCGACCCGGACAGGCGTTACGTGCGCCAGCTCGCCCGAACATCAGGTTGCAGCTTTCTCGTTTGCCTTTTCAAAGGCCGTGGAGCCGGCCTTCGACATGCGTGCGAGTCTTGCCGCCGACCCAGATTTGGCCAGCCTCGTCGCGGGTCAAATGAATGCGGCCATGGCGGCCGAGGCGTGTCCCCTGGGCGGCGACATAGTCGTCCTCAACCACACCTGTCGCGAACAGCCACTGCGCCATTGAAGCATTGAGGCTTCCAGTAACTGGATCTTCGACGATAGCGCCCAGATGGTCGCTGAAGAAGGCGCGAACCTCGAAGGCCGCGTTGCCGCCTGTTGCATGAGGGCCAATAACGCCGACATCGATCCGGCCGGGCCAACTGCGGAGCGGATTGAGGGCAAGCACCGTCTCCGCCGATACCAGCCTGATGCCCAGCCATCCGGGGCCGTTGTCGATCCAGGCGGCATCGAGGACATCGCCCGATTCGATCCCCAGCAGTCGCCGAGCCTGATCCAATTCATCCTGCGTTGGCGCACCGGAGCGGATCAGCGGCGGGGCGGCGAAGGAAAGCCGCTCGTGATTGCGTCGGATCGGAACCAGCCCGGCGCCGCATTCCTGGACGATTTCCGCTTCGCTCTTCGGCACGCGGCCCGTCGAGAGCCACGCATGACAACTGCCGAGCGTCGGGTGCCCGGCAAAAGGCATCTCCCTGTCCAGCGTGAAGATCCTGACCCGGTAGTCAGCCTCAGGATGCGTGGGTGGCAAGAGAAAAGCGGTCTCGGACAGGTTGAACCACCGCGTCAACCGCTGCATGTCATCCGTTGCCAGGGCATCGGCACCGATAACGACCGCCAGCGGATTGCCCGAAAACGGCCCGGCGCCGAAGACATCGATCATATGGATCGCAAAAGTCATGACATCGCTCTTTCAATTCAGATCGGTTCGTGAGGGCGCCGACAAGCCGGGATATCAACGTTGCCAGGCAAGCAGCCGGACTCCCGCAACGGCGAACACCGCGGATAGCGTGCCTTCAATCCAGCGCCGGAGGCGGGTATACAGGGCGATCATCCGAGCGGTCGAGAAGAGGACCGCATAACCACCAAACACGATGACGGCGAGGAACGCGCAACCACCGATGATCGCCGGCAAGGTACCGCCGGGGGCGTGCTCCGGAAGCCCAAGTGACATGATTGCCATCCAGGCCAGAACCGCCTTCGGGTTTCCGATATGCATGAGAATGCCCTGGCGGTAGAGCCGCCGATAGCGAGGTGTCGAGCGTCCCGGTTCCATCTTCGCGAAGTCGGAGCCCGGTTTCAGCGCCGACCTGCCCGTGCGGAACGCCAGGTAGAGCAGGTAGACACCACCCACCATCTTGATGACGAAAAGCGCCTCGGCATAGGCCGCCAGCACGGCGGAAACGCCGGTCGCCGCCAGGATCGCCCAGAAGAGTGAGCCCGTGATGACGCCTGCCGCCAGAACGAGGGCAGGCAGGCGGCCGTCACGCATCGCTGTTCCCATGATCGCCATGTTGCTCGGCCCGGGGCTGGCGGTGGCGATGAGATAGGTGCCGTAGGCGAGTGCGATCTGACTGGCGATCATTCGAGTTTCTCCAGAGATGCGGGGCGTCTCCAGCGTTATGGCTGGAGGTCTCCGCGATGAACGATATGGATCTTGTTCCCGTCAGGGTCGCGCAGATACGCGCCGAAGTAGCCGTCACCGTAGCGGGGGCGTAACCCGGGTGCACCGTCGTCCGTCCCGCCGTGCTCAAGACCCTTCGCGTAGGCCGTGTTGACGGCTTCTTGCGACGGGGCCAGAAAGGCGACCATGCTGCCGTTGCCGATGGTCGCCGGCTCGCCATCGTAAGGAATGTAGACATAGAAGCGAGGCAGCGGCGTTTGACCGGTTACCCAGCAAAGCGCCGGAGGCCCGCCATCGGACGTGACGACGCGACGCTTCAGTCCGAGCGGAGCGAGTACCGCGTCATAGAAACGGCCTGCCCGCCCAAGATCACGCGCCCCAACAGTTACATGGCTGAACATTTGACTCTCCACGCGCCCGTCATGGCGATCAGGCGCCTCCAGAAATGCATGACTTCATCCAATCACATCGCGCATGTTACGCTTGTTGTTTATATAAATAGTGTCACGTGACACTAATATCTAGGCGGCGAACATGCTCCTGCAATCTCCCTGGTCACCACGGCTTGCCGACATCGAGGCGAATACCGCCGAGCGGTTGGTCCTCGCCCTGGCCGACGACATCGTCGAGGGGCGGCTGACGGGAGGCGACCGCCTGCCCGCTCATCGCGATCTCGCGTTGAAACTGGGGATTGGCCTTGGCACGGTGACGAAAGCCTATGCCGCGCTTGAACGGCGCGGCCTGACGCGCAGCATCAAGGGCCGGGGAACCTTCGTGGCGATTCGCCAGGCGCATCAGGATCGCCAGATCGACCTTTCGTCCAATGTGCCGCCAGCCATGCTCAACGCTCGCTTGCTGGCGCGAACATTGACGGGGATCGCACGCAAGATCGATGCGGACCACCTCAATCTCTATGCCCCGCCCGCTGGGCATATGGAGCACCGACGTGTGCTGGCTCGCTGGCTCGAAACGCTGGGCCTGATGGTGGAACCGTCGCATCTAGTGCTAACGAGCGGCGCCCGCCAGGCGCTATCGTTGGCGTTCGATCTTGCCTGCGGCTCGCAAGGGCTGCTTCTGACCGAGCGGATTACCTATCCTGGCGCGATCGCGCTGGCTCGGCGCAACGGATATCGGATGCAAGGCGTCGAGACCGACGCGCAAGGGATGGTGCCGGGGGCACTGGCGGACGCACTCGACGGCACCGCGTCGACCGGCAGCAAGGCGGTCTATCTCACGCCGACGCTGCACAACCCGACCACTGCGACGATGGGCACGGAACGAAGGCAGGCCATCGTGGATATTTGCCGCCGGGTGGGCGCGTGGATCATCGAGGACGGCGTCTATGCGTCGGCAGAGCCGGCTTCGCCACCGCTTGCGGCATTGGCGCCCGAGATCGCCTTTCATGTGAACGGACTGTCCAAATCGCTTGGCCCCGGTTTGCAGATCGGCGTGCTCGCGCTGCCGGCCGGACTCAACGACGCAGCGGAGGACGCGCTGCGGGACCTGCCAATGGCGCCGTCGCCGCTCTCTTGCGCAGTGGTTGAGGAATGGCTGGCCACCGACGTCATCTCCTCGATCCAGCGGGATCTGCACCATGAGGCGCGGCGTCGATCCAATCTGGCCATCTCTCTGCTCGGCGCGAGCGAACTGGTCTCGCATCCCGGCGCCTACAACGCCTGGCTGCCGATGGAGCGCGATGCTGCCAATCGTGTCGCATCCGTCGCTACAGCGATGCGTATCAAGTTGACCCCTCCGGAATCCATGATGGTGAACCCGGAAGATCGGGCGAGCGGGATCCGACTTTGCCTCGGCGGCCCGTCGTTCGACGATCTGACGGAAGCACTGACCCTTCTGGCAGGGCTGCTGAAGCAGCGCGCTTGACGCCACCGGGCGAGCACCGTACTGGCCGAGGGCCGCGCGCCGCATACCGGCGGGGACATACCGATATTCCACGATCTCGACATTATAGAAATAATGTCAAATCCATAAATCGACATAATTGTATTTTTAACGGTTTACGTTATATTTTTGACGAAATTGCCACCGAAACCAGCCATGTCCGATCTCGCCGCCGACGAATCCCGCCTGACCGCCGAAATCGAGCGCCTCAAGGCCGACTTCCCGAAAACCCGCGAGCTGTATCGCGAAGCCTGCGCGCTGCTGTTCTTCCGTTTCGGCATCACGCCCACCGCGAACCGCCTGTACCAGCTCGTTCGCAAGGGCAGCATGAGCACGCCGACGGCCGTGCTCGGCGAGTTCTGGGCCGAGTTGCGGGAAAAGAGCCGCGTCCGCATCGAGCATCCCGACCTGCCGGCCGATCTGCAGGCGGCCGCCGGCGAACTGGTCGCGGCGCTATGGAATCGGTCGAGCGCCGACGCAGCCGCCGCGCTCGACGCGTTGCGCACGGAAGTCGAAGCCGAACGAACGGCGGCGAAGGCGGAAGTCGCGGCGCTGCAGGCCGAGCTGGCCCGTACCGAAACCGCGCTGGAGCAACGCACGGCCGCGCTGCTGGCCGCGCAGGTGCGCATTCAGGAACTGGAGCAGGCGAGGGCGGCCGACGAAGCATCGCGGCAAGCGCTGCAAGCGGACATCGAGCGCCTGACGGCCGACAACGCGGAAGGCGACCGTGCACTCGCGCAGGCCCGCGCGGATTTCACCACCCAGCTCGACCGGTTACGCGATGACGCCGGCCGGGCCGAGGAACGCTTGCGTGCGTCGGAGAAGCGGGCGCTCCAGGAGATCGATCGAGAGCGGCTCGCCGCCGCGAGGCTGCAAAAGGAGCTCGATGCCGTGACATCGCGCACGGAGCAGCGCGATGCGCAGCAGCGGAAAGATGTTGCCGCGCTGCAGGCGCAACTGGGCGACGCGCTGCATCGATGCGGCGTGCTTCAGGGGCAGCTCGACGCCGCGCAGTCGACCGATGCGGCGCGCGGCAAGGAACTCGATGCACTGCGGCGCGAGATGACGGTGCTCGTGCGCCGCGCGCCGCTGCGTGGTGCCAAGGCGGGACCGGCCGCGCAACGGGACGAGCGACGGGCACGCACGCGAAAGCGTGCTGACGAAGCGCCGCGCTGACGGCGCGGCTGCGAGCGTGCATCAGCCAACGGCGATGCACACCAACCGCCGGCAAGCAGGCAAACGAGACGACTACACCCCCGATCGCCCACCCACCCAACGTTACCGGTCAACTTGCCATATACCGCGACGGCAGCGTCGGCTCCGGTGGACAAAATCAGTTCATGAGAACAACAAAATCGTGATCTGACGACTGGATTATTCCGACGGAGAAATGAGCTTGAACATCATGGATCAGGATATTCGGAATATGCCCTGTCGCTACCGTGATCGAGATATCGGTTTGCAACAGCTTCGCGCGTGGTTGGACAGCCAGGGAGCGCGTGTCGAGGCCCAAATTCCACGAGTTATGCGGAAGCTCGATGAATCGCCCGCGACGAAGCCGGGTCGTGCGTGTGACGCCGCGCGCGGCAACGCGGAGCGAGGAAAGGAAGGCCGGCACAACGTTTGGGGGCCCGGCGGGGATCGGGTAAAGTGCCGCTCAACATGCCGGATCGACGCCGCTAGACGACCGGTCTAATCGTTGCTAACATACGCCACCATGAATGCATCTTCGGGCGCCGAAGTCCGCCAGCACATCCTGAATATCGCCAAGCCGATCATGCTCCACAAGGGGTTTTCGGCGGTCGGCCTGAACGAGATTCTCGCTGCGGCGGGCATCCCGAAGGGCTCGTTCTACCATTACTTCGGCTCGAAAGAGGCATTCGGCGAAGCGCTGCTCGAAGCGTATTTCGACAGCTATCACGCGCATCTCGACAACCTGCTCAAGCATCAGGCCGGCACGGGGGCCGAGCGCCTGATGACGTACTGGCGCAACTGGCTGCACACGCAATGCGCAGACGATCCGCAAGGCAAGTGCCTCGCGGTGAAGCTTGGCGCGGAAGTGTCGGATCTGTCGGAAACGATGCGCGCGGTGCTGCGGCAGGGCACGAGCCAGATCATCGAGCGGCTCGCAGGCGGCATCGAGGCCGGACTGGCCGACGGCTCGCTGAGCGGGATCGCCGATCCGTCGCACACGGCCACGATCCTCTACGAGATGTGGCTGGGTGCGACGCTGCTGGAAAAGATTCACCGCGACCGCAAGCCGCTCGAAAGGGCGATGGTCGAAACGCGGCGCATGCTGAACCTGCCGCCGGCCGAGCATGGCGGCGCACAGTCGTAACCCGGGCGCGCATCGGCGCGCCTTGTTTTTGTCCTGACTCTAGACGACTGGTCTACTCAAGCAAGTATGACGAACGTGCCACGCCGCGTTACGCTGTTCCCCATTGTTTCAAGCGCCCGCACGCAGCCGCGACGGCCCGACCGCCGACGTTGCCGCATGCGGGCGTCTCCGCTGCTCCACCCTTGATCCGATCGTGCCCACGAAGCACGTCCATTCCTGTTGACGGAGGCTCACATGCCGCAAAGCAAGACCGCAAACCGCCAGATCGTCCTGAATTCGCGCCCGGTCGGCGCGCCGACGCCGGGCAACTTCCGCACCGAATCCGGTGCCGTGCCGACGCCCGGTGCCGGCCAGGTGCTGCTGCGCACGGTCTGGTTGTCGCTCGACCCGTACATGCGCGGCCGGATGAGCGATGCGCCGTCCTATGCGCCGCCGGCCCAACTCGGCCAGCCGATGGTCGGCGGCACCGTCAGCCAGGTCGTCTCGTCGAACCTGCCCGCGTTCAGCGAAGGCGACCTCGTGGTCGCGGGCGCCGGGTGGCAGGACTACGCGCTGTCCGACGGCCGCGACCTGATTCCGCTCGGCCGCGACGTCGCGCATCCGTCGTATGCACTCGGCGTGCTCGGCATGCCGGGCTTCACCGCCTACACGGGGCTGCTGAAAATCGGCGAGCCGAAGGCCGGCGAAACCGTGGTCGTCGCGGCGGCGAGCGGCGCGGTCGGCGCGGTGGTCGGCCAGATCGCCAAGCTGAAGGGCTGCCGCGTGATCGGTGTCGCGGGCGGCGCCGACAAGTGCGCCTACGTGACCGATACGCTCGGTTTCGACGCGTGCGTCGATCACCGCGACCCGGCATTCGCCGCGAAGCTGAAGGACGCATGCCCGAACGGCATCGACGTCTATTTCGAGAACGTCGGCGGGGCCGTGTTCGACGCGGTGTGGCCGCTGCTCAACGATCACGCGCGCGTGCCGGTGTGCGGGATCATCGCGCACTACAACGACGCGGCGTACGACGACACCGCGGTGTCGACCGGCCGCGATCGCGTGCCGGCACTGATGGGCACGATCCTGCGCAAGCGCATCCGGATGCAGGGTTTCATCATCCTCGACCACTATGCGACCGGTTATGCACCGTTCCTGAAGGAGATGAGCGAATGGGTCGCGCAGGGCAAGGTGAAGACGCTCGAGGACGTCGTCCCCGACCTGGCCGACGCGCCGGAAGCGCTGATCGGCTTGCTGGCCGGCAAGAACTTCGGCAAGGTCGTCGTGCGCGTGGGCCCGGACGAACTGGCCTGATACCGCGGCACGGCAAACCATGACGATTGCACGCTGGCGTCACGCGACGCCGGCTTGTGGCATGCTCGATTTCGATTCAAAAGGAGTGACAAGATGGCGCTACACGTGATTGCGTCCCTGTACCTGAAACCCGAACACGCGGAGGCCGCCGAAGCCGAGCTGCGCAGCATGGTCGCGAAGACGCGCGCCGAGCCGGGCAACCGGCGCTACGACCTGTTCCGCGAACAGGACGGTTCGCCCAACCTGCACCTGTACGAGGTCTACGATGACCAGGCCGCGTTCGACGCACACCTCGCGAGCCCGTATTTCGGCGAATTCCGCGTGAAATCGGCCGACTGGTTCGCGGCGCCGGCGGTCATCAAGGTGCTGTCCGGCATCGACGTGGCCGAGTAACGAAGCAGCACCCACGCCGCGGCCCGCTCCGCCCCGGGCCGCGCGGCAGCCGTCTCGCCCGGCAACGGCGAAGACAGCGACGAAATCGAAAACCCCGCGCGGCGCGCGATGCGCGTCGTTTCCCCAATACACCGGCCCCGGAGGCTGAATGGTCACCCTCAACATCAACGGCGAAACCCGCACGGTCGACGCCCCCGACGACATGCCCTTGCTCTGGGTGCTGCGCGACGTCGTCGGCCTCACCGGCACGAAATTCGGCTGCGGGATCGCGCAATGCGGCGCGTGCACCGTGCATCTCGACGGCGTCGCCGCGCGCTCGTGCGTGCTGCCGGTCGCGGCCGTCGCGGGCCGCAAGATCACGACGATCGAAGCCGTCGGCGCGACGCCGGCCGGCCACAAGGTCCAGCAGGCGTGGCGCGAGCTCGACGTCGTCCAGTGCGGCTACTGCCAGTCGGGGCAGGTGATGGCCGCCACCGCGCTGATCGCATCGAACCCGAACCCGAGCGATGCCGACATCGACGCGGCAATGGCCGGCAACATCTGCCGCTGCGGGACGTACAACCGGATTCGCGCGGCCGTGAAGCAAGCCGCGAAGGAGGCATGACATGTCGCGAGGACTGATCGAAGCAGGCAAGGTCGCTGGACAAGCCGCCGGCGCGGGCGTGTCGCGCCGCTCGTTCCTCAAGCTCGGCATGTCGCTGGGCGCGGCGGCGGGCGGTGGCCTGCTGCTCGGTTTCAGCCTGCCGGCGGCAGGCGACGATGCGCGCCGTTCGGTGATCGGTGGCGACGGCGATGAAACCGCGCGCGCAGGCGTGTTCGCACCGAACGCGTTCGTGCAGATCGACCGCGCCGGCAAGGTCACGCTGGTGATGCCGAAAGTCGAGATGGGGCAGGGCGTCTACACGGCGCTGCCGATGCTGATCGCCGAGGAACTCGAAGTGCCGCTGTCGAGCGTGACGCTCGACCATGCGCCGCCGAACGAGAAGCTCTTTCTCGATCCGCTGCTCGGCGGCCAGCTCACCGGCGGCTCGACGTCGGTACGCTACGCATGGGAGCCGCTGCGCCGCGCGGGCGCGACCGCGCGCACGCTGCTGGTCGCGGCCGCCGCGAAGCAATGGAACGTCGATCCGGCATCCTGCCGTGCGGTGAACGGCGAAGTGCAGCATCCGCCGAGCGGCCGGCGCGTGTCGTACGGCCAGCTCGCCGACGCCGCCGCGAAGCTGCCGGTGCCGAAGGACGTCGCGCTGAAGAAGCCGGCGGATTTCAAGCTGATCGGCACGCCCGCGAAGCGGCTCGATTCGCCGGAGAAGGTCGACGGCACCGCGCAGTTCGGGCTCGACGTGCGGCTGCCCGGCATGCTGTACGCGGTGATCGTGAACAGCCCGGTGTTCGGCGGTACGGTCGCGAGCATCGACGATACCGCCGCGAAGAAGATTCCGGGCGTGCGCCAGGTCGTGCGCGCGGACAACGCGGTCGCGGTCGTCGGCGATCACACCTGGGCCGCGAAGCGCGGCGCATCGGCGCTGGTCGTGAAGTGGAACGAAGGCGCGGGCGCGAAGGTATCGACGAAGGACATCGTCGCCGATCTCGCGCAGGCCGCGGCGAACGGCAAGGGTGCCGTCGCACGCAAGGACGGCGACGTCGGCAAGGGTTTCGCGGATGCGAAGACACGCATCGACGCCGTGTACGAGCAACCGCTCCTCGCGCACGCGACGATGGAGCCCGTGAACTGCACGGTGCACGTGCGCGCCGACGGCTGCGAGATCTGGGTCGGCACCCAGGTGCCGACGCGGGCGGTCGACACCGTGCAGAAGCTCACGAGCTTTCCGCCGGAGAGGATCGTCGTGCACAACCACCTGCTCGGCGGCGGCTTCGGCCGGCGACTCGAGACGGACATGATCGGCCAGGCTGTGAAGATCGCGAAGCAGGTCAACGCGCCGGTGAAGGTGATCTGGACGCGCGAGGAAGACATCCAGCACGACATGTACCGCCCGTACTACTACGACCGGATCTCGGCCGGCCTCGACGCGAACGGCAAGCCGATCGCGTGGCAGCACCGGATCGTCGGCTCGTCGATCCTCGCGCGCTTCGCGCCGCCCGCGTTCCAGCACGGCGTCGATCCCGACGCGGTCGAGGTGGCCACCGACCTGCCGTACGACCTGCCGAACCAGCTGATCGACTACGTGCGCCAGGAGCCGCGCCACGTACCGACCGCGTTCTGGCGCGGCGTCGGGCCGACGCGCAGCACGTTCGTCGTCGAGAGCTTCATCGACGAACTGGCCGCGCAGACCAAGACCGACCCCGTGCAATACCGCCGCGCGCTGCTCGGCAAGACGCCGCGCGCGCTCAACGTGCTCGACGTCGCGACGAAGGCGGCCGGCTGGGGCCCGTCGCTGCCGACGGGGCAAGGGCGCGGCGTATCCGTGATGCACGCGTTCGGCAGCTTCTTCTCGATCGTCATCGACGTCGCGGTGGATAACGGCGAGGTGCAGGTCAAGCGCGTCGTGTGCGCGGTCGATTGCGGCATGTCCGTCAACCCGAACACGATCGAGGCACAAGTGCAGGGCGGCATCATCTTCGGGATCACCGGCGCGCTGTACGGCGAGATCACGATCGAGGACGGCCGTGTCGTGCAGAGCAATTTCACCGATTACCGGATGCTGCGGATCAACGAGACACCGCCGATCGAGGTGCATCTGGTGAAAAGCGGCGAAGCGCCGGGCGGGATCGGCGAACCGGGCACGGCCGCGACGGCCGCGGCATTGTCGAACGCGATCTTCGCGGCGACCGGCAAGCGGCTGCGCAAGCTGCCGGTCGGCGACCAGCTGAAGACAGCATGAGGGGAGGCGACGATCATGCGAAACCTCACCCTGAATACGTTCCGTGCATCGCTGCTCGCGCTGTCCGCCATGCTGGCCGGCCCGGCCGCGCAGGCCGCGCAGACGGCACCGGCCGACAGCGCGCTCGTCGCGCGCGGCGCGTACCTCGCGAAAGCGGGCGACTGCGTCGCGTGCCACACCGCGCCGCGCGGCACGCCGTTCGCCGGCGGCCTGAAGATGGTCACGCCGATGGGCGCGATCTACACGACCAACATCACGCCCGATCCGGAAACGGGCATCGGCGGCTACACGGAAGCCGAGTTCGCCGGCGCGCTGCGCAAGGGCATCGCGAAGGACGGTCACAACCTGTATCCGGCGATGCCGTATCCGTCGTACGCGAAGCTGAAGGACGAGGACGTGAAGGCGCTGTACGCGTACTTCATGCACGGCGTCGAACCGGTGAAGCAGGCGAACCGGCCGTCCGACATCCCGTGGCCGCTCAACATGCGCTGGCCGCTCGCGTTGTGGAACATGGTGTTCCTCGACACGACGCCTTACGCGGACAAGCCGGCCAAGGACGCGATGTGGAACCGCGGCGCGTACCTCGTGCAGGGGCTCGGGCACTGCGGGTCGTGCCACACGCCGCGCGGCGTCGGCTTCCAGGAGAAGGCGCTCGACGAAGGCGGCGCGGCGTTCCTGTCGGGGGCGCCGATCGACAACTGGTTCGCCTCGAACCTGACCGGCGAGCCCAACACGGGGCTCGGCCGCTGGAACGAGGCCGAGGTCGCGCAGTTCCTGAAGACCGGCGCGAACCGCCATGCGACCGCGTTCGGTTCGATGGTCAGCGTGATCAACCACAGCACGCAGGCCCTCACGGACGACGATCTGGCGGCCATCTCCCGTTACCTGAAATCGCTGCCGGCGGCAGGCGGCACGGGCGCGCCGCCGTACCGCTACGATCCGAAGGCGACGCAGGTCGCGCTGGGCCGGCCGGCAGCCGATCCGGGCGCGAAGGTGTATAACGCTTACTGCCTGCATTGCCACGGCGCGGACGGGCGCGGCTACGCGCCGCTGCTCGCGCCGCTCGCCGGCAACCCGAACGTCCTCGAAGGCGATGCCGCGTCGCTGATCAACGTGACGCTGAACGGCAGCGAGACGCTCGTGATCGATGGCGTGCCGTCCGCGTATCCGATGCCGGCGTTCTCGAACCAGTTGAACGACCGGCAGATCGCCGACGTGCTGACCTTCATGCGCGCCGGCTGGAACAACGGCGCGCCGGCCGTGCAGGCGGCGGACGTCGCGAAACTCCGCAAGGCGACGGCGGCCGCGCGCTGAGCGCGGCGCCATGCGGAACGATGGCGGGCCGGCGTGCCTGCCGTCGACGCCGCCGGGTGCGTGCCTGCCCCGGCGGCCTGGCTTTTTCTGTCAACCGGCGCGCGGCCGTTCGCGGCAGCGCGCGTTTATCGACGCAATGTAGGGGTGTCTGGATGGCTAACGTGACTTATACGGATACGCAACTGCTGATCGACGGCGAATGGGTCGACGCCGCGAGCGGCAAGACGATCGACGTCGTGAACCCGGCGACCGGCAAGCCGATCGGCAAGGTCGCCCACGCGGGCATCGCCGATCTCGACCGCGCGCTCGCCGCCGCGCAACGCGGCTTCGAGGCGTGGCGCAAGGTGCCCGCGCACGAGCGCGCGGCGACGATGCGCAAGGCGGCCGCGCTGGTGCGCGAACGTGCCGACGCGATCGCGCAGCTGATGACGCAGGAGCAGGGCAAGCCGCTCACCGAGGCGCGCGTCGAAGTGCTGTCGGCGGCGGACATCATCGAATGGTTCGCGGACGAAGGCCGCCGCGTGTACGGCCGGATCGTGCCGCCGCGCAACCTCGGCGCGCAGCAGACCGTCGTGAAGGAGCCGGTCGGCCCGGTCGCCGCGTTCACGCCGTGGAATTTCCCGGTCAACCAGGTCGTGCGCAAGCTGAGCGCCGCGCTGGCGACCGGCTGCTCGTTCCTCGTGAAGGCGCCGGAAGAAACCCCGGCGTCGCCGGCCGCGCTGCTGCGCGCGTTCGTCGATGCAGGTGTGCCGTCCGGCGTGATCGGCCTCGTGTACGGCGATCCGGCGGAAATCTCGTCGTACCTGATCCCGCACCCGGTGATCCGCAAGGTCACGTTCACGGGTTCGACGCCGGTCGGCAAGCAGCTCGCCTCGTTGGCCGGCCTGCACATGAAGCGCGCGACGATGGAGCTGGGCGGTCACGCGCCGGTGATCGTCGCCGAGGACGCCGACGTCGCGCTCGCGGTGAAGGCCGCCGGCGGCGCGAAGTTCCGCAACGCGGGGCAGGTCTGCATTTCGCCGACGCGCTTTCTCGTGCACAACAGCATCCGCGACGAATTCACGCGCGCGCTGGTCAAGCATGCCGAAGGGCTGAAGGTCGGCAACGGCCTCGAGGAAGGCACGACGCTCGGTGCGCTCGCGAACCCGCGCCGGCTCACCGCGATGGCATCCGTCGTCGACAACGCGCGCAAGGTCGGCGCGCGCATCGAAACCGGCGGCGAGCGGATCGGCTCGGAAGGCAACTTCTTCGCGCCGACCGTGATCGCGGACGTGCCGCTCGAAGCGGACGTGTTCAACAACGAGCCGTTCGGCCCGGTCGCGGCGATCCGCGGTTTCGACAAGCTCGAAGACGCGATCGCGGAAGCGAACCGTCTGCCGTTCGGGCTCGCCGGCTACGCGTTCACGCGTTCGTTCGCGAACGTGCACCTGCTCACGCAGCGCCTCGAAGTCGGGATGCTGTGGATCAACCAGCCCGCGACGCCGTGGCCGGAAATGCCGTTCGGCGGCGTGAAGGACTCGGGCTACGGCTCGGAAGGCGGGCCGGAAGCGCTCGAACCGTACCTCGTCACGAAGTCGGTGACGGTGATGGCCGTCTGACGACCGTCTGACCGCCGACCGATCGCGTGCGCAGCGCCGCCGGCGTGGCGCGCGCGATCGGCGCGGGCCGGGCGGCACGCGCGTTGCGCACTGCGCAACGGCACGCCCGGTCTCCCGCCGACTTTCCCGCCGGCCGTGCATTCGCATGGCAACCTGACGGCAATTTCAATACGCGTACCACTGCGGACGGATTGTTTCGATTCCGTCATCGGCAGCACCACACGCCACACCACGCGACGCCCCTCGGTGAATGAGCGCCGGCACCCGGTGCCGGCCCGAGCGGAACACGATCCGCCCGACACCGCTCAGGTCACGTCGTACGCAACCCGGCAAGTCAGGACTGCACCTCGTACCCGGAAGTCGTACTTTTTGGTATAGGTTATTCAGAACAAACCATAACGACCGGTGCGTCAGCGCCGGGCCAATCTGAGAGGACACGGATGCATCCGCGGTCGGCAGCGCCGTACTACGTTGTGCTGGCGGGGACCTTGATAGCGTGCGCGCTGATGGGCCTCTGCGTGTTGCAGTTGTTCCAGAGCCGTCACGATGCGCTCGATCGCGCGCGAGAGACGTCGCGAAATCTGGCGCTCGTCGCCGAGCGCGACATCGAACGCAACATCGAGCTGTACGGCCTGTCGCTCGAGGCGGTGATCCAGGGCCTCCGGCGGCCGGACGTCATGGCCGCCCCGCCGGCCCTGCGGCGCGGCATCCTGTTCGATCACGCGATGACGGCGAATTTTCTCGGCTCGATGCTCGTGCTGGATTCCGCCGGCAACATCATCCTGGATTCGGCGAACGACGTGCCGCGCCACGGCAATTTCGGCGACCGCAAGTACTTTACGGTGCACCGCGACAATCCGGACGCCGGGCTTTACATCAGCGATCCCTTTGCGTCCCGCCTGCGCGGCGGCTCGCTCAGCGTCGCGCTGACGCGCCGCGTGTCGAACCCGGACGGCTCGTTCGCCGGCATTGCAATGATCGCGGTCAATCTCGAGTATTTCCACACGCTGTTCGCCGGCCTCGCGCTCGGCTCGCACGGCGCGATTTCGCTGATCGGCACGAACGGCATCATGTTCATGCGCCAGCCGTTCGACGTGCGCACCATCGGTCGCGACATCAGCAAGGCGCCGACGTTTCGCCACTTCATGACGGCACCGGAAGGCTCGTTCGTCGAGACCTCGACGATCGACAACGTGCGCCGCCTGTACTACTTCAAGACGCTGCCGCACCTGCCGCTGATCATCATGGTCGCCGAGGCGGAGCAGGACATCTACGCCGCGTGGCGGCACCGGGCCATCACGATCGGCGCGCTGGTCGCCACCTTCGGCGCGGCGTTCATCGTGCTGTCCTTCATGCTGGGCTCGCAGCTGCGGCGCAGGATGCGCGCCGAATCCGAGCTGGTCATGCTCGCGCGCACCGACGGCCTCACCGGGCTCAACAATCGCCGCTCGTTCGGGGAGGTGCTGGATCTCGAATGGCGCCGCGCGCGCCGTGCCCGATCGGTGTTTTCGCTGCTGTTCGTCGACGTCGATCGCTTCAAGGCCTACAACGACACGTATGGCCACCAGGCCGGCGACGACGCGCTGGCGGCGGTCGCACGGTGCATCGGCGACAACATCCGGCGCCCGGCGGACACCGCGGCCCGCTATGGCGGCGAGGAGTTCGTCGTGATCCTGCCCGATACGCCGGCGACGGGTGCGACGGAGATCGCCGAAAGGATTCGTGCTGCCATCGACGGACTGGCGATCGAACATGCGGAAAGCGAATTCGGGCGCGTCACCGCGAGCATCGGCGTGGCAAGCTGGGCGCCCGGGCAGGAAGGGGAGGTCGAGTCGGTGATCAAGGCAGCCGACGAGGCGTTGTACGTCGCGAAGGAAACGGGGCGAAACAAGGTCGCGTCGTGTGGTGCGGCCACCTGACGCCTCCGCCGGCACCCATCGCCCGCGACCGGTGGCGGGCGCGCGGTACGACGCTCAATGCCGGCCGCTGCCGCGATAGCTTTCCACTTCCGCGTCATACGCCGCCAGAAACGCCTTGCCGAACACCGACGCGAAATCGTCCTCGATCGCGAACACCGTGTCGCGATGAGTCGCCGCGTAGCGATCCCACATCCTCGCCTTGTACAGCACGGGCACGCGCTTCTCGTACCAGCGCATCGCGTCGTCGCGCTCGCGCAGGCGCTGCGGTGAAAAGCGCGTCAGCAGGTCCATCAACGCCGCGCGCATGCCGGCGACCATGCCGATCTGGTGCGCGTGCAGATCCTGGAACGCGTCGCTGACCGCGCTCTGCGGCGACATGAAACCCGGCAGCGGCAGCCCGAACATCTGCCGCAGCACGGCGCCGCCGTCGGGCAGCAGCTTCAGCGGATTGTTCTCGCGATCGAGCAGCATCGTCATGTGCGCCTTCACCTCGCGCTTCAGGATGCTGCGCGACGACAGCAGCTCGACCGTGCCGTTCGCGAACAGCGCCAGCAACTGGCCCGCGATGTACAGCTGCTCGGCCGACCACTGATGCGATTCGGCCGCGGTGTCGAGCCCCGCGCCTTCGAAGAACGCGCTCAGCAGTTCGTCGGGGGTCGGCGCGCGCGCCGCATGCGGCGACGGTTCGTCGGCCGGCCGCGTATCGGTGTGCGCGGCGGCCGGTTGCACGCGCACGTGCTGCGCCCACTCGGGCGCGTGATCCGCCTGCGTCGCGGATGATGCGTCGCGAGCCGCGTTGCCGCGATCGGCGTGCGCCGCCGTGCCCGCTGCGCCGAGGTCGCCCGACGACTGCGCGAACAGGTCGAGCGGATCGGTCGACAGCTGGTGCAGGTCGCGCTGCGAAGGCGCGGGCGGTGCGGCCTGCTGCGCCGCGCCCGCACCTGCGGGGCCGCCTGGCCGCGTAGCGGCGTCCGCCGCCTTGCCGCGCGGCGCGAGACGATCCTGGAGGAGCCCCCACAGCCGGTTGCCGGCGCCTTTCGTATCGACACGCGATGACGACGGTTGCGCGGGCGCCGCTGCCGCCCGGGCCTGCGCTTGCGCCGGCATATCGACACGCGTGCCGGAATCGGTCTCCATGTCGATGACCGGTGCATGGCCACCATCGACGCCGTCGCCGCCGTCGTCACGATCGGCGCGCAGCACGTACGGCCCGATGCGAATGATGTCGCCGGTGTTGAGCGCGCGCTCCTGCGCATAACCGACCGGCTCGCGGTTCACCTCGATCGTCGAGACGCTGCTCAGGTTCTTCAGCAGGCAGGCGTCGTCGCCCACCTGCAGCAGCGCCTGAAGCCGCGAAATCTGCCGCGTGTCGTCGCGCAACACGAGATGGTTGTCGCTGGCCCGGCCGATGGTGCCGCCCGGCGGATGAAACACGACGGCGTCGTAGGAGTCGTTTTCGACCGGCTCGCCGGCATGTTCGATCACGATCAGTTGCATGTCATACGTCGCTCGGTGAAGTGCTCGCGCGCAGGCCGGTTCGTTCAGGACGACGACGCATGCCTGCGGCGCGCGAATTCGAACGCAGGCCCCCAGATCGGATGTCCCTTCTCCGCAGGGGACAAGTCGAAGCGCGGGTTGAGGTCGAGAATTTTCGAGAACTCGGCGCGGCACGGCGTGATGCGGTTCGTCACGCAATAGCTGAACGCGAGGAGCTTGTGCGCGGCAACCTGCGTGTCGGTGTCGGCGCCGTCGATTTCCTTCGCGTGGCTCAGCAGCGCGATCGTGCGCCCGTAGTCGCCGCTGTCGTACGCGGCGCGCGCGCTGTCGACCGTCGCGCGTGCAGCCGACTGGGTCGGGGACGTACTGCACCCGCCGGCCCCCAGCAACAATGCGCCGAGGAAAAGAACGAGCGATGAACGACCTTTCATTATTGAAATTAAGAATTGGTGTAATTGGAAGGTGCCACACAAGCGCTGTTGGATTCTAGTGCCAATCATCGGCGCCGAATCGCCTGTTACGTTTTGTTTCATTTCGCCATTCCATTTCCACCTGAATACAGAATCGACTACGAATTTCAGTGCTTGTGAATCCGGAAAAACGGCCTATAGTTCGCTGTGTTTTTCGGATTCGTCAGTTGTTTGGTCAGCGCACGTCAATGCACGAAAAAACGGGCCGTCCGTTCGTGCGAAACGAATAGCCTGGCACACCGTCAGCGCCGCGAGCGTTCGTTGCCCGGTGGCCGGCCGGCTTGCGCCCGAGCCCATCCGACAGGTGTCCACGCCACAGAACCGGGCCGCGACGGCGAACCGGTCGGATTGATTTTTGCCATTAATTCATCAACCCCAATTCTCAATTGACCACCATCTCGCCAAATCGACTTTCAAAATCCATGAATGATATGACCCGGCTTTTTACAAGAACAATTTGCCGATGCGGATTGCGATAGATGGATATACGGATTACACAATTACCGATCAATTAATTGTCCCTTTTTCAATCGGATCAACCGGTTTCGCGGTCGAAAACCGGCGAACGGCTATTGGGTGGCGAGGGTGGAATATGCAATGGCGGTCGAGCAGTTTCATCGTATGGGGATGCGTGATGCTGTTGCCGGGATGCGGCGCGACGGAGCACGCCGCGGCGGTGCCGTATGCGATCACGGTCGACGTTGCACCCGACGTCAACCCTGACCCGAACCGCAAGCCTGCGCCGATCGTGCTGAAGGTGTTCCAGCTTCGCGCGGCATCGTCGTTCGACAGCGCGGATTTCTTCTCGCTGCAGGACAAGCCGGAGAACGTGCTCGGCACGGACCTGCTCGGCACCGATCGCGTGATCCTGCGGCCGGGCGAGTCGCGCACGCTGCACTATCGCGGCAACGTCGAGGCCGGCGCGATCGGCGTGGTCGCCGAATACCGGATGCTCGAAAAGAACCGCTGGCGGCTGACGGTGCCGCTGCCGCGCGCGAAGCAGCTCAATCTCTACAAGTTCTGGCAGACGTCGCCGGGCGAGCTGAAGCTGTCGATCGCGGTGCGCAACGGCGGCCTCGCGCTGAACGATGCGAAGGGGCGCCCATGACCGAACCGACGATGTCCGCGACACCGGTCGCGGCGCTCCGCCAGCGGGTGGTGTGGACCGAGGGGATGTTCCTGCGGCCGCAGCATTTCCAGCAGCTCGAACGGCACTGGGAACGCTACGTCGCGCTGCGCTGCCTCCCGCTGCAAGGCTTCTTCTGGGGCTTCGACACGCTGGAGCTCGACCGCGAGCAACTGGCGCTCGGCAAGGTCGCGCTGCGCACCGCGTCGGGCGTGATGCGCGACGGCACGCCGTTCGACCTGTCCCATCCGGACGATCTTCCCGAACCGCTCGACGTGCCGGCCGACGCAAAGGACCAGCTCGTCGTGCTCGCGCTGCCGTTGTGGCGCGGCGGCGGCGAGGAGGTGTCGTTCGGTGCAGGCGGAGGCCATGCCGCGAGCGGCTCGAACGGTACGAGCGGCACGAACGGCGGCGCCGATGTCGCGCGCTACGTCGTGCGCGAATACGAAGTGGCCGACGCGAACGCGGTCGCGCTCGGTCCCGCACTGCTGCAGACGGGGCGCCTGAACGTGCGGCTGATGCTCGAAGCCGAACTGACCGGCGACTGGCACGCACTCGGCGTCGCCCGGATCGTCGAGCGGCGCACCGATGCGCGGCTGCTCGTCGACGACGGCTACATCCCGCCGCGCCTCGTCGCGCAGCACGACGCCGTGCTGCTGGCCTACGCGCGCGAGCTGCACGGGCTGCTCACGCAACGCAGCGAAGCGCTCGCGGAACGGCTGTCGGAGCCCGGGCGCGGCGGCGTGTCGGAAGTCGCGGACTTCCTGCTGCTGCAGCTCGTGAACCGCTATCTCGCGCTGACCTGGCATGCGCAGCAGCACGTGTCGACGCATCCGGAGGCGCTGTTCTGCGACTGGCTGAAGCTCGCGTGCGACCTGAGCACGTTCACGGCGGCCGGCCGGCGCCCGCAGTCGCTCGCCGTCTACGTGCACGACGACCTGCGCACGAGCTTCGCGGAACTGATGACCGAACTGCGGCGGTCGCTGTCGACGGTGCTCGAGCAAAACGCGATCCAGATCGAGCTGCGCGATGCGGGCAACGGCATCCGCGTCGCGACGCTGGCCGACCCGGTGCTGCGCGACACGGCCGGCTTCGTGCTCGCGGTGCGCGCGGACGTACCGGCCGACAGCCTGCGCGCGCGTTTTCCCGCGCAGGCCAAGCTCGGGCCGGTCGAGCGGATCCGCGATCTCGTGCAACTGCAACTGCCGGGCATCACGATGCGCCAGTTGCCGGTCGCGCCGCGGCAGATCCCGTATCACGCGGGCCATACGTACTTCGAGATCGACAGGGGCAGCGACCTGTGGAAGCAGCTGGCGCGCTCCGGCGGTCTCGCTTTTCATTTCGCCGGCGAATTCCCTGGACTCTCGATGGAGTTCTGGGCGATACGCGGGTGAGGGCGGGGCGACGCGATGAATTCCTCCTCCGATTCGATCTCCCCCGGCGCAGGCGGATTCGTGCCGCCGAATCCGGGCGGCATGCATCCGGCCGCGGCGGGGGCGGCCGGCCCGACCGCGACGCAGCCGCGCCCCGGGCGCTGGGCCGCGAGCGGCACGAACCCGCTCGTCGCGGCCGCCAATCCGCTGCTCAACCTCGTGCCGCAGATCCGTTCGACCGTCCATCACCCGAATCCCGCGTGGCTGCGCGAGCATCTCGTCGTCGAGATCCGGCAGTTCGAGGCGCGCGCGCAGGAGGCCGGCGTGCCGTCGGAAGCGATCATCGGCGCGCGCTACTGCCTGTGCACGGCGCTCGACGAGGCGGCCGCGCTGACGCCGTGGGGCGGCAGCGTGTGGTCGTCGCACAGCCTGCTCGTGTCGTTTCACAACGAGACCTGGGGCGGCGAGAAATTCTTCCACCTGCTCGAACGCCTGTCGCAGCAGCCGCGCCAGCATCTCGACCTGCTCGAGCTGCTGTATTTCTGTCTCGCGCTCGGCTTCGAGGGCCGTTATCGCGTGCTCGACAACGGCCATGCGCAGCTCGACGCGCTGCGCCACCAGCTCGCGCTCACGATCCGCTCGGTGCGCGGCGAATTCGAGCCGGCGCTGTCGCCGCACTGGCGCGACGTCGTCACGCGCGATGTCGCGCGCCGGTTCGTCGTGCCGCTGTGGGTGTGCGTGGCGCTCGCGCTGCTGATCGGCTTCGGCGTGTTCGTCGGGCTGCGGATCGCGCTCGCCGGGCATTCGGACCGGCTGTTCGCGTCGATCGACGCGCTGCACGTGCCGAAGCTGCAGCCCGCGCAGGCGCCGCCGCGCCCGGCACCGGCCCCGCGCATCGCGAAGTTCCTGGAACCGGAGATCGCGGCCGGCCTCGTGTCGGTGCGCGACGCCGCCGATCGCAGCGTGATCGTGCTGCGCGGCGACGGGTTGTTCAAGTCGGGTTCGACGTCGGTGATCGATCGCTACGTGCCGGTGCTCGCCCGTGTGGCCGACGCGCTGGACAAGGTGCCCGGCAACGTGCGCGTGACCGGTTATACGGACGACACGCCCGTGCATACGGCGCGCTTCGCGTCGAACTGGGACCTGTCGCGCGAACGCGCGGAAGCCGTGCGCGGCATGATCGCCGCGCGGCTCGATCATCCGGAACGGCTCGCGGCGGAAGGGCGCGGCACGCTCGACCCGGTCGCACCGAACGATTCGCCCGCGAATCGCGCGCTGAACCGGCGCGTCGAGATCACGCTGCTGCCGGCGCCCGGCAGTGCCGCCGCCGGCGCGAGCGCAACGCAGGGGGCCAACTGACATGAACCAGGCTGTCGCGCGTTTCGTCCGGCCGTTGCCGTCGCGGGAGATCTGGACCTTCGCCGGTCTCGTCGTGCTCGCGTGCTTCGTGTGGCTCGCGGGCCCGCTGTTCGCGTTCGCCGAGGTCCGCCCGCTCGAAAGCGGCTGGGCGCGCGGGCTGACGATCGCGGTGCTGTTCATCGCGTGGGGCGCGCGCGTCGCGTGGCGCAGCTGGCGCGCCGGCCGGCTCAACGCGCAGTTGCTGAACCAGCTGCGCGAAGCGGCGCCCGGGCCGGCCACCGCCGACGATCCGGCGAAAGCGCAGCTCGACGAGTTGCGCAGCCGCTTCGACGAAGCCGCGACGCTGCTGAAGAAGGTCCGCTTCGGGCAGGCCGACACCGTGCGCAAGGGCCTGCCGCGCTGGTTCGACCGGATGTCGCGACAGTATCTGTACCAGTTGCCGTGGTACGTGTTCATCGGCGCGCCGGGCTCGGGCAAGACCACCGCGCTCGTGAATTCCGGGCTCAGTTTTCCGCTCGCCGAGCAGTTCGGCCGCGCGGCGATTCGCGGCGTGGGCGGCACGCGACATTGCGACTGGTGGTTCACGAACGACGCGGTGCTGATCGATACGGCCGGCCGCTATACGACACACGAGGGCAACCGTGCGCTCGACGAGGCCGAGTGGAAAGGCTTCGTCGACCTGCTGAAGAAATACCGCACGCGCCAGCCGCTGAACGGCGCGATGCTGACGATCAGCGTGGCCGACCTGCTCGGCGCGTCGGAGGCCGAGCGCACGCAGCACGCGATGGTGCTGCGCAAGCGGCTGCTCGAACTGCGCGCGCAGCTCGGCATCCGCTTTCCCGTGTACCTGCTCGTGACGAAGGCCGACCTGCTCGCGGGCTTCGCCGAGTATTTCGGCAACTACGGCCGCGCGGAATGCGCGCAGGTGTGGGGTTTCACGTTCCCGCTCGCGCAGAGCGAGGCGCCGGGTTTCGACCTGCGTGCGGCATTCGACCGCGAATACCGGCTGCTTCACCAGCGGCTGAACGACGGGCTGCCCGAACTGCTCGCCGCGCAGACCGACGCGCGCCAGCGCGAGATGACGTACCTGCTGCCGCAGCAGATCGCGGACCTGCAGGACATGCTCGGCCAATTCGTCGCCGAGGTGTTTTCCGTGTCGAGCTACGAACCGATGCCGATGCTGCGCGGCGTCTACCTGACGAGCGGCACGCAGGAGGGCACCGCGTTCGATCGCGTGATGAGCGGCATCAAGCGCTTCCTGAAGATCGAGGGCGTGCCGCCGGTCGCGCAGGTCGGCTCGACCGGCCGCAGCTTCTTCCTGAAGTCGCTGCTGCAGGAGCACATCTTCCGCGAAGCGTCGCTCGCCGGCAGCGACCTGCGCTGGCATCAGAAACGACGCGTGCTGCAGATCGCCGGCTACGTGCTGCTCGCGCTGGTGTGCGTGGCCGTGCTGGTCGCCTGGCTGCGCAGCTATTCGAACAATCGCGCGTATCTCGACCAGATCGGCGCGCGCGTGCCGGCCGTCGACGCGCAGATTGCCGGCGCGAAATTCTCCGATGCGGCCGACGTCGCCCGCCTGCTGCCCGTGCTCGACGCGCTCGGCGGCCTCGCGAATACCGGTGGCGTCGACCTGCAGCATCCGCCGCTCGCGTACCGGTGGGGGCTGTTCCAGGGCGAGAAGATCGACGAGGCCGTCGACGCCGTGTACCGGCGCGCGCTCGAGGACGTGCTGCTGCCGATCGCCGCGAGCCGGATGGAGGCCGCGCTGCGCGACGCGCGGCCCGACGAGACCGAATTCGCGTATGCGGCGCTGAAGGCGTACCTGATGCTGTACGACAGCGCGCACTACGATCCCGCGTTCGTGCAGGCCGTCGTCGATCTCGAAATGGAACGCGCGCTGCCGCCCGATTTCTCGCCGGCCGAACGCACCGCGCTGCGTGCGCATCTCGCCGCGCTGTTCGGCGGCCGCGTCGCGGTGTCGCCGTATCCGATGAACGAGCGGCTCGTGGCCGACGTGCGCGACCGGCTGCGGCAGGTGCCGTTCTCGCAGCGGCTGTACCGGCAGCTCACAATGACGCTGCGGCCGGCCACCGCAGCGTTCGACTTCAGCGTCGCGCGCGCGGTCGGCCCCGACGCGTCGCTGGTGTTCCGCCGCCAGGGCGGCAAGCCGCTGTCGGAAGGCGTGCCGGGCCTCTATACGCGCAACGGTTATCGCAACGTGTTCGCGCCGCGCCTGGCCGGCGAGGTCGAGGCCTACGGGCGCGAGGAAGTGTGGGTGCTGAACCTCGGGCTCTCCGAGATTCCCGGGCCGAACGACGCGGCCGCGTGGGCCCGCGATATCCGCCAGCTGTACCTGAACGACTACCTGAAGATCTGGGACGACTATCTCGCCGACATCAAGCTGCAGCGCACCGCGACGCTCGCGCAGAGCATCCAGGTGGCACGCGCGCTGTCGTCCGCCGATTCGCCGCTCACGCGGCTGATGGTCGCGCTCGCGCGCGACACGGCGCTCGGCGATGCACCGGGGGGCGGGGCGCGCAATCTCGCCACGCGCGCGCAGGACAAGGTCGACGAGGCGCGCAGCTCGCTGTCGCAGATCTTCGCGAGCAAGGGAAGCGATGCGAACACGTCCGCAGCAGCGCCCGCGAGCGCCGAGCAGATCGTCGACAGCCACTTCGCCGGGTTGCGCGCGTTCGCGCCGGGCAGCGGCGACCAGGCCCAGGCGTTCAACGACGTGCTGAAGTCGATCGACGCGCTGTACACCTACCTGACGGCCACCGACGACGCATTGAGGAGCGGCGCGCAGCCGCCGCCGTCCGACGCGCCGGCGAAGCTGCGCGCGCAGGCCGGCCGCCTGCCGACGCCGTTCCGCGACGTGCTCGACGACCTGTCGAACGTCGCGAACGGCAGCGTGGCGACCGTCGAGCAGCGCAGCGTCGCGACGCGGGCCGGCGCGAACGTCGGCGACTTCTGCCGGCAGGCGATCGCGGGGCGCTATCCGTTCGCGCGCGGATCGTCGCGCGACGTCGCGCCGGCGGATTTCGCGCAGATGTTCGCACCCGGCGGCCTGATGGACGACTTCTTCCAGAAGAACCTGCAGTCGATCGTCGATACGACGTCGCACCCGTGGCGCTTCGCGAACCGCAATGCGGACGCCGATCCGTCGGCCGCCGCGATGCTGGCGTCGTTCGAGAAGGCGGCGGTGATCCGCGACGCCTATTTCGGCGGCGGTGCGCGCACCGCGCAGCTGAAGGTGCAGATCCAGCCGCTCGAAATGGACCCGTCGATCACGGAGATGGTGCTCGACGTCGACGGGCAGATCGTCCGCTACGCGCACGGCCCGCTCGTGCAGAGCGCGGTGGACTGGCCGGGCCCGCGCGGCAGCAGCCAGGTGCGGCTGCAGGTGTCGGGGCAGGCCGGCGCGACCGACGGCTTCTCGACCGACGGGCCGTGGGCGCTGCACCGGCTGTTCGACCGCGCGGCCGTATCGGCCGGGCGCGGCTCCGACCAGATGATTGCGCGCTTCACGGTCGACGGCAAACCGATCGTGCTGCAAGTGAATGCGGGCAGTGTCCGCAACCCGTTCAGGCTGCCCCAGATGGAGTCCTTTACATGCCCTCCGAAGCCATGAGCCCGACACCGCCGTTCACGCGTACCGACGGCGATGCGCCGGCCTGGTACGGGAAGATTCCCGGCGCCGGCGACTTCGTGAACAGCCGGCTGCCGCATGCGCTCGCGCTGTGGTGGGAGCGCTGGCTCCAGCAGGGGATGGCCGCGATGCGCCAGCGCGGCGCGGACGAAATCGAGCGCCATTACACAGTCGCGCCGGTCTGGAATTTCCTGATCCCGGCGGGCGCCGGCGCGTCGTGCGTGCAGCCGGGCTGCCTCGCGCCGAGCTGCGACCGCGTGGGGCGCTACTACCCGGTGATCGTCACGCTGCCGATGCGTGCGGCCGATTACTGGAACGGGCTGCCGGACGCCGCCGACGCGTTCTACTGGCAGGTCGGACAGGCGCTGCTCGACGCGATCCGCCATGCCCGCGCGCCGGGCGATCTCGAGCGGACGCTCGAACGCGTGCGGCTCGCGCCGGGCGTCGACAGGCACGCGGACATCGTCGACGGCACGCCGGCGCCGCTGCCGGAGCGGCCGGCGCCGGCCGCGTGGCCGGGGCTGTCCGGTTACTTCGACCCGCACGGCGGCACCAGCTTCTGGTGGACCAACCGCGCGGACGGATCGCCGCTGCGCACGCACGCGCACACGGGCACGCCCGACAACGCGCTGTTCCTGACGCTGTTCGGCGGCGGTTAGCGGCCGGACAGAAGGACGGCGGGCCGCCGGGCGCGGCGGCGGGCGGAAAGGACGCGGTTTCGAGAGGTGGTGGAGATGAAGGACGCTGGATCGAGAGACAACGAGCACGACACGGCGACACGCGGCGACGCATCCGAATTCACGGTGCGGCCGCTGCCGCTCGGCCATCGCCTCGGCGAATTGCAGCTCGACGAGGTGCTGGGCATCGGCGGCTTCGGGATCGTCTATCGCGCGTTCGACCGCACGTTGCGGCGCGCGGTCGCGATCAAGGAGTACATGCCGTCGATGCTGGCCACGCGCGGCGGCGACTATACGGTGTCGCTGCGCTCCGAGCGGTTCGCGCAGGCATTCGACGCGGGGCGCGGCGCGTTCCTCAACGAAGCGCGCCTGCTCGCGCAATTCGACCATCCGGGGCTCGTCAAGGTCCTGCATTTCTGGGAAAGCCACGGCACCGCGTACATGGTGATGCCGTTCTACGAGGGGCGCACGCTCAAGCAACTGCTCGACGGCGGGATGCGGATCAGCGAGACACAGTTGCGCAACATCGTCGGCGCGCTGCTCGGCGCGCTCGACACGCTGCATCGCGCGCAGTGCTTCCATCGCGACGTCGCGCTCGACAACGTGCTGATCCGCCCGAACGGCAGCGCGATCCTGCTCGACTTCGGCGCGGCACGCAAACGGATCGGCGATCTGGTCGACGACGGCGCGATGATGATCAAGCCCGGCTACGCGCCGATCGAGCAATACACCGACGATCCCGCGTTCAGCCAGGGGCCATGGACGGATCTCTATGCGCTCGGCGCGGTGATGCACGCGATGATCACCGGCGAGTTGCCGCCCGCGGCCGTCGTGCGCAGCATCAAGGACACGTACCGGCCGCTCGCGTCGCGTGAACTGCCGGCCGGCGAGGTGTACAGCCCGGCTTTTCTCGCGGCCGTCGATCATGCGCTGCAGTTGCGGATTCCGGACCGGCCGGAATCGGTCGCGGCATTCGCGGCGGAACTCGGGTTGCGGGACTTCGACCGGACGGGCAGCGGGTATGGCGCGCCCGCCGTGCCGCCCGTGGGCGATGCGGGCAGGAGCGGGGGAGACAAGGGGGCGGCTTCTGTCGAGGCCGGGACCGCGTCGGCTGCCGCCGCGACTTCGATCGGCGCGGGTGGGACTGCTTCGGGTGGCGCTGCGCCGCCGACGCAGGCGGGTGCAGGCCCTGTGTCGACGCCTACGGACACGGTATCCGCATCGCCCGGTGTGTCGGACGGCAAGCCGGAAACCGACGATGTGTCTCCAACGTTGAAAGCGGCCACGCACGGCGCAGCCGCCACGGCGGCTGCGGGAGCGCTCGCAGCGTCCGCATCGCATGCGTCCCGGCCGACCGCGAAACCGGTTG
Source organism: Burkholderia cepacia ATCC 25416 (assembly GCF_001411495.1). NCBI lineage: Bacteria > Pseudomonadati > Pseudomonadota > Betaproteobacteria > Burkholderiales > Burkholderiaceae > Burkholderia > Burkholderia cepacia. The sequence goes on along the minus strand of NZ_CP012982.1, from coordinate 3,239,478 downwards.
AATCCGATGCGCCGAATGGAAACGTCGAACGCGCGAAAGAACCGTCCGCTGCACGCACCGACCCGCACGACGAAACCGGCGCGCGATCCGCAAGACCCGATACGGACATCGGCGCGCGTGGTGCGGCGGGTTCCGCGAAAGCGGACGCGTTCGCGGCTGAAGGCGCTGGTGCCGGTGCCGGTGCCGGTGCCGCAAGTACGGCCGCACCGTATCCCGCTGCATCGTCGTCAGGCGGCGCTTCCGTGCCGCCCGGCGCTCAGCACAGCCACGCCCCCGCCGGATCGCGCAAGCGCCGGCTGCCTGTCTACGCCGGTGGCGCGGTCGTCGCGCTGATCGCCGTCGGGCTCGCCGCGACCTATCTGTCGCGTCCCGCCCGCGTGGCCGACGAGCCCACGCCCGTCGCGAGCCAGCCGCAGGCCGGCACGTCACCGCCCGCGAGCACGCCGGCTGCCACACTGGCCCAGCAGGGGCCGACGCCGATCGTCGTGCCGCCGTCCAGCCTGCCGGCCGGATCGTCTGCACAGGTTCCGCCGCCACGCGTCGCCGCCGAGCCTGCCAGCACGCCGGCCGTCGAGGCCGCCGCGCCCGCGCCGCAGGTTGCGACCACCGTGACGAACGCGGCCCCGCCGCCGGCCGGCGCCAGCCCCGCCATCGCGCCCGCCGGCAGCCTCGACGCGTCGGAGCGCGTCGTCAACGTGCCGCCGTCGGAAGCCGCCGTTCCGCCGGTGACGACGCCATCCCCGGCACCGAAACCGCCGGACAGCCAGACGGCCGTCGCCGCCGTGAACGCGCTGCCTGCCGAGCAACAGCCGCGTGCGCCGAAGGCGCAGGAAACCGTGCAGGTGCGTTTCAACGTGCGGCCATGGGGCGACGTCTACGTGAACGGCGCGCGGCGCGGTGCGAGCCCGCCGCTGCGTTCGGTATCGCTGACGCCGGGCGTCTACGTGATCGAAATCCGCAACGGCTCGCTGCCGCCGTTGCACCGCACCGTGGCGATCGATTTCGGCAGCAAACCGGTCAACATCGACTATGCATTCGAATGACGTCAGCCAGGCGGCGCTGGCCGCCGCCGCATTTTCCGCGGTGCCGCCCGGCATCCCGGCGACGCCGCGCGCGGGCCTGATCGGCCCGTTGCTCGCGGATGTCGCGCCCGATGCGCCGTGCGGCGCGAACCTCGAATACGACGCCGAGTTCCTCCAGTTGCAGGAGCGTGCGACGCCACGCGCCGAGCAGCAATACGGCGACACCGTGATCCCGGCCGAGGCGCCCGACTGGCGCGCGGTCGAGCGGCTCGCGCTGGCGCTGTCCGCGCGCACGAAGGACCTGCGCGTGATCGCCTGTCTCGCGCGAAGCTGGATCGAGCAGCACGGCATCCCCGGTTATGCGGACGCGCTCGCGCTCGTCGCGAACCTGCTCGAGCGCCGCTGGGACGCCCTGCATCCGCGGCTCGACGCGGACGGCGAACCGGACCCGACACCGCGGATGAACGCGCTCGCCGACGTGGCCGGCGCACACGACTGCGCGCGCGCGGCGCGCCGCCAGCCGCTGTTCGAAGGCGGGCCGAGCGTGCGCGACGCCGAACGGCTGCTCGACGGCCGCGACGATACCGGCAGCCCCGCGGCCGGCAGCCGCGAAAGCCTGCTGGCCGCGCTGTCGGCCGCGTCGGGCGACGGCGCGACGCCGCTCGACGCGGCGCGCGCGGCACTGCATGCGCTGGATGCGATCCGCGCGTGCGTGACGGACAAGCTGGGCCGCGAATGGGCACCCGACGAAGGCGATGCGGAGAAGGCGCTGCGGCGCATCGCACGCGAGGTGCCGCTACCCGAGCCGCAACCGGTGTCGCCCGCCACGCAGCAGGCCGTTCCCGGCGACGCGTCGCAGGCGGTCTCGGCACCCGCTGCGTCGACGTCGACGCCGATGCCAAACGCCCACGCGTGGCGCGAGGCCGACATCACGAGCCGCGACGACGTGCGCATCGGTCTCGACAAGATGTGCCGCTATTTCGAGCAGCACGAACCGAGCCACCCGGCGCCGCTGCTGCTGCGGCGCGCGCAGCGGCTGCTCGCGCTCGACTTCTACGAAATCATCCGCGATCTCGCGCCGGAGAGCCTCGCGAAGCTGGACCTGCTGAGCGGCGAGCGAAGCGAATGAAACGAATGGACCGAACGAAAGGAACCGCCATGCGGGCGGCAACGACGGACTGCGCAACCTGATCGATGTGAAGGAGTGGACGATGACGGACAGAACCAAGGCGGCGGGCAGCGGACAGAAGTTCATCGCGCGCAATCGGGCGCCGCGCGTGCAGATCGAGTATGACGTCGAGACCTACGGCGCCGAACGCAAGGTACAGCTGCCGTTCGTGATGGGCGTGATTTCGGACCTGGCGGGCAAGCGTGCCGAGCCGCTGCCGGACCTGCCGGAGCGCAAGTTTCTCGAGATCGACGTCGACAACTTCGACGAGCGGATGAAATCGGTCGCGCCGCGCGTCGCGTTCCAGGTGCCGAACACGCTGACGGGCGAAGGGATGCTCAACGTCGACATGACGTTCGAGCAGATCGACGATTTCTCGCCGGCCGCGATCGCACGCAACGTCGACGCGCTGCGCCGGCTGCTGGAGGCGCGCACCGAGCTGTCGAACCTGCTCTCGTACATGGACGGCAAGCACGGTGCCGAGCAACTGATCGAACGCGCGATCAACGACCCCGACCTGCTGAAGACGCTCGTGCGCGAACCGCACGCGAGCGCGCAGAGCGGCGACGCGACCCAACCGGAGGCCCGCGATGAATGATCCTGTCCAGTCCCGCGTCGACGCGCGCGATGCCGCGCGACCCGCCGTCGCGCACGACGAATTCGCGGCGCTGCTGCAGAAGGAGTTCAAGCCGAAGACGGCCGAGGCGCGCGAATCGGTCGAGCGCGCGGTGCGCACGCTTGCGCAGCAGGCGCTCGAACATACGGTCGGCATGACGAACGACGCGTACGGCAGCGTGAAGCAGATCATCGCGGAGATCGACCGCAAGCTGTCCGAGCAGATCAACCAGATCCTGCATCACGACGAGTTCCAGACGCTCGAAGGCGCGTGGCGCGGGCTGCATTACCTCGTCACGCACACCGAGACCGACGAGCTGCTGAAGATCAAGGCGCTGCCGGCGTCGCGCAACGAAGTCGCGCGGACGCTGAAACGCTACAAGGGCGTCGCGTGGGACCAGAGCCCGCTGTTCCGCAAGATCTACGAGGAGGAATACGGGCAGTTCGGCGGCGAGCCGTTCGGCTGCCTGGTCGGCGATTTCCATTTCAACCACAGCCCGCCCGACGTCGAGATGCTCGGCGAGCTGTCGAAGATCGCGGCGGCCGCGCACGCGCCGTTCATCGCCGGCGCGTCGCCCGAGCTGATGCAGATGGATTCGTGGCAGGAGCTGTCGAACCCGCGCGACCTGACGAAGATCTTCCAGAACACCGAATACGCGGCGTGGCGCAGCCTGCGGCAGTCGGAGGATTCGCGCTACATCGGGCTCGCGATGCCGCGCTTTCTCGCCCGGCTGCCGTACGGCGCGCGCACCAACCCGGTCGACGAATTCGACTTCGAGGAAGACACCGACGCCGCGAACCACGACCGCTACACGTGGGCGAACTCGGCGTACGCGATGGCCGCGAACATCAACCGCTCGTTCAAGCAGTACGGCTGGTGTTCGTCGATCCGCGGCGTTGAATCGGGCGGGGCGGTCGAAGGGCTGCCGAGCCACACGTTCCCGACCGACGACGGCGGCGTCGACCAGAAGTGCCCGACCGAGATCGCGATCAGCGACCGCCGCGAGGCCGAGCTCGCGAAGAACGGCTTCATGCCGTTCGTGCACCGGAAGAACTCGGATTTCGCGGCGTTCATCGGCGCGCAGTCGCTGTACCAGCCGGCCGAGTATCACGATCCCGACGCGACCGCGAACGCGCGCCTGTCCGGCCGCCTGCCGTACCTGTTCGCGTGCTGCCGCTTCGCGCATTACCTGAAGTGCATCGTGCGCGACAAGATCGGCTCGTTCCGCGAACGCGACGACATGGAGCGCTGGCTGAACGACTGGATCATGAACTACGTCGACGGCGACCCCGTCAATTCGTCGCAGGAAACCAAGGCGCGCAAGCCGCTCGCGGCCGCGCAGGTGGTCGTCGACGAGGTCGAGGACAACCCCGGCTACTACACGTCGAAATTCTTCCTGCGGCCGCATTACCAGCTGGAAGGGCTCACCGTGTCGCTGCGGCTCATCTCGCGGCTGCCGACCGCGAAGGCGGCCAACGAATGAGCGGCGGCGCATGCAACGATCGGACTTCAACGCGGCATTCATCCTGACATCGCACTGAAACGGAGACGGTTATGGGCGTGGCAATGTTTATGAAGGTGGACGGCGTGACCGGCGAATCGGCGGACGCGCAGCACAAGGGCTGGACCGACATCCAGTCGTTCACGTGGGGCGCGAGCCAGCCGGGCGCCATGGCGAGCGGCAGCGGCGGCAACGCGGGCAAGGCGAGCTTCAACGATCTGGTCGTCGCCGCGTACATGGACAAGGGGGCACCCGCGATCATCAAGAACTGCGCGAACGGCAAGCATTTGTCGTCGGTCGAGATCTCCGCGTGCAAGACGGGCGGCACGCAGGTCGAGTTCATGCGCGTGACGCTGCAGGAGGTGCTCGTCACGTCCGCGCAGGTCGCGGGGATCGATCCGGGCGACGTCGCCGACCGGCTGATGATGCACTACGGCTTCCAGGCCGCGAAGGTGAAGAAGCAGTACTGGCAGCAGAACGACAACGGCGGCAAGGGCGCGGAGGTGACCGTCGGCTGGAACATCAAGGAAAACACCGAGATGTGACGGCGCGGAGACGACCATGGACGACCCGCGAACCCGCGACGGCCGGGAGGGCAACCTGCGCGACCGGCTTCAGCCCGCGCTGCTCGACCGGCTCACCGACGACACGCCCCAGCGCGCGAGCGAAGCGCCCGGCGCGCAGTGGATCGGCACCGAACGCCTGCGTGCGGCCGTGCTGCGCGATCTCGCGTGGCTGCTCAACACGCGCAACGCCGAGGACGGTTTCGTCGACTGGCCGGCGTTCGCGCACGCGCAGGCGTCGGTGCTCAACTACGGGATGCGGCCGCTCGTCGGCAAGCCGATGTCGGGCGTCGAGCGGATGTCGGTCGAGGCGTCGATCCGCGACGCGATCGTGCGCTTCGAGCCGCGCATCGCGCCCGACAGCATCGACGTCCGCAGCGTGACCGATGCGCCGGGCGGCCGCGCCGGTGAACGGCGTCACAACGTGCTGCTGTTCGAGATTCGCGGCACGCTGTGGTCGATCCCGCATCCGCTCGAATTCGTGCTGCGCTCCGACCTCGATCTCGAGACGGGCGCGATGTCGCTGCAATCCGTGGCGGGAGCCTGACGCGATGGATACGCGCCTGCTCGACTACTACAACCGTGAACTCGCGTACCTGCGCGAGCTCGGCGGCGAATTCGCGCAGCAGTTCCCGAAGGTGGCCGCGCGGCTGCGGCTCAATGAATCGGGGCCGCCCGACCCGTACGTCGAGCGGCTGCTCGAGGGCTTCAGCTTCCTCACCGCGCGCGTGCAGTTGAAGATGGACGCCGAGTTTCCGCGCTTCACGCAGGCGCTGCTCGATGCCGTGTATCCCGGCTATGTCGCGCCGCTGCCGTCGATGGCGATCGTGCGGTTCGCGCCGATGCTGAACGAAGGCAGCCTCGCGCAAGGCTGGCGGCTGCCGGCCGGCACGGCGCTGCGTGCGCGGCCGGCCGCGTCCGAGCAGACCGCGTGCGAATTCCGCACCGCGCACGACCTGACGCTGTGGCCGCTCGAACTGACCGATGCGAGCGTCACCGGCGCACCGTCGTGGCTGCCGCGCGGCGTCGTCGCCGCACGGCAGGACGTGCGCGGTGCGCTGCGCATCCGGCTGAAGGCGCGCGGCGGCGCCAGGCTGTCGCAACTGCCGCTCGACCGGCTGACGTTCCATCTCGCGGGCCCCGAGCGCGACGCGCTGCACCTGCTCGAACTGATCGCCGCGCATGCGCTCGGCGTCGTGTGCCACGATCCGGCGCAGCCGCCGCGCTGGCTGCATACGCTCGATGCCGACGCGATCGTCCACGAGGGTTTCGATCCCGCGCAGGCGATCCTGCCCGACAACGGCCGCAGCTTCCACGGTTACCGGCTCCTGCGCGAGTATTTCGCGTTTCCGGCGCGTTTCCTGTTCTTCAGCATCGGCGGGCTGCGTGCCGCGCTCGCTCGCGCGACCGGCGACGAGTTCGAACTGACCGTGCTGTTCGACCGCCACGACGCCGCGCTCGAGGCGGCCGTCAGCGCGCGCCACCTCGCGCTGAACTGCACGCCGGCCGTGAACCTGTTCGCGCGCCGCGCCGATCGCATTCAGTTGCAGCCGGGAGCGCGCGAACACCATGTCGTCGTCGATCGCAGCCGGCCGCTCGACTACGAGGTCTATGCGGTGCAGCGCCTCGCGAGCGAGCAGCGCGACGACGGCCAGTCGCGCGAATTCCGGCCGTTTCACGCGTCGTTCGCCGGCGACGACGGCAACCACGGCGCGTACTACACGGTGCGGCGCGAACCGCGGCTCGTCTCCGCCCAGGCGCGCGCGAACGGCACGCGCACCGGCTACGTCGGCAGCGAGACCTACGTGTCGCTCGTCGACAGCCAGTGCGCGCCGTACGACGAGACGATGCGCTACCTGGCGGCCGACACGCTGTGCACGAACCGCGACCTCGTGCTGCTGCAGCCGCCCGGCGACGCGAACACGTTCACGCTGCGCGTGTCGGCCCCGGTCGACAGCATCGTCGCGATCCGCGGCCCGTCGCGGCCGCGCCCGCCGATCGCCGACGCGCAAACCGCGTGGCGGCTGATCCGCCATCTCGGGCTCGCACGTCACACGCTGACCGATCTCGACGACGACGAGGGCGCGCATGCGCTGCGCGAACTGCTCGGCCTGCACGCCGACCCGGCCGATGCCGCGATGCGCCGGCAGATCGACGGCGTGCTGCGCGTGGCGTTCTCGCCGGTGTTCCGCCGGCTGCCGGCGTCCGGCCCCCTGATGTTCGGGCGTGGCGTGCAGGTCGACGTGACCGTCGACGACCATGCGTTCTCCGGCGACAGCCCGTTCCTGCTCGGCGCGGTGCTCGAACAGTTCTTCGCGCGCCACGTGTCGATCAACGCGTTCGCCGAATGCGTGCTGACCAGCGCGCAGCGCGGCACGCTCGCGCACTGGCCGGCGCGTGTCGGCAGGCGGCCCGCGATATGACGCGCGACATGTCTCCGCGTGCCGGAACGGCCACCGAAGCCGCACGCCGCGACGCGTGGTGGGCGCGCCTGCGTGCCGCACCGCACGGTTACGACCTGTTCCAGGCGTTGCGCTGGCTCGATGCGCTGTCGCCCGGCCGCGCGCCGCTCGGCCATGCCACGCGGCCGCGCGACGAGCCGGTGCGGCTCGGGCAGCAACCGTCGCTCGCGTTCGCGGCGTCGATGCTCGCCGGCGTGACCGACGACGGCACCGTGCCGCCGCGCATTGCCATTCACGGATTCGGGCTGTTCGGCCCGAACGGGCCGCTGCCGACACACCTGACCGAATACGCGTACGAACGCGCCGCACAGCACGACGACCCGACGTTTGCGGCGTTCGCCGACCTGTTTCATCACCGGCTGATCCTGCTGTTCTACCGCGCGTGGGCCGACGCGCAGCCGACGGTGAGCCTCGATCGCCCGGAACGCGCGCGCTTCGACGGGTATGTCGCGAGCCTGATCGGGCGCGCGGCGCACGACAACGATCCCGCCGCGCATGCCGACGCCGACACGCTCGCGCCGCATGCGCGTTATTTCCATGCCGGCCATCTCGTCCGGCACACGCGCAACCCGGAAGGGCTCGTGCAGATCCTGCGCCGGCATTTCGGTGTCGAGGCCCGCATCGTCGAGCACGTGCCGCAATGGGTCGCGATCGAGCGGTCGCAGCGCTGCACGATCCGCGCGACGCGGCCGACCTTGCGGCTGGGCGCCGTCGCGCTCGGCATCGCGGTGCGCGATGCGCAGTCGCGCTTCCGGATCGTGCTCGGCCCGCTGTCGCTCGACGCGTACCGCCGCTTCCTGCCGGGCGGCCCGCATGCCCGGCAGCTCGCGCACTGGGTGCGCGAATACGTCGGTATCGAGTTCGACTGGGACGTGCAGCTCGAACTGGCGGCCGACGCGGTGCCGGCGATCGCGCTCGGCGCACCGCAGGGCATCGGCCGCACCGCGTGGCTCGGGCAGCGGCTCGAACCGGGCCCCGCGCGCGACCTCGTCGTCCGCTACGACGTGCGGCGCGCCGGCGCACCCCTTCATCGCGAAACCGCCTAAACGGGAACCGTCATGTCCGATATCGGCCGCGTCAACCTGTTCGGAAAACTGAATCCGTTCCTCTACGAGACGCTCGAGCAGGCGACCGGCTTCTGCCGATTGCGCGGTAATCCTTACGTCGAGCTCGCGCACTGGTTCAAGCAGATGCTGCAACGCCCCGACGGCGACCTGCAGCGCGTGCTGCGCCACTTCGCGATCGACGACGCCGCGATCGATCGCGGGCTCGTCGCCGCGCTCGACAAACTGCCGCGCGGCGCGGGCTCGGTGTCGGATCTGTCCGTGCATATCGACGACGCCGTCGAACGTGCGTGGGTATACGCGACGCTGAAGTACGACGCGACGCGCATTCGCGGCGCGGTGCTGCTGCTCGCCATCCTGAAGACGCCGCAGTTGCGCAACGTGCTGCTGGCGATCACGCGCGAATTCGAGCGCATCGTGCCGGACGTGCTCGCCGACGCGCTCGAATCGATCGTCGAAGGCTCGCCCGAGGCGCCGCCGGCCGGGCAAGCGACGCCGGGCGGCGGCACGGCGATGCGCGGCGCGGCCGGCGCCGCGGACGGCCCGGCGCTCGCACGCTTCGCCGTCGACCTGACCGCCCGCGCGCGGGCCGGCGAGATCGACCCGGTCATCGGGCGCGACGCCGAGATTCGCCAGATCGTCGACATCCTGCTGCGGCGCCGGCAGAACAACCCGCTGCTGGTCGGCGAGGCCGGCGTCGGCAAGACGGCCGTTGCGGAAGGCTTCGCGCTGCGGATCGCCGCCGGCGACGTGCCGCCGTCGCTGCGCGACGTCGCGCTGTACCTGCTCGACATCGGGCTGCTGCAGGCCGGCGCGAGCGTGAAGGGCGAGTTCGAGAGCCGGCTGCGCGGCGTGATCGACGAGGCGATGTCGTCCGAGCGGCCGGCGATCCTGTTCATCGATGAAGTCCACACGCTCGTCGGCGCGGGCGGGGCCGCCGGCACCGGCGACGCCGCGAACCTGCTGAAGCCCGCGCTCGCGCGCGGCCTGCTGCGCACGATCGGCGCGACCACGTGGTCCGAGTACAAGCAGTACATCGAGAAGGACCCGGCGCTGACGCGACGCTTCCAGCTCGTGCACGTGCACGAACCGGAAGAGGCGGCCGCGCTGACGATGCTGCGCGGCCTGGCCGGGAAGCTCGAGGCGCATCACCGCGTGCTCGTGCTCGACGACGCGCTGCAGGCCGCCGTCACGCTGTCGCACCGCTACATTCCCGCCCGCCAGTTGCCGGACAAGGCGATCAGCCTGCTCGACACGGCCTGCGCGCGCGTCGCCGTCAGCCAACACGCGGTGCCCGCGCCGATCGAGGATGCGCGCCGCCGCATCGACAGCCTGCGCGTCGAACAGGAGCGGATCGGACGCGAATGCGCGCTCGGCACCGGCGACATCGCGCGGCGCGATGCGATCGATCACGACATCGCCACCGCCCGAGCCGAGCTCGACCGGCTCGACACGCGCTGGCAGACCGAACGCGACGCGTTGACGGCGATCGTCGATGCCCGCGCGTTGCTGCTCGACGACGACCCGTCGCACGTGCTCGACGCCGACGCGCGCGTCGTCGCTCAAACCCGCCTGTCGGCCGCCCAGCAGGCGCTGGCCGACCTGCAGGGCGATGCGCCGCTCGTGCTGCCCGCCGTCGACACGCACGCCGTGGCCGCCGTCGTCGCCGACTGGACCGGCATTCCGCTCGGCCGGATGGTGCGCGACGAAACGCAGGCCGTGCTGAAGCTCGCCGATACGCTCGGCGAACGCGTCGTCGGCCAGAAGCACGCGGTCGAGCTGATCGCCGAGCGCATCCAGACCGCGCGCGCCAGGCTGGACGACCCGAAGAAACCGCATGGCGTGTTCCTGCTGTGCGGGCCGTCCGGCGTCGGCAAGACCGAAACCGCGCTCGCGCTGGCCGACACGCTGTACGGCGGCGAACACAACGCGATCACCATCAACATGAGCGAGTTCCAGGAGGCGCATACCGTGTCGACGCTGAAGGGCGCGCCGCCCGGCTATGTCGGCTACGGGCAGGGTGGCGTGCTCACCGAGGCCGTGCGCCGGCGCCCGTATAGCGTCGTGCTGCTCGACGAGATCGAGAAGGCGCACCGCGACGTGCACGAGATTTTCTTCCAGGTGTTCGACAAGGGCTGGATGGAGGACGGCGAGGGGCGCGACATCGATTTCCGGCATACGGTGATCCTGCTGACGTCGAACGTCGGCGCCGATCGCGTGATGCAGCTGTGCCGCGATCCCGAGCGCCTGCCCGACGTGCAGACGCTCGCCGATGCACTGCGCGCGCCGCTGCTCGACGTGTTTCCCGCCGCGCTGCTCGGCCGGCTGACCGTCGTGCCGTACTACCCGCTCACCGACGCGACGCTTGCGAGGATCGTCGCCCTGCAGTTGCGGCGGATCGAGCAACGGATCGACGCGCATCACGGCATCCGGCTGCGCTGCACCGATGCGGCGACCGCGCTGGTCGTCGAGCGCTGCCGGACGATCGAGTCCGGCGGCCGGATGGTCGACGCGATCCTCACGCATACCGTGATGCCGCGCATCGGCCGCGCGATCCTGCAGGCGACGCTCGAGGGCCGCACGCTGTCGTCGATCGAGCTGGGCGCGGCCGACGGCGAATTCGCATACCGGTTCGACGAGGAGGAGACGACTTGAATCGCGTATTCACACTCGACAGCCCGCACGGCGACGACCTCAAGTTCCATACGCTCGACGGCAGCGACGAACTCGGCCGGCTGTTCGAATTCCGGATCGAGGCGCTCGCTGACAGTCACAGCCTGTCGCTGAAGGACATGCTCGGCAAGCCCGTGACGGTCCGGATCGAACAGCAGGACCTGTCGACGCGCTACCTGAACGGCATCGTGGCGCGCGCGTCGCTCGCCGGCCGGCGCGCCGAGCGGTACTACGGCTACGAGCTGATCGTGCGGCCCTGGTTGTGGCTCGCGACGCGCCGCTCCGATTGCCGGATCTTCCAGAACAAGACCGTGCCGGAGATCGTGCAGGAGGTCCTGTCGACGTACGGCTTTCCGATCGAGAGCCACCTGGCGGAGACGTACGTGCCGCGCGATTACTGCGTGCAGTACAACGAGACCGACGCCGCGTTCGTGTCGCGGCTGATGGAGTTCGAGGGGATCTACTTCTGGTTCAGGCACGCCGAGGATACGCATACGCTGATGCTGGGCGACGCGATGTCGTCGCACACGGCGCTGCCCGGCTACGAGACGATTCCGTACATCGCGCGCGACCGCACAGCGATCGCCGACGAGGAGCGCATCGACGGCTGGCTGCCCGCGCAGGAAGTGAGCGTCGGCCGGCACCAGACCACCGACTACGACTATACGAAGCCGCGTGCCGATCTTTCGTCGCAGAAGGTCGATCCGCGTGGGCACGATCACGACAGTTTTGCGTCGTTCGAGTGGCCGGGCGGCTATCGCGACGATGCGCCGGGCGCACATTACAGCCGCGTTCGGCTCGAGGAGCAGCAGGCCGAGCATGAGCGGGCGAGCGCCGATACCGATGTGCGCGGTGTCGCGCCCGGTTACCTGTTCACGCTCGAACGTTGCCCGCGCGCCGACCAGAACCGCGAATACCTGATCGTGCGGTGCCAGTACCGCTTTCAGGAGAACGCGTATGCGAGCGATCAGGGCGCGGAGGCTGTGGTGCATCAGACGATGATGCTCGTGCAGCCGTCGAGCCTGCCTTACCGGTCACCGCGCGACACGCCGCGGCCACGCACCAACGGGCCGCAGACGGCCACCGTGGTCGGGCCGCCGGGGGAGGAAATCTGGACCGATCAATACGGGCGCGTGAAGCTGCAGTTCCGGTGGGATCGATATGGGCAAAGCAATCAGGATTCGTCGTGCTGGGTGCGGGTGTCGAGTCCTTGGGCCGGGGGCGGGTTCGGTGGTGTGCAGATTCCGCGGGTGGGCGACGAGGTCGTCGTGGATTTCCTGAACGGCGATCCGGACGAGCCGATCGTGACCGGGCGGGTTTACAACGGCGAAAAGATGCCGCCGTGGGGGCTGCCCGGAAGCGCGACGCAGAGCGGGTTGCTGTCGCGCTCGTCACCGGGCGGTACGACCGAGCATGCGAATGCGTTCCGCTTCGAGGACAAGAAGGGCGCCGAGCAGCTGTGGATGCACGCAGAACGGAATTTCGATGCGGAGACGGAACTCGATCATTCGCTTTCCGTCGGGAACAACCATACGCATACGGTCGGGAACGACGAAACGATGCAGGTGAAGAACAACCGGCAACGGAGCGTGGGGCAGAACGAGACGGTGAATATCGGGCAGAACCGGGTCGCGCAGATCGGGGCGAACGAGACGCATGGGGTCGTCGGCAACCGGACGCGAACGGTCGGACAGAACGAAACCGTGACGATTGCCGCGAATCGGGACGCGACCATCGGTGGCGCGCACACCGAGACGGTTGCAAAAGCCAAGACCGAAACAATCGGTGAAGCCAAGACGCTGAACGTCGGACAGATGTATCAGACGACGTCGCAGGACATGAAGACGCTGGTTGCGTCGGCGCATACCGAAGAGATCGGCACGCGCACTTCGACGATTGCGAATGCGCACACGCACACGGTCGGCGGTGAGCACACCGTCAACGTCGGCGCGAACCATACGACGAACGTGCAGCATCAGGTGCTCGTCAACGCAGGCGATCAGCTTGCGCTCGTCTGCGGGATGTCGAGCATCGTGATGAAAAGCGACGGCACCATCATGATCCAGGGCGTCAACGTCGCGTCGACCGGCACGAACACCCACAGCGTGAACGGCAAGACGGTGACGTCGTCGGCGACTGCGGAGCACACGGTCGAAGGCGCCGTCCTGAAACTGAACCCGTGACGGAGGCCCGCACGAATGCAGAACTGGCAGCCGACCAATCCGGTGGAGCGCAGGTTCATGGATGCGCATGCGGACTGGATGAGTTTCGCGAAAGACAAAGCCGCGAGGTTGATGGTCTGGCAGACCGACGAGACCGATTCGGAACTCGTGCGGCTGTATTTCCAGGTTCAGGACGAGACGTCGTGCGCGGTCAGGACGATGCGGGCGTCGTTCGTCGATGAATCGGGTTATGCAAAGGCATTGACGGATGAACTCGTTGCGTTCTACGACAGCCGGCGAGAGGGGTCTGATGCGCAGGGCGTGCGTGCGAACTGGCAGCCGCCGTATGACGACGGCAAGAATCCGTTGCTGTATCTGTTCGCGGTTACCGACAGCCTGATGCAGCACCATCCGGATGTTTTTCCGGCGATGGTGTTCGTGCTGGAGCCGGCGAAAGTGCGGGATGACGCGGCATGGGTGCGATGGATGGACGATGTGCTGTCGATCATTGCAATCGCGCCGCAGCTTGCCGAGCGATTGCGCTTTGTCGTGCCGCGTATCGAAATCGCACCGTTTGCTGCGTTGATGCAACGGCATCGGGCGGCAGTGCGTGTCGTACGGGGAAAATATTCGATGGCGAGTGTGCCGCGCGAATTGCTGGCGGAATCGGGCGAGCGCGGGCCGAGCGGCGAGTTCCGACGGCACTTCGTGATGCTGACCGAGATGATCGAAGGCGGCAGTCCCGCACGGCTCGAGGAACTGCGTGCGGCGGCACTGGGCGTCGCGGAACGCGAGGAGTGGTTTGATCAGTGCGTGGTCGTCCATTTGATCGCAGGTTCGGCATATCTGAAGTGGCGCGATCGCGCGCGTGCGATCGAAGCGTATCGCAGCGCTGTCAGCAGCGGGATGCGTGCGGTCGAAGCAGGGCATCCGGCCGGGCACAAGCTTGTCGCGAATGGTTTGTTCGGCGAAGCGAGCGTGCATCTGACGCACGGGGATTATGCGCACTCGGCGTATTGCTATGAGCGTGCGGTGGCGTCGACTACCGCCGCGAAGGACGGGCTGATGACGGTCGAGGCATGGCGGATGAGCGCGGTGTGCTGGGAGCGGGCAGGGGAGCGTGACCATGCGCTGGAGGCCGGGTTCAACGCGCTCGATGCGGGATTGATGATCGACGAGCCGATGCGGGCGAACAGCAATCTGCCGATGGTTGTCGAGTGGATGGTGTCGCAGCTCGGTGTACAGGACCAACGGCGCAACGCGTTGAGCGAGAAGGTCGCGGCGTTGCGCAGTGGTCGCTGAGCGGGGGCGAAACCGTGGCACTTCTGGCCGTCAAGCATCTGGATCCCGTTGTTGGCGTGGACGTTCATTCGGTACTGGTCACGCCGGGTACGCCACCGGTGTTCCTGCCGCACCCCCATGTCGGGTTCATGCTCGATCTGCGCGAGTACATCCAGGCCGCAAAGGCTGTGGCCGGCTGCATTGCGATGATGATCGTGCAGGAGAAGGTGGCCGAATACATCGAAGATCACCCTGAAGATGTGGCGAAGCTCGAACACCTCGCCGATGAAGCGGGCCAGCAGGTCAATGAACTGACCAGCGACCCCAATGTCGCCGAGGGGATGAAACTGGCGAAAGCAGCCAACACGATCAAGAATCGCATCAGCGACGATCTTGGCTCGAACGTCGGATCGGGTGGCGGCAGCGGCAGGCCGATTTTCGTGAACGGCATGATGCGGGCCACGGCCGGAACGCATGCGTATCACGTTCCGGGTTTGCATTTTCCGCTTGGCGAATCGTTTGCCCCGCCGCCGGCCGAGTTCGAACCGTCAAATGACGGGGAATCGTTCATGGGCAGCAAGACGGTGCTCGCCAACAACGATCCGATGTCGTACATGGCGCTGGAGGCGTTGAGTTGCTGGTCGATCGGGATGGAGCCGCCACCGCATAACAGCGCGCATACCGATCGAACCTATCCGTCGATGCCGAGTTCGGTGATGCTGCCGATTCCGGCAGGAAGGCCCGTGTTGGTGGGCGGACCACCGATCATGAACATGGCCGCGGCGGCGAAGGGGTTGTTCAAGGCATTTCGGGGATCGAAGTGGGCGAAGACGCTGGCGGACAAGCTGCATTTGAAGCCGGGGTTCTTGCGCTGCAAGGTGTTGCACGCGGAGCCGGTGGACGCGTCGACGGGTGAAGTGGTCGTGGAGCAACGCGACTTCATCGTATCGGGACGCTTGCCGCTCGAGTGGGATCGCTACTATTCAAGTCACGATACGCATGTCGGTGCCGTTGGAGCAGGCTGGCAGACGCCAGCGGATATCCGGCTGGAGCTGTTGCCGAACGGCGACGCGATCGGCGTGGTCGCCCATCTTCCGGATCATACGACTGCGTTCGATGCACTGCCCGCGACCGAAGGCTGGTCCTCGCGCGAATGCGACTGGCAGCAAGCGGATGCGTTGTACCTGCTCGGCGACCGGCTTTTGCTGCGCACGCGCGAAAGCATCGAATACGGATTCCCGTTGCCGCCGCAATGGCGGCAAACGATTATCCCGCCGAGCGGCGAGTCGAGACCGACGCTGCCCATCCATCGCATCTCCGACCCGAACGGAAATGCATGGGTCTTCGAACGCGATCAGGGCGGACGACTCGAACGCATCGCCGAATGGAGACGGGATGGCGCAACCGGGCGCGTCATCGCATGCGAGATCCGGGACGCTACGCGTCATGATGCGAACGGCGCCGCGCATGCCGGATTGCTGACCGCATTGACGCTGGTCGACGCGAATGGACACGCGCATCCGCTTGTTACCTACGAGCATGATCGAGACGGCAACTTGCGTGCCGCGGTCGATGCAATGGGATGCCCGTATCGCTTCGATTATGCGGACGGGCATCGGATCGTCAGGCATACGACCGCGCGGGGCATGTCGTTTCATTACCATTACTGCACCGACGACGACGGCGTTTGGCGCGTCGACCATGCATGGGGCGACGACGGCTTGTTCAATTACCGGTTTGTGTACGACCGCACACGAATGCAAACGTGTATCACCAATTCGTTGGGACATACGACAGTACTGCAACTGAACGCGCAGGGCATGCCTGTATTCGAGCTGGATCCGCTCGGCGGTATCACGAGTTACCGGTACGAGGCAAGGGGACGCACGAGTGTCGCGACCGATGCCGCCGGACGTATCACGTCGTGGGCATACGATCGGCGCGGCAATCTCGTGATGGAAACGCTGCCGGATGGCAGGTCGATTCGAACCGAGTACGACTCGAACCATCATCCGGTCTGCGTGACGTTGCCCGGCGAACGACAATGGCGATACGAATGGGATGAGCGAGGCAATTTGCTTGCACAAACGACGCCGTCGAATGCGACCTCTCGTTACGAGTACGACTCGTACGGGCAGCTTGTCGCACAGATCGGACCATGCGGCGAACTTTCGCGATTCGAATACGACCGCGACGGTCATCTGGCGGCGGTGACGGACCCACTCGGTCATCGAACGCTCTATCGGCACGATGCGCGAGGACATCTCGTCGAAGTGATCGACGCGCTCGGACAGACAAGTCGGTACGAATACGACCGCAATGGCAATTTGACGCGCGCAATCGAGCCGAGCGGGAAGGAGATTCTGTGCGGGTACGACGCCGATGGCAACCTGACGCACTATCGCGATCCGGCCGGCGCTACGGCGCAGCTTCAGTACTCGACGCTGGGGCGAATCACCAAACGGCTATCGCTGGATGGAACCAGCGTCGAATACCAGTACGATACGGAAGGCCGGCTCATTGGCGTCATCAACGAGCGCGGCGAACGATACCAGCTCAAGCGCGATGCGATGGGCCGCATTGTCGAGGAAGTCGACTACTGGGGCCAACTGCGTCGCTACGAGTATGGCGAGTTCGGCGAACTGCGACGGAGTGTCGACCCGGCCGGGCTGGCTGTTCTCTACCTGACCGACAGGTTCGGGCGCGTGGTGCAGAAGCAGGTCGCGGACGCCAGACAGGCTGACGGTTTTCGCATCGAGAAATTTGAATTCGACCGCATCGGCAGGCTCGTCGGGGCGCAGAATCCGGACAGTTGCCTCAGACTGGGCTACGACGACGCAGGCCGCCTCATTGAAGAAAGGCAAGGCGACGATTTCGTCATTGCTTACCGGTACGATACGGTCGGGCGGCGCATCGAGCGCCGCACACGGCTCGTGACCGGTCGCGAAACGGTGACGCACACCGTACGCTACGGCTACGACGCTTTCGGCGCCGTCGCCTCGATCCAGATCGACGATGCCGCGCCCGTCAAGCTCGAGCGGGACGCGCTTGGCCGGATCTGCGTGGAATACCTGGGCGAGGCGTTGCGACGCGAGCTGGTGTACACGAAGGAGGGGCAACTGGCGCGGCAAACATTGTTGTCCGGTACCGGCGCCATCTTTGCCACCGAGTACACATACGATGCCAACGGCGAGATGACCGAGAAGCACGACTCCCGACTCGGTATCGAACGTTTCGATTACGACCCGATGGGCAAGCTGACCGCACACCTCGACCCGAGCGGCAAACTGCTGCGCTTCCTGCACGATCCTGCGGGCGACCTGTTGACGACGAGAAGCAACCCGGGCCATCGCACCGGTGTGTCGGACCCGACATTGCCACTCGATGCCTGGGTACGCGAGGGCGAGCACGATGGCTGTCGTTATACGTTCGATCGTACCGGCAACCTGATACGCAAGCGTGACGCGCAACAGGATTTGCTGCTGCGCTGGGACGGCGACGGGCTGCTGATCGAAACATCGGCGGTACGCATGCCGGCGGACCCTGCGATCCAGGCGAGTCGTATTCATACCCGCTACGCGTACGACGTCTTTCAACGGCGCATCCGGAAGACTACGCAGATCCTCGACAAGCCTGACGCGCCGGCCGGGTCGGTATCAGCATCGACAGTCAGGTCGCACCGTCACGATTATTTTTGGGACGGCGACGCGTTGGTGGGTGAAATAGCGCGCCCGGACCAGAACGTCGACGTGCCGTTGATGAATGTCGTCAACGAGCTGGATCCCGGCTGGGGAGCGGGCCCGGTCGACATATCTCCGGCGGATGGCTACGGAGAATCGTGCGAGTGGGTTTATTACCCTGGTACGTTTCGGCCGCTGGCAGCGTTGCGATACGCACCGAAGAACCGTTCGGATCAGTCGACGGCGGCGTCGGAAGCTGCGGCGCGCAACGCGTTCTTCCAAACCGAGCCCAGCGGGGCGCCGACACGACTGATCGATCAATCCAGTGCGATCCTCTGGGAGGGGCGCTACGGGGCGTGGGGGCATGTCGGTTCAGCCCGGATGCACGCTGCCGACGATCAGCCACTACGGCTCCAGGGGCAGTACGAGGACTGGGAAACGGGCCTGCACTACAACCGATACCGATATTACGATCCGGTGATCGGGAGCTTCGTCAGCCAGGACCCCATTCGAATCGATGGTGGAATCAACCCATACCAATACGCGCCCAACGTATTTGGCTGGAGAGATCCTCTCGGTCTTAAACGAGAGGAAACGCCATTTGAAGGCTATCAAAGAATCCGGTCATTTCGGGAAAGAAGAGGGCTCGATCTGCCAAACAATCCTGATGGCCGGTTCAAGACCGGGGATAAATTGGGATCGATCGGCACGATCTTGGGCTCGGATCGCGTGTACGGGATCAATTCCACTTTGCGGGAGACCCAGGATTTCCAGTTGACGCGGGCGTGGCGTCAATGCCTCGGCCTTGATGGGTCAAAGGGAAACACGTTTCAATTTCTATTTCACTCCGAGGCGGGCACTTTATTGCTGGGGCATCGTGAAGGCCTGCTCGGCGATGAGGTCACCCTGATCAATGACCGGACGACATGCGCGCCTGCCTGCAGACCGATGCTGTCCCGGCTCTTGGCCCCGCTGGGCATCGGCCGTTTGACGGTGTACTCCGGTGGTTCGATGTCGCAGATTGCGCGCGTGGACGTCTATACACGAGGCGGACGGCACGAATGCATGACCGGCAAGCGCGACCCCAAGTTGTAACGTCGGCACGCCCGCCGACCATGGTTCGTGCCACGCGTCGCGGCACGTCCGGCCGCCACGACCCGGCAGCAGGTTTGTTCAGTTTTACGAATTGACATAACGTGAATTATCGGTAGTTTGTGTTGTAGTAGCTTTTTAGAAATGATCAGCGCCGCGGCGCGGCGTGCGCACCAGAACGCGCCTTTCAGGTTGGTGTCGAGCGCGCCGGACGCCGCATTGTTGACGAGCACGTCGAGGCGGCCGTAGCGCCGTTCGATCTCGTCGAACATCCGGTCGACCTGAACGCGTTGCGGCGCAAGCGACCACGCGATCGCGAGCTGATCGTCGAGTTTCGACAACTCGGGAACGGCGCATATCGTTTGCTCCGCCGGTTGTCTGGCCAGATGGCAATTGAAGGAGGCGGCGTATACGGCGCCGGCGAACCAGAAGGACGCCGGCAGCAATGCAATGCGGGCCAGCGTCCGGAGGGCAATCGTCGTCTTCATGTCGAACTGGATGAAGGTGAATGGTCACGCAATGGTCACGTGTTACTCCCGCATCCCCTCCAGATCGCGGATCAATTCGCTCGCCGAGATCTCGTCGAGCGTCGACAGCGCATCGGGCTCGCGAATGCTGCCCCAGTTCGACGGCGAACCGGCCTGCAACGCGCCGAGTTGCTGATCCGGATTCATGTCGACCGCGCCGACGAAGATCCCCGGGTCCAGCGACAGTTCGATCACCTTGCCCGCGCCGAGCGGCTTCGTGAAATACCAGATGCAGCCGGCATCCTCGACCTGGCCGCGCCGCCAGCCCTTGTTGACGAGCCCGAGCACGCGGCCGGTCGGCACCTTGACGCCCTTCCAGCGTTCGAGCTGCCGCCCGTTGCGCTCGTCGTCGGTCAGCCGGTACACGTCGCGACCGAGCTGCGCGAACGGCTGCAGCAGCTCGTAGTCGGCGAACACCTGCCCGAATGCGGCGGCATCGGCCGGCGCGATCTCCAGCGCATGCGGCACCCCGATGCGGATCGTCGCGCCCTCCGGCAACGTAAACGCATCGTCGTCGGCCGTCGCCGCCGTGCCGTCTTCCGCCACGCGGAAGCAGGCCTTCAGCGTGCCGCCGAAGTTGCCGCCGTCGTCGACTTCGTACACACCCCAGACAAGGCGCTGGACAAGATGGCGCACGAGCGGATGCTCGGCGAGAAACGCGCGAAACACCTCGGGTGTCCAGCGGCGGCGCCCGCACATCGCCACCTCGAGCCGAGCGACCTGCTGGCTCGCGATGGTGCGCGCATCCTTCTTCAGCACCTTGAAGCGCTCGACCGCTTCCTTGCCCTTCACGGGATCGTCGGTCTTCTTCGGCTTCGGCAGATCCGCGAGCCGCGCGCCGGCCACGCCGTCGGCGCCGGTCTCGCGCACATACGGCTTGAGCGTCTCGTCGAAGCCGACCCGGAACGCACGCGGACCGAAGTCGAGCAGCATCGTCCCCTGTTCGTCGAGCCCGAGATCCGGCGCGAGACGGTCCTCCAGCTCCTCGGACGACAGCCCGCGCGCTTCCGCGATCGCATCGATCTTCTCGCGCGCGCGGTCCTGCAGCGCGCGGAACTTGACCTTCTGCGCGATGCCGTTGAGCAGCATCAGCGCGACGTCGCTGCCGATCGACGCCAGCACGTCGAGGCCGGTCGCCGCGCGTGCATGCGCCGATTCGCCGGGCCACGTGCGAATCAGCGGCGTCAGCTTGCGTGCGGTGTCGTCGTTGCCGAACAGGCCCAGCGCGGTGAGCGCCCAACCCTCCTTGCCCGGCGCGCCGGCATCGAGCCATGCGTTGAAGCAGTCCCACGCGAAATCGGCCAGCGACTCCGCCGTGCACGCGTCCTTCACGACGTCGATGCCGCCGTAGACACCTTCACCGGTCGGGAACGTCAGCATCTGGCCGAGATGGTCGAGCGCGTCGTCTGGCAACGCCTTGCCGTTCTTCAGCACCGGCCGGCGCCAGCCGCGCGGCTGCCAGAATTCGGGCAGCTTGCTGCGCTTGGTCGGGAAACGGTCGAGCGGGCTCTCGTCGAGCACGGCGCGCACCGCTTGCGGCACCGCGTCGTCGGCATAACGCGAGGCGACGTCGATCAGCAACGCCTCGTGGCCGTTCGCCTGCAGCAAACGCAGCGCAGCGCCGGCGCAGTCGCGCGCTTCGCCCGGCTTGCCGAGCGACGCTGCGATCAGGCCGCAGGCCGCATGCTCCGGAAACTTCAGCAGCCACGCACGGCCGTCGTCGCGCAAGGTCTTCAGCTTTGCGAACGCGCGGGCCGCGATCGGCGCGCATTCGACGGCGCCGTAATTCAGCGCGTAGCCGAAATTCTCGGTCGGCTTGTTGCGCACGGTCGCGATGAGGCCGGGCAACGCGGGCAGGCCGAAGGTCGCCATCAGCGGGTTCACACCTGTCGTGCTGTGTTCGCCGGCCACCGCGTTCCAGATGTCGACGGCCACCGCGGCCGGCAACAGCGTCAGGAATTCGGCGCGCAGCCAGTACCAGAAGTAACGCTCGCGCTTGCGCGCGTCGATCATCGCGCGCCACGCGGCGACGAACGCCGGCGCGTCGCCTTGCCGGATCGCCTTCGCCGCCGCCTCGCCGAGCGGCCCGTAATATTTCTTGCTCGCTTCGAAGCCGAGGCCGGCGATCAGCAGCATCGTGTCCTTCGACGCCGCGGCGAGCCGACTCATTTCCCACCGGTCGAGCGTTTTCGCCTGGTTGCGCTTCGCTTCGTCCCAGCATTCGACCGCCGCCAGTTCGAGCGGCTCCAGCGTCAGCGCAGCCGCCCGCTTCTGCCGCGCGGCAAGCCAGGGCGGCGCGGCCAGCACACCCGGCAATTCCTCGGCCGATGCGACCTCGGCCGGGCCGGCCAGCAGCGCGAGGAGTTTGTCGATCACGGCCTGGGCCGGTGCGTCGAGCCACGGCCGCAGCCCGTCGACGTGCGCCGTATGCGCACGCAACAGGCGCGTGAGGCTCGGCGTCAGCAGCCCGGCATCCTTGCCGCCCGCGGCCACGAGCCGCGACAGCGCGACCATGCCCGCCAGCGGCCAGCGATCGAGCGACAGCGACAGGCGCGCGAGCGCGCCCTTCGAACCGCTGGCGACCCTCGCCAGCGCAGCCACCGCGTCGGGCGTGCCGATCGCGGCGAGCGCATCGCCCGCCTCGTCGGCGGCGGCGCCGCGTTCGAGCACGTCGAACGCGGCCGTGCCGCGCTCGCGCAGCACGGTCGCGACCATCCGCGACATTCCCCAGAACTCGCGGCCATAGCTGTTCGGCCGGATTCTCCCGACCACCGCGATCGCATCGGGATCGGTCGCGGTCAGCAGCATCCAGTGCAGCGTCTCGGGCACGTCGCGTTCGGCGCTCAGCCTGCGCACCAGCGCATTCGACAGTTGCGGCGCATCGGGCAACAACAGTGCGGGTATCGGCTGGCGGGTCGGGTGCAGCGCCGGCAACGCGGCCTCGATCCTGTCGACGCAGGCCTGCCATTCCGCCTCGCTCGCCGCGGCAAGATGCTCGCGCAGCGCCGCCTCGCCGCCGACGATCGGCCCGCGCCAGCTCTCGCGCACCGGGCCTTCGACATTCGTCGAGAAACGATGGAGGCGGCGCTGCGCCTGACGGTCGTAATCGGCGTGCACGTGGATTTTCAACGCGTCGAGCAGCACGTCGATCGCGCCCGTCAATCCGTATTGCGCAACCAGGTAGTCGGCGACCGGGCGGCCGATCGCGGTTTCGCCGTGATAGTCGCCCACGGTCATCGCCAGCGCGAACAGCGCGGCGTCGGCTTGCGCGTCCGCCACCGGCCCGGCGATCGGCGTACGCGCGGCCAGCCGGTCGAGCATCCGCTGGACGGCCGGGCGCAGCGCCGCGTCGGTCGCGCCGATGTCGATCGAGTACCCGTCCTTGCCTTCGATCTTCAGCCACGCAGCGCGCACGTCGAGCACGGTCACCTCGACGGGAAAACGGCGGGACGCATAGGCTTCGCGCAGGATCTGCGGCGACAGCCGCACGGGATCGCCGTGCATCAGCCACGGCGGTGCGCCTGCGTCGGCGACGGCGGGTGCGGCAGGCGCCGGCACGGCGGCCGCCTGGGACGTCAACCACTCGCCGAGCGCCACGGCAGTCGCCTGCCCGTGCTCGTGCACGCTCGCCGACGCTCCCCAGCCATGCAGCAGGCGGCGCGACTTGAGCAGGTCGAGCGCCATCGCGGCGCCCTGGTCTCCGACGTCGTAGCGGCGCTTGATCACGGCAACCGTCAACGTCTCGCCGGGCTTCAGGTCGCCGTTCGCGATCTGCGCGCGCACGGTCTCGAAGACACGCTCGCACTGCGCATCGAAACCTTCGGCAGCGACGGGCGGCAAGGGCGCGGCGGCGGTGGCGGCGGAAACCGTTGAAGGCGGCGTCGATACCGCCGGCTGGGCCGACGGTGTGGCCGGCGCACCCTTCGCGGCCTTTGCCGCTGCGGGTTGCGCGTTCGCGGCCGGTTCCGCGTCTGTCGACGCCTGCGGCACAGCGGCCGGGGTTGCCGACGACGCGGCGGCCGGCGGCTTGGCGGCAGTCGCGCCGATGCCGGCGCCGGCCGCTACCGCGACTTCGGCATAGCCCTTGCCGGTCTTCTCCTTGACGAGCTTGTCGAGCGCGGCGCGCGCCTTCGCGTCGTCCGCGAACGACTTCGTCTGGCTCTGGCCCGCGGTGCCGATGCGGCCCCAGCGGATATTGAGCCCGGAGCCTTCCTGCTCCACTTCCCAGAACTTGCTGGAGTTGCCTTCGATCAGTTCAAAACGACGCATCCGTTCCCTCTCACTCGGATCGACGACGCGGCACGATGCCGCGCCCGCATGCCATGGCCGCAACGCAGCCATGACGCCCTCTCGTTCATTCATCCCGCGAGCCGTGCAGCCTGCCCGACGGCTCGCGGTGTCGGGCGCCGCCTGCTCGCCCGTTCGACGGTCATGCCGTCATTGCTCGACGATGCCCAGCAGCAGCAACGTCAGCGAACCCAGTTGCGCCAGGATCGACGCCGATTGCGCACCGCGCAGGCCGTCGGCCAGCGTGCGCAGCAGCCGCCCCGCGTGCGCGAGGCCGGCCCGCTCCAGTCGCGTGGCCTGCGCCAGCGCACGCTCGATCGCGCCGCCGCCCTGATGGCGCATGCCCTGGCGCAGCCACTCGGCCAGCAGCGCAAGCGTGTCCTGCGCGAGCTCGACCAGCGCGGGCAACGACTCGCGCCCGCCGGCCAGCGGCAGCGGTTGCGGCGCCGTCGCCTCGGTCTGCAGCACGACGGCGCGCTGCGCGGTCAACACGGCCAGCGGCCGCATCACGGCCGTACCCGCATGCAGCCGGACGGTGCCCGCCAGCGCGCGCAACGCGCCCCATTCGCCGGACAGTGCGCGCGCCAGCGCATCGACCGCGCCGGGTGCCACGGCGCGATGCGGCAGCGCGAGGTGCAGCACATCGTCGCCTTCCACATCGGCCGTCCCGCCTTCGCCTTGCGCGAGCCGTGCGTGCAGCACCTGGGCGGCCGCATCCCAATGGACCGACCGCACGACCATCGGCTCGAACGCGACCACGTGGAGCGACCCGGCCGCGCCGGCCGCCGCACCGTTCGCCGCCTGTCTCGGCCGCACGAAGTCGGGCAGCGCGTCACGCAGGTGCGAGACGAGCGCCGCGATGCCCGGCTGGCGGATCGGCGCGACGAGATCGTCCCAGGAGGTCGGCGACAGCGGCAGCACGCCTGTCTGCCGTATGCCGGCCGCGATGTCGACCGCACCATTCGCGCGCCGCTTCGCGGTCTTCGTGACGACCTGCCCGGCGGCGATCTGCCGCAACGGAAAACCCGCGACGCGACGGCCGGCCAGATCCGGCGCACGGCCGCCGGCCGCGACGTCGGCGGCACGCGGCCAGTTGCGCGTCAGCACCATCACGGTCTGCGTATCGGGATCGGCGAACAGCACGCTCGCGCCCTCTTCCGCGTCATCGGCCCACAGCTCGACGCCGAGCGACACCAGCCGCAGATGATCGAGTTCCACCTCGCCCTTCACGCCGATGCCGAGCATCTGGCGGGCCGGCACGGCGGCCCCCTCGCGCTGCGTCGCGGCGGACAGCGCCGCGCGCAGGCGCGCCCACAGTTCGGCCAGCACGCGTACGAGCCGCAGCGGCTCGAAGCGGCTGCTGCGTGCATGCTGCGCGTGCACGAGCTGCCAGGCTTCGTCGAGCGCGTCGTCGACCCACTGCCAGCCGCGCTCGCGCAGGCGGCCGCGCAGCGACTCCACACGCGCGGCC
Source organism: Burkholderia cepacia ATCC 25416 (assembly GCF_001411495.1). Classification (NCBI taxonomy): domain Bacteria; kingdom Pseudomonadati; phylum Pseudomonadota; class Betaproteobacteria; order Burkholderiales; family Burkholderiaceae; genus Burkholderia; species Burkholderia cepacia. The sequence goes on along the minus strand of NZ_CP012982.1, from coordinate 3,213,909 downwards.
AGCGCGATCGGCGGCTGGCTCGAACCGTCCAGCCACAGCGCGTGTACCAGCCTGTCGAGATCGGCGATCAGCGCGTGCGCCGCGTCGTCGCGCAACGGCGACCGGTCGTCGCCACACTCGTCTGCTTCGCCGGCCGGCGGGCGCACCTCGACGATCGTCTCCGATACCCCGTCGGCCGATGCCCCGGCCTGTCGGAATGCCCAGACGGCCAGCACGACGTGCGCGCAGCCGCTGCCTTGCCGGCAGTCACACCGCGCATGCGCGAGCGAACGTCGCGAGAAGAACCGCACGGTGCACATCGGCAGGCGTGCAACCGGCGACGACTGTGCGCTGGACCACGGCTGCACGGTCACGGCAGGCCGCGCGGCCGCCATGCGCGTGGCCTGTTCGAGCACCGACGGCGCAAAACTCGCCGCCAGCGCGGCATCGTCGAAATCGGCGGGGCTCCATGCACGATCCGCGGACGACGTGCCGTTCGTGTCGTCGCCCGGCGGCGCGTCACCCGAACCGGTGCCTGTTGCGCCGCGCGCGACATCGTCCGGATTGCGGATCGATTCATCGCGCGTATCGGCCTGCCCCGTCTTGTCGTCTCCGCCTGCTCGCACCTCGCCCGGGGCAGCCGCTTCGTTCCCCTGCATGCTCGCCTGATAGGCGAACACCAGCATCACGCGATGCCGGCACATGCCGCTCGCGGTGCAGTTGCACGCCGCGTCGCGCAAGGTCCGGCCCGGCGGCAGGCTGGTACGCACGCCGTCGGCGAACGACGCGTGCACCGTACCGTCGCCGTCGACGGCCAGCGCCGGCACCGCGCCGGCGGCGACATCCTTCTGTGCGCGCTTGACGAACCCGGCGTTGGCGAGCGCCGTCAGCGCTTCGGGCGTCAGTTCGAGGAGGTCGTCGCGGATCGGCGCGCTCATCCCCGCACCTTCTCGGCGAGCCACGCGGCCAGTTGGCCGGGCGTCATCGCGCCGACTTGCGCGCCGGCGTTCACGAGCCGCGCGGCCATCTCGCGGTCGTAGGCGGGCTCGGCAGCCGAATCGAGCGCGGCCAGCCCGAGCACGCGCGCACCGCTCTCGGCCAGCGCCTTCACGCGGCGCACGAGTTCATAGCCACTGCCGCCTTCATAGAAATCGCTGACCAGCACGATGATCGTGCGGGCGGGATTCGCGACGCACGATTGCGCATACGCGACGGCCTTCGCGATGTCCGTGCCGCCGCCGAGCTGGACCTTCATCAACAGCTCGACCGGGTCGGACACGTCGGCGGTCAGGTCGACCACCGCCGTGTCGAAGGCCACGAGCCGCGTGCGCATGCCCGGCAATTGCCACAGGCACGCGGCCATCACCGCGCTGTGAATCACCGAGTTGACCATCGACCCGCTCTGGTCGACGAGCAGCACGATGTCCCACGGCTCGGCGTGGCGACGCGTGCGACTGTTGAAGACCGGCGTGTCGAGATACAGCTTGCGCCGCTCGGGATGCCAGTGACGCAGGTTCGCGGCCAGCGTGCGCGTGTAGTCGAAATTGCGCGCGATCTTCATCCGCGAGCGTCGGCGCCGGTCGCGCGTGCCGCTGAAGGCCTGCCGCACGTCGGTCGCCAGCCGCTCCATGATTCGCCGGACCACCTCGGCAACCAGCCGCCGCGCGGCTGCCAGCACCTCGGGATTCATCAGGTGCTTCGTGTGCAGCACGGCGCGCAGCAACGATTCGGACGGCTCGATCCGCTCCAGCACCTCGAGGTTCGTGACGACTTCGTCGATGCCGAAGCGCTCGACCGCGTCGCGCTCGAGCCGGTCGATCACCTCCTTCGGAAACAGCGTGTGGATCGTGTTGATCCAGTCCGGCGTGCTCAGCGCGGACGGCCCGAGGCCGGCCCCGCGCTCGCCGCGCTGTGCCCGGTCGTCGTCGCGACCGTACAGCCAGTCGAGTGCCGCATCGGCGGCTCGCGCGTCCGCACCCGGCGTGCCGCATGCGGCCTCGGCCGGTTCACCGAGCAGCAGGCGCCAGCGTTCGAGCGGACCGGGAATGTTCAGCGGCATGGCAGGACTCGCGGAAAACGCGCCGCACCGTGCCGTGACGGCGCGACATCGTGGTGAGGGAAGCAGAAGCCGGACGCGCGGCGGCCTGTCGGTCGGCACTTCATGACGCCTCCGGATCAGGCGTGAGCCCCCAGCGGCGCAGACGGCCGAGCACCTGCGCCTCGATGCGCGCGGCGTGCGCGGCCTCCTCGGGCGACGCATCGTCCGCGTGCCGCTCCGTCAGCACGCGGCGTGACAGGTGCGTCGCGTCGTGCAGCGCGAGCACCTGGTCCGCGAGCTGCCCGCGCTCCCGCGGCGGCAACCACGCGAATGCGCTGCGCAAGCCCGGCAACGCGAGCACGAAATCGGCGTCGTCGAGCGCGCGTACGGTCGCATCCATGCCCGCGACGAAAGCCGGTGCGCTCGCCAGCGTCTCGCGCGCCAGCGCAAGCAAACCGCCGAGCGCATCGCCGAGCGCGGCGGCCGGCATCGCCCGCAGCAGCGCCATCGCGTCGTCGATGCCGGCGACGGGTTGATCGTCGTCGGCGCCGGCCTGCCCCGCCAGGCCGAGCAGCGCCCCGAGCGCCGCGCCGCGACTCGCGGGCGCCGCCGCCGTATCGGCCGCCTTGCGCCGCCAGACGGCCAGCGCGCGCAACGGCTCGAGCGCGAGCGGCGTGTGGGTGACACCGTCGGCACCGGCCAGTACGTCGGCCACGATCCGGCGCAGCGCGACGTGCCCCTGCACGTGCGCGTCGAGATCGGCCGGCGGCAGCGCGGCGGCCGGCTCCAGCAACCAGAGCGCGCGATCGAACCCGGCCTCGACGACGATCCGCAGCACCGGTGCATCGTTCATGCCGAGCAGATGGCCATGACGCAGCAGCGTATGCAGGTTGCCGAGCGCCGGGGCGAGCAACTCGAAGCGCTGCTCGCGCGCGACCGCATCGTGCAGCGTGTCCAGCAGCGCGGTGCTCAGCGCTGCCAGCCCGGCCCACGCGGCGCGGTTCAGGCCATCCGCGAGCGGCGCGATGCGGCCGCCCGCCTCACGCAATTCATCCTCGAGCCGCGCGCGTGCCGCGTCGGACAGCGTCGCGCCCCACGCGCCGGCTTCGATCAGCGCCGCCTGTTGCTCGAGCGGCTCGCCGAGCTGCCAGACTTCGTCGCGTTCGCCCGACATCGCAAGCCGTGCGCCCTGGCGGCGCATGATGCCCGGTACGCGCAGCAGCGCCAGCCGATGCAGCACCCGGCTGCGCGCGCGCCCCTGGTCGGTCAGCAGGTCGAGCGTCAGCGTGCCGTGCAGCACGATGCCGAGCGCGGCCAGATCGTCGCGCACCGCGGCGACGAGCGGCGGTTGCGGCGTGCCGGGCGCGAGCTCGCCGGCGGCGTCGCCCGCCAGCGCATCCATCGCCTCGACCAGCACCGGATCGGTGCCGGCCCGCAGCGGCCCGCGATAGGTCCACGGCAGCGGCGCGTCGAGCGCCTCCTTCACCAGCGCGCCGGCCAGCGCGTCGAGCCAGTCGCAACGCAACGGCCGCGCGTGGCCGCGCAGGCGTGCCAGCCCTTCGGCCCGCACGTGCACGGCAATCAGGTCGGCCGTCGATACCGGCAGCTTGCGCGCGCGCAGCCGCTGCATCACGTTCTCGAGCACGCGCCGCGCCGCCGCTTCCGCGCCGTGGGCCCAGACCCACTGGTAATAGGCCGGCGAAGGCATCCCCGATGCGTAGCCCGCGAACGCGTCGAGACGCTTGAACGTGTAAGGCACGAGATAGGAGCCGTAGCGGACGCTGCGCGCGGCCGCGTCGGCGGTCGTCGAATCCGTCTCGCACGCGCCGGCGTCATCGTCCCGTTCGTCGGGCACGGCACCGGCATCGCCGTCGATCGCGCCGGGTTCGGGCGTATCGGGCAACGCGACCGGCTGCGTGCGCCAGAGTGTCGCCAGCGCCGGCGCGTGATAGCCGCCGCAGACGACCAGCACGTCGTCCGCCTGCCCGTCGGCTTCGGCGACGGCCCACGCGATCCAGCGCGCCATCATCCGTTCGCGTGCCTGGTTGCCGAGCGAGCCCGGATCGTCGGCGCGCAGATGCGAGAAGTAGGTCGACAGGCGCGCCTCGAGTTCATCCAGCGCGCCCGGCGTATCGCCGACGTCCTCGAACAGGTGATCCCACAGCGCATCGCGGCCTTGCACCGCGAGCGTGTCCGCCAGCGCGCGCTCGTATGCGTCGGCGCGGGCCTCGTGTTCGGCGTCCGCGACATCGGCATAGCGGTTCTCCAGCCGCGAGAACGCCGCGTGCCACGCGGGCAGGTCGATGAACCGAACCGTCGCGCCGACTTCGCGCCCCGCCTGCAATGCCTGCCATTCCGGCGAATGCTCGGCGAACGGGGTCCACGAGCCGTAATGCGAGGTATCGCCGGACAGATAGCTGTAGATCGCGATCGGCAGGCGGTGCGGACGATACAGTTCGTCGAGCCGGCCGTTGAAATCGGCCGGCCCTTCGATCAGCACGTAGCGCGGCCGCCGGGCGCGGATGCGCTCGGCCACCAGCCGCGCGCACGCGGGGCTGTGATGGCGGATGCCGACGATGTGCGGCTGGCCGGGCGTCACGGTCTGCATGCGGCGCCTGTCAGTCGAAGTCGATGCATGCGGGGGCGCCGGACGCGATGGCGCCCGACCGGCCCTTTACGCTCATTACGCCTTTTTCGCCGTGCGCATCGGGCGCATCGGGCGCACGACGTCCCGGCCCGTGCATGCCGCCGCGATCGGTCGTACTCATGTCGCGCGTCACGGCAGACGGTGGCGTGCCGCGTAGTACGCGCGCCAGTGCGCCCCTTCGCGCCGGGCGGCCTTCTGTTCGAAATAGCGGCGCAGCTTCGCGCGGTCGTCGGCGTTGTCCTTGACCACGGTGCCGGCGATGCAGTCGACGAGATCCTGCGGCGACCCTTCGCGCTGCTCGAGAAACCATGCGCGCACGCCGACCGCATGCGCGACGTTCACCGCTTCGGCCGTCGACATCACCGCCGTCAGCCGGTCCATCGCGCCGTCGCTGCCCGCCGCATCGCCGGCGCCGCCGCGCAAATCGCGAAACGTGGTGACCAGCAGCTCCAGCACCGGCTGCGGCACGGCCGCCGGAATGCCGCTGCCGGCCAGCAAGCGCGCGCTGGCTTCGCGCACGAGCGCGAGTTCGCTGTCGAAGTCGAGAATCGGAAACACGGTTTCGAAATCGAAGCGCCGCTTGAGCGCCGCGCTCATCTCGTTCACGCCACGGTCGCGCGTGTTCGCGGTCGCGATGATGTTGAAGCCCTCGCGCGCGTACAGCATCCCGTGTTCGCCGTGCAGTTCGGGCACGGCCATCACGCGATCCGACAGCATGCCGAGCAGGCAGTCCTGCACTTCCAGCGGCGCACGCGTGATTTCCTCGAAGCGCACGATCCGGCCGTCGTGCATGCCCTGGTACAGCGGCGCGGGCACGAGCGCGCGCGGGCTCGGCCCTTCGTTGATCAGCAACGCGTAGTTCCAGCCGTACTTGATCTGGTCTTCGGTGATCGATGCGCCACCCTGGATCGTCAGCGTCGACGTGCCGCTGATCGCGGCCGCCAGCAGCTCGGACAGCATCGATTTCGCGGTGCCCGGCTCGCCGACCAGCATCAGCCCGCGCCCGGTGGCGAGCGTGACGAGCATGCGCTCGATGCTCGCGATCGGCGCGACCACCTTCGGCGCGATGCCGAGCGAGCGATCGCCGGCAATGAATGCGCGGGCGGCCGTCAGACTCAGTTGCCAGCCCGGCGGGCGTGGTTGGGCGCCATCCTGCGCCTTCAGCTGCGCGAGCTGATCGGCATACAGGACTTCAGCGGGCGGGCGCTGCAATGCATGCGGTTGAGACGGAGCCATGTCTGCTTCTTCTTGTCTTGTATTCGCGGTCGGGCTCGAAGGCCCTCGGAGCGCGAATTATATCGCCGCGCGCAAGATCGCGATCCGTCGATGACGGTATTTGTCATCTCATGGGCCGATCGTCGGAGCGGGCGCCGGCTTGCGATGCGCCGAGCCCGGGAGAAACCGCATCGGGCTCGCGTGGCGCAACGCGGTGGCGTCGGCCGGGCCGGAATCCGGATGATGCTCGGGGGGCGCTGCCGGAGGGGAAAGCGGAATCAGGCAACCCGGGTTACCCGATTCGACAACGGGAAGTCATTGAACACACGAGCACCCGGCCGTCGTGAAGTGATTCAGGTCACGACGGACATAGGTGCCCGAGCCCGGTCGCGCCGCGAGGCGACTTGAACCGACGACGCGACGGACTCTACATCGACACAGCGGCCACCAACCGCACGCTTTCGATCATCGCCGCGGTCGCCCGGTTGGCCCTCGCCAACCACATCCCGCACGAATCCTCGCCGGCATCGCGCCGGCGGCATCCCGTGTCGCCGATCCGGATCAAACCGCGATACGTGCCAGGCGGCTGCGGATGATCTCCGTCGCCTCGCTCACGATGCGCTCGACGAGTTCCTTCACGGTCGGGATATCGCGGATCAGGCCGACGACCAGCCCGCACGACCACGCGCCCGCATCGAGCGCGCCCTCCTTCATGATGCGCGGATACACGCCGGCGACCTCTTCGGCGATATCGTCGAACCGGATGCCGGCGCCGAGCCTGCTTTCCTTTTCGAGAATGCGATCGACCGCGGCATTGCGCAGCACGCGCTCGGTATTGCGCAACGGGCGCATGACCAGGCGTGTATCCAGTTCGGAGGCCGCGACCAGCGCCTGCTTCACGTTCTCGTGCACCGGCGCCTCGCGGGTGGCGACGAAGCGCGTTCCCATGTTGACGCCGTCCGCGCCGAGCGAAAGTGCCGCAACCAGCGACCGGCCGTCCGCCATGCCGCCGGAGGCCACGAACGGAATCCTGAGTTCCTCGGCGGCGCGTGGCAGCAGAATGAAGTTCGGAATGTCGTCCTCGCCCGGATGGCCGCCGCACTCGAATCCGTCGACGCTGACCGCATCGCAGCCGATGGACTCGGCCTTCAGCGCGTGGCGAATCGACGTGCACTTGTGGATCACCTTGATATCCGCTTCCTTGAGCGCGGCCAGGTAGGGCTGCGGGTTGTTGCCGGCCGTTTCGACCACCTTGACCCCGCCTTCGACGATGGCCCGGATATAGCCGGGATAGTCGGGGGACGTGACGGTCGGCAGGAACGTGAGGTTCACGCCGAACGGCTTGTCGGTCATTTCGCGGCAACGCCGGATTTCAGCGGCCAGATCGGCCGGCGAGCGCTGGGTCAGGCCGGTGATGATGCCGAGTCCGCCTGCGTTGGAGACTGCTGCGGCCAGCTCCGCGTACCCGACATGGTGCATGCCGCCCTGGATGATCGGATAGTCGATGCCGAAGAGTTCGGTGATCCTGGTTTTCATGATGTTTGCGGTTCAGGTTGAGACGAAAGCGCCTTCGCATGCAGGGCACACTGCGGCCCCGACGCGCGTCACTGCGCGACTGAATCGGCGGTGCGAAGCCGACGGAAATCCACGCTGCCGGGCAACGGAGGCGACTGCAGCTATCCGAGGGCGACCCCATTTGCCTTCTCGCGACCCGGACGGCACACGATGCCGCCTCCCCCTCGCTGCCGGCCGCATGGCGATTCTGTCGCTGCCCACCAACCGGCGCCAGGTTGACACGACCAGTTTCCTCGCGGGCCGAACTGCCGTACATTGGCGAAACTGACACATCGAATGCGATATCCGACACACCATGCCCCGCGCCGCCATTCTTGCGTATGACGATTGCTACGCGTCCAGCCTGGGCGGGTTCGCCGACATCCTGCAGATCGCGAACGCGCACTGGCGGCGGCAAAGGGGCGATGGCAATGCGCAGTTCGAATGGCGATTCGTTTCTCCGACGGGGAAGCCGGTCATGGCGAGCAACGGCTTGCAACTGAACACGGAGCCGATCCGGCCGCGCGAGAAGTTCGACCTGGTTTTCATTCCCAGCGCGCATTACGCAAGCGGCAAGGCCTTCGACCGGTTGCTGGCACGACAGTCGGCCGCATGCGACTGGCTGGTTTCGCAATGGAACGCGGGGGCCTACCTTGCGGCGAACTGCACCGGCACGTTCGTCCTGGCCAGAACCGGCCTCCTGGACGAACGGCCCGCGACGACCACATGGTGGCTGGCCGATCAGTTCCGCAGCCGGTTTCCCCGCGTCGACCTTCAGCTGGAACCCGTCGTCACCGAAGCCGACCGCCTGATCTGTGCCGGGGCATCGGCGTCCTACCTGCTGCAGACCATCCATGTCATCGAGCGCTTCTGCGGCGCGGCCATCGCCGCGCAGTGCGCGAAGACGATGCTGATCGACGTCAGCCAGACGAAGCAGTTGCCGTATCTCCCGTTGCTGGCGGACAAGGAACACGCCGACTCGCTGGTTCACCGCGCGCAGTATTGGCTGCAGAAGCACATGACGAAGGACGTGAAGATGTCGGAGATGGCGCATGAGCTCGGCGTGAGCGAGCGCACGATCATCCGCCGATTCCGCGCGGCGCTGAATCAGCCGCCATTGCGGTATTTGCAGAACCTGCGCATCGAAGCCGCGCGCGGCTTGCTGGAGGCCGGCGATCTCAGCCTTGAGCGGATTACGGCCCAGGTGGGATACAGCGATACCAGCTCGTTCTGCCGACTGTTCAAGGACAAGGTCGGCCTCAGCCCCGGCGCATACCGCGATCGCTTTCGCCCCACGGGGGAATCGTAATCAACGCGACGTGAGCGCCCCGGCAAGATTCGCGACCCGTTCGGTTACGATTGGCCGATCGGGCCCACGATCGAAGCGGTCGAGCCCGATGAAATGCAGCGGCGTCATGCGGCGCTGCTGCCCGGCGATCAGCAGAAAACCTGAACCGCGCGCCGCGCGCGCCGGTCGATCACCCCGACATTCGCGACGCACTATCACCCCGACGACATCTACCGGCTCTACCGGAGCGTGCCGACGCTGCAGCTGAACCGCCCGGCGCCGGCCGAACGGTTCCTGGCCGCGGCTGTCGAAACCGGCGCCGAACTCGGCCATGTGCTGCGCGACTACCCGCGGGTCCGCTACCAGCCGCTCGACTTCCACTACCTGTGCCAGCAAAGCCTGTCCGTGCTGGACGACACGCTGCTGGCCGACCTCACGGCCGACATGAACGCTGGATGGCGCGGCGCGCACTGGGCCGCGCTGTTGATCGCTTTATCGGGCGATGCGCGCCATCTGCCGCACCTCGACGAAGTCAGGCGCCACCGCGGCGTCGAGTGGGCGGCCGAGCTTGCGGAAGCCGCGTGCGGCTCCGACGCCGGGTCGTCGGCATTCCGTGGCTGCCGGTCGATCGTGCGCCTGCGCGATCAGCTTGCCGGGTTGCCGCGCGTCGCGGTCCGCTTGCGGCCCTGGCTCTCACCGGAAGCACTCGAAGCCAGGGCGGTCGCCGTTCGTGCCGCGTATCGCGACGGTGGCATCGAAGCCGCGCTGCCGGTTGCCCGCCGCTAGGCTTCCCGTCGGCCATCGCCCGACGGACGATCATGAGATGGCCAACTGAATCACCCGACTTCCCGTCGAACCCTCGAACGCATCGCAAACCCGGCGACGGGTTTCCCGCCGAACCGCCCCCTCCCCGCCTTCGTCCCGTCGCGATTCCACGCGATTTCGCAGAGGACCTTTCCTGTGCAACGCCTTAATCGACCGCCGCGCGATCTCCAATAATGGCCGCTCGACCCGCCGGCCACCGCGCCGGTAAAACGATAAAAAACTTCTTTGCATTCCTACAAGATGAATAAACACGCCAGCACGCGACTCGCGGGGACCGCCATTGCCACTTGCCTGACCGCCTTCGCGTCGGACGGCGCACACGCGCAGAGCAGCGTGACGCTGTACGGCCTGATCGACACGTCGATCACCTACGCGACCAACCAGCGCACGCACGGCGCCGGCTCGCCGGGCAGCGGCACCGTCGCGATGACGAGCGGCGCCCTGAACGCATCGCGCTGGGGTTTGCGCGGCCGCGAGGATCTCGGCGGCGGAATGGCCGCGATCTTCGGGCTCGAGAACGGTTTCTCGGGCACCACCGGCGCGCTGTCGCAGAAAGGCGTCGACATGTTCGGCCGCCAGGCATGGGTCGGCGTGAGCTCGAAGACGGCCGGCGAGCTCACGTTCGGCCGCCAGTACGACCTGATCCTCGATTTCGTGACGCCGCTCGGCGCGTCCGGCCCCGGCTGGGGCGGCAACCTCGCGGTTCATCCGTACGACAACGACGATTCGAACCGCAACCTCCGCATCAACCAGGCGGTGAAGTACACGAGCCCGACGTATCGCGGGCTGAGGTTCGGCGCGATGTACGGCTTCTCGAACACGGCCGGCCAGTTCGCCAACAACGCGGCATGGAGCGCGGGCGTGTCGTACGCGAACGGGCCGCTGAAGCTCGGCGCCGGCTACCTGAAGATCAGCCGCGACCGCAATGCGCCGAACCCGAACGGTGCGCTCAGCACGGTCGACGGCTCGGCGACGATCACGGGCGGCAACCAGCAGATCTGGGCCGCGGCCGGCCGTTATGCGTTCGGGCCGCATTCGGTCGGCGCCGCGTGGTCGCACTCGACCACCGACGGCGTGACGGGCGTGCTCCAGGGCAGCGGCATCGCGCCGTTGAAGGGGGAATCGCTGGTGTTCGACAACTTCTCGATCGACGGGCGCTTCGCCGTCACGCGTGCGTTGAGCCTCTCGGCCGCGTACACGTACACGATGGGCCGCTTCGACACGCGCACCGGCCAGACGCGGCCGAAATGGAACCAGGTCGTCGCGCAAGCCGACTATGCGCTGTCGAAGCGCACCGATGCGTATCTCGAGGGGGTCTACCAGAGCGTGAGCGGCGGCAACGGCAACCCCGCGTTCAACGCGACCGTCTGGACGCTGACGCCGTCGGCGAACAGCAACCAGGTCGTCGTCGCACTGGGGCTGCGGCACAAGTTCTGAAGACGAAGCACGGCGCCGCTACGCCATCCGCGCAAGGCATGCGTTTCGGCACCGCTCGAGCGTCATGCTCCGAGCCGCAAAGGCCGTGCCCGTGCGCGGCCTGTGCGCAACGGCAGCGCGCCGCGTGACGGCACGAATGCCGCCCGGACTGTCGCGCCGACGCAAAAAAATGCGGAGAAACTGGTCACGCTGTGACATTTTTCCTAATCTGTTTGCAGCGACGCCGAAATTTGGCGTTCCGGCCGCAACACTCTTTCATATGGCGCACCACCGGCTTACGAACGCGATTCACGTCGTAGATGCCGGATCTTTCGCGCCGTTCGGCCGGATACGGGCGTGCCGATCGCACGCCCCACGCGTTCAATGCAGTCAACCGCTGGAGACGAACGATGAGCAAAACGAACCGATTTGCGGTCCTGACAACCGTCGTACTGCTGGCCGGTTGCCACCATGCGGCCAAGACACCCGAGAATGCCGGCATGGAGCCCGCGCCCTCGAGCGAAGCTGTCGCAACGGTGACGGCCGACGAGCTCAACAATCCGAACAGCCCGCTCGCGAAGCGCAGCATCTACTTCGATTTCGACCAGTACTCCGTCAAGCCCGAATACCAGTCGCTGCTGCAGGCACATGCCGACTACCTGCGCAGCCATCCGGCGCGGCACGTGCTGATCCAGGGCAACACCGACGAACGCGGCACGTCCGAATACAACCTCGCGCTCGGCCAACGCCGTTCGCAGGCCGTGCTGAGCGCGCTCGAAACGCTCGGCGTGCAAGCCACGCAACTCGAGGCGGTCAGCCTCGGCAAGGAAAAGCCGGTCGCGCTCGGCCACGACGAGGATTCGTGGGCACAGAACCGCCGCGCGGATCTCGTCTACCGTTGATCCCGGGCCGCCGTGACGGCGGCATTCGCTTCAGGAACGGCATGGCAGCCCGCTGGTCGCGCAAGCGGCCGCGCGGTGCCGCCCCTGCCCGCCGCATGCACGCGATCGACGCGAAGGCGACCGATCGCGCAACGCTTCGTGCTCAACGCCGGTGATCGAGCCGGCGATGCAGCCAGTGCGACATCACGGCCGACGTCACGATCGCATCGAGCGTGGCGATCGCGTCGATGTCGCTGAACTGGTCGATTTTCATCAGGTAACCCTCGAGTTCGACGAAACCGATCATCGCGCCGGCGCCGACGACCATCCCCAGCAGCACGAACCAGCGCCGCCGGAGCCGCGCGCCGATTGCGCCCATGATGCCGCCGGTCACGGCCGCCGGCAGGAAATAGCCGAACAGGAACGACGCGAAGAAGATCAGCGGAACCATGCCGGCGCTGACTTTCAGTTCCTCCCACGACGGGCCGTCGATCAACGACCACCCGACCAGCATCACGGCCGGCCAGACGAGCGATGCGACCAGCGGGCCGCCGACGGCAAACGACACGCAGCCGAGCACGGCAGGACGGAACGGACGCGACGATGGACGTTCAGCGGCGGCACTCATGTTTTTCGTGGTCGGAACCGGAATGGCGGCGTGCCGCAGTGTATCAACACGCCGTGCGATGACACCGATCCGCCCCCCTCGCATTCGACGATCCGCAAAAGGCATGGAATAAACGGCCCGCCCGAAACGTTTCTTCAGCGCGCAGACGCACGGTTCATGCGAACCGGCCTTTCCCGCGGCCTGCGCGTTGCAAGGAGGTGGAAATGAGATCCGCAACGTTGGCCGCGGCGCTGATCGCGGCGCTGGTGCTCGTGCTGTCGGCAGGCTGTACGTCGGGTGGCGGCGCGCCGCAAGGGCCGGGCATGAGCCGGTACGGCGGCAGTGGCGCGGGAGGTACGGGCGGTGGCGGAGGAGGCAGCGGCTACTGAAGAACCGCTGCGAGCAGTCGGGCGACGCGTCGCGCACAAGCACCGGAAACCGGCTGAATCGCGCGCGACGCCCCGCCCGGCGGCACGACTTAACGCATGGCCTTCACGTCGGCCGGCGTGACGCTCGCGCTCTGGCCGCCCCACGTCGCACGCAGGTAGTTCGCGAGCTGCGCGAGTTCGTCGTCGCTCAGCGTGTGCGCGAAACCGGGCATCGGCTGCAGGTTCTCGAACCCGGCGAACTTCTGCTCGCCGATGCCGTCGAGCATCGCGACCAGCAGGTTGCGCGGGTCACCCTGGCGCACCGTCGAATTGCCGTTCATCGGCACCGCCACGTGCGGCTTGCCTTCGCCGTTGAAGCCGTGACACCCCGCGCAGACCGCCAGATACACCGAGCGGCCGGCCGCGATCTGCGCGGCGTCGGCCGACACCGGCTTCACCGGTTGCGGCGCGGGCGGCGTATCGCCCAGCAGGTACACGGACAGCGCACGCAGGTCGTCCTTCGTCATGTACTGCGTGCTCAGGTGCACGACCGGGTACATCTCGCCGAACGCCGAGCCTTGCGGCGCGATACCGACGCCGAAGAACGTCTGCAGGTCGGCGCCCGTCCAGCCGCGCGCGGCAAGGCCGGCCGGCGTGATGTCGGGCGCGGCCACGCGACCGAGCGCCGCGCCCGCGAACGGCTTCGCGCTGTCGAGCTGGCCCGTGAACGCGCGCGGCGTGTGGCATTCCGCGCAGTGGCCGAGCGCACCCGCCAGATAGCGGCCGCGCTGCCAGTCGGCGGACTGGCCGGTCGAGGCATCGGGCAGGCTGTCCTTCAGGAACACCATGTCCCAGAAGACCATCCCGAAACGCAGGTTGTACGGGAACTTCAGCTCGTGCTCGCGGTTTTCCTGCGCGACCGGCCTGACGGTCTTCAGGTACGCGTACATCGCGTCGGAATCGGCACGCGTGAGCTGCCGGTACGACGTGTACGGCATCGACGGATACAGGCGCTTGCCCGGCGCCTTGCCGTCATGCAGCGCGGCGTAGAAATCGTCCGCGCTCCAGCTGCCGATCCCGTGATCCTTGTCCGGCGTGATGTTCGAGCCGTAGAACGTGCCGAACGGCGATTCGAGGGGCGCGCCGCCGGCGAACGGCGCGCCGTCCTTCGCGGTGTGGCACGCCGCGCAGTCGGCGGCCTTGACGAGATAGCGGCCGCGCGCGACCGGGTCGGCACCGGGCGCGCCGGAAGCGGCGTTCGAGGCCGGTGCGTCGTGGCCGCCGCATGCGGCGAGCAGCAGCGCGCAAGCCGCCGCGAGCACGGGGAGGCCCGCGGCCCGCGCGACACGATGAGCGAATGTGCGTTTCATGCGGCGTCCTTCACGAGTCCCGGCGTCGTCAGCACCACGTCCTTGACGGCTTCGTAGTAGCGGACATAGCCCGTGCAGCGGCAGAGGTGCGCATCGAGCGCCTCGGTGATCGTGCGCTCGACGTCGGCCTTCGCAACCGGCTCGCGCTTCAGGCGTTCGATCAGCACCGTCGCCGCGTTGACGAAACCCGGCGTGCAATAGCCGCACTGGAAGCTGAAGTGCTCGAGGAACTTCTGCTGGATCGGCGACAGCTCGACCACTTCGCCGGCTTCGTTGCGCTTCGCGTGGCCTTCGATCGTGCGGATCGTGCGGCCGTGGAAGAAATGCGCGCCGGTGATGCAGGTGCGCATTTCCTCGCTCGTGCCGTCCGGCTTGTCGACGATCACGACGCACGCGTGGCAGATGCCCTGCCCGCAGCCGAGCCGCGACCCGGTGAGGCCCGCGTATTCGTGCAGGAACTCGATCATCATCAGCCCTTCCGGCACCTGCATCGGGCCGACGGACTTGCCGTTGATGTTGATCGACAACGGTTTCGACTGGAACCGGACGAGCGGACGCTCGACGGCGGCCGGTGCCGGTGCCGATGCCGGCACAGCCGGGGCCGAGGCCGGTGCAGAGTCCGGGACGGCCGAAGCCGGGGCCGGTGCGGAAACGCCGGTCGCAGCGGCGCTGGCGCTCGCGGCCGAAGCCGCGGTTTGGGCGGTCGTCATGCGAGCACCTCCTGAATCTTTTGCGGGGTCACCGGCAGGTCGGTGAAACGATGGCCGATCGCGTGCGCGATGCCGTTCACGATCGCGCCGACGACGGGGATCATCACCACTTCGGCGACGCCCTTCGGCGGATCGGTCTCGGACAGCGGCGGCAGCACGTCGCCCGTCTGCGTCCAGACGGCGACGTCGGACGCGCGCGGCAGCTGGTAACGGTTGAAGTTCCACGTGCCGTTGCCGGGGCCGTCTTCATACAGCGGCAGGTATTCGTGCAACGCGTGGCCGATACCCATCGCGAGACCGCCCTGCAACTGGCCCGACACGAGCTGCGGCGAAATCTGGTTGCCGCATTCCATGATCGAGTGATGCGTGAGCAGCTCGACCTTGCCGGTCGCTTCGTGCACGGCCAGCTCGACCAGCGTGCCGACCGCCGTGTAGTACGTGACGGCCGCGTTGTTGCGGCTCGTCGGCGGGATGAACACGCGCTTGCGGTCCAGCACGCGGTAGCCGTTCGCGGTCGGCGCCAGCGTGCCGCGCATCGCGGTCGCGCCGGCAGGCGCGGCGGTGCCGGGCACCGGGCCGTTGTCGCCCGTCTTCGGTGCGCCGACGCGCAGCGACAGCCCGTCGATCGGCAAACGATCGACCACGCCGCCCACTTCGAACTCGGCGTCGGTCCACTGCCAGCGGTTGAACACGTGCACGACGGCGCCGGTCGGCAGGCCGAGCGCATGCGCCTGCTTCGCGAGCTGTTCGAACGACAGCGGCTCGAGGCCGTCGGCGGTCAGCTTGCCGTCGACCCAGCGCGCGTCCTCGATGCGGATCGTGTACGGCGCGGCCTGGCCGCCGCCGAGGCCGCGCGTCCAGATCGACATCGCCGCCGGCCACAGGCCGTAGCGGAACACCGCGCGCGCGGCTTCACGCGTGCTGTGCGTGAAGTAGTACGCGGAGTTCGTCGCGCTCGACGGCGACGCATAGCCCGGCGACCAGCGCGGGTTCGCGCTCAGGCGATCCTGGTCGGCCTGCGACATGATGTACGGATCGCCGCTGGTCTCGACCGGCAGGTCCGGCCATTCGGTCACGGCGACCTGCACGTCCGTCGCCGGACGGCCGAGCCACTTCACGACGGCCACAGCCTGCGACGTCGACATCCCGGTGCCGATCTCGGCAGCCGTGTGGCGCAGCGACACCTTGCCGTTCTCGTCGAATTCGACCTTCGCGAACGATGCTTCCGCGCCCGTGCCGAAGTCCTTCTGCACGCACGCGAAGCCGACGCCGTAGCACTTGCCCGGGTTCGCCGCCTCGTATTCGGCCTTGCGCGCGGCGCGGCGCGTCCACAGCGGATGCTGCTTCGAGCGCTCGAGCACCTCGTCGACGCGCAGCGCGCCGGCGGGAATCGCCCCTTGCGTGTTCTTCATCCCCGAACGCAGCGCGTTGCGCAGGCGGAAATCGATCGGGTCGATGTTCAGCTGCGCGGCGATCTCGTCGACCGCCATCTCGGTCGCCGCCATGCTCTGCAGCGTGCCGTAGCCGCGCGCGGAACCCGCGTCGATCGCGCGCGACGCGATCGCGACCGCGGCCAGGTCGCTCTTCGGGAAGTAGTAGATCGATTGCGCGGCCGTCGCGCCGACCATCGCGACCGACGGCGAGAAGTTCGAGCGCCCGCCGCCGTTCGCCTCGAAGTCGCCCTTGAACGACTGCAACAGGCCGGTGTTGCGGTCCACCGCGATCCGGTAATGCATCTTGAACGCGTGACGCTTCAGCGACGTCTGGAACTGTTCGTAGCGATCGTTCGCGAAACGCACCGGGCGGCCGTCCGCGTACAGCGCGCAGACGAGGCCGTAGAACGGCACGTTGAAGTGATCCTTCGAGCCGTAGCCGACCGTGTAGCACGGATGCACGAACAGCTTCTTCACCGGGAAGCGGCACTTCGCGACCATCGCGGCCGCGTTCTCCGCCACTTCGAGCGGCGACTGGGTCGGCACGACGAGGTGCAGCGACTGCGTCGCGGCGTCGTACCAGCAGTTCGCGTTGTCCGGTTCGAGCGCGGAGGTGTCGACCGACTGCGTGTTGTACTCGCGGTCGAACACGAGCCAGTCGGCCGACGGATGGTCGAGCTCGTCGGCAATCCGCCCGGCCAGGAACATGCCCTGCTCGTCGAGCTTGCCGTGCTCCTTGCCGTCCGGCCACACCGGCAGGTGCTTGCGCATCATGCTCGGAAAGATCGGCGCGTCCTTCAGGCTCGAATAGACATCGTCGTCGTAGGCCGTCTTGCCGCCCACGCGCACGTAGCGGAAGGTGCCCCACGGATCGCGCTCGAGCGGGCCCGTGACCGCGCCGTAGCGGATCACGTCGTCGCGGAACTTGAGCGCGTTCTTCGCGAAGCGGAAGCGCGCGAAGTCGTGGTAGATGAGGATCGCGACCGCATGGCCGAGATACGCGGGCGTCTTGCCGGCGGGCAGCAGCATGTCGTCGCCGTAGAACGCCGGAAACGCGACGCCGTCGCGCACGAGATCGTCGGCCGTAACCACGCGGTCCGGTTTCAGTTCGTCGCCCAGCAGCGAAAGGTCGAAGCCTTCGTACGTGCGGTCGGCCTGCGTGACGCGCAGGATCAGCGCATGAGACTGCTGCTGCGGCCAGTGCGGCATGTCGGCTGCGCGCACGTCACGGGCGAACACTTTCGAGCCCGTGACCTTCGCGATGCCGTCGATGCGGAATTGGGGGATGCCGGTGACGCTATCCCATTTGACGGGGGTGAGGAGTTTTTCTTCGAAGAGCGCCGCGAACGCGCGGCTGCCCAGGGGCGCGACATACACTGCGACGCCCGCCAGCACGCTGGCTTTCAGAAAACCCCGCCGTGACAGGCCGTGGTTTTTCATTGGGGGAACCTCCTGATGCGGCTCAGACGGCGATCGGATGTCGCGACGTTCGGAGCGGCGCGCATTCTGGCATTGTTTTTGATATATCGCCTATAGTATTTCCCGCATGAAATACTTATTGAATTTCTTATAACGGTGTTCAGCCGGGCTGCGACAGCCGGTCGCGGTTGGCGATCCGGTCGCATCGACTGCCCGCTTGCGGCGGTTTCGTTCGTGTCGACCGCGCCCGGCGGATACGCGCCTGTCTCCTGTCGATCGCCGAGCCTCGTTCGGTTCGCGACGATGCTGCCCCGGCGCCGGCGAATGCGCAAGACTTTCGTGGGCGCGGTTGACGACTCGTGGCCGACGCGGCACGCGGGTCCGCCGGGCGATCCGGGTGACCCGCGCCGCCCGTATTTCATGGTAATGTCGTGCGCATCCGGCCGGGCCGGGCTTCCGCCACGTGCCGTGCGGGTGCCGCCAGCCATCGCGATATCAAGCGACATCGTGTCGAGGTCAAAAACCATGGCAGTCAGGGCATCTCTCCTGCACTCCGTTCTCGCCACCCCCCCCTCCGGCAACCACCGTGTGACGGCCGCGCTGCGCCCGTCGATGCTCGTTACCCTGTTCGAGGACGTCCGACCGATGGCGCTCTCCGGGCTCGCGAGCGGCTTCGTCGCGGCCGTCGCGCTGATCCGGCTGCAGCAGCTCTGGTGCCTCGCGTGGCTGATCGTCGACGTCGGCCTGCTCATCGCGCGGCTCTCGATCGTGCGTGCGTACACGGTTCAACGCGACGGCGGCGACGACCGCGCCGAATACTGGGCAATGCGCTATGCGCCCGTGTCGCTCGTCGCGTGCTTCGTGCTCGGTCTCGGCGTGATGGGCTGCGTGCAGGCCGTCGACGTCGAGCTCGGCACGCTGTCGGTGATGGTCGCGGGCGGCGTGTTCGGCGGGATCGCGTCGCGCAATTCGGCGCTGCCCCGGCTCGCGATGTCGCAGGTCACGGTCGGCGTGCTGCCGATCGGCATCGGCGCGTTGCTGGCCCACCGGCCGGGGGCGTGGCTGCTGCTGCCGCCGCTCGTGATCTACCTCGCCGCGATGCGCACGGTCGTCCAGCGTCACTATCGCGTGCTCGTCGCGCTGATTGCCGCGCGCCAGCGCAACGCCGAACTCGTTGCGCGCTTCGACGCCGCGCTCACCTACATGCCGCACGGCCTGTGCATGATCGACGGCGAGCGCCGCGTGATCGTCGCGAACCGGCGCACCGCGCAACTGTTCGGCTCGCCGCGCCAGATCATGCTCGAAACGCCGCTGCCCGCCGTCGTCGCGGCGCTCGGCGCGAACGACGCGATCGATCCCGGCGGCGCCCGTCTCGCCGCGCAGTGCGAGATCTGGCTGGCCTGCGACGAACCCGCGCCGCTCGACCTGGTGCTCGCCGATGGCCGCCAGCTCGAACTGACGCGCCATCTCGTGCCGGACGGCAACGCGGTGATCATCGTCGAGGACGTCACCGCGCGCCGCCAGACCGAACAGCACATCCGGCATCTCGCGCGGCACGATGCGCTGACGGGTCTGCCGAACCGCCACGAACTGCATGCGGAACTCAAGCGGATGCTCGCGAGCCGGCCACACTCGCCGGAGTCCGGGCTCGCCGTCATGTATCTCGACCTCGACGGCTTCAAGGCGATCAACGACCGGTTCGGCCACCAGGCCGGCGACGACGTGCTGACGCAGGTCGCCGAGCGGCTCGGCAAGACGCTGCCGCCCGGCGAGCTGGCCGCGCGCATCGGCGGCGACGAATTCGTCGTCGCGATCGACGACGTGACGATGCACGCGTGCTCGCTCCTCGCGGCGCGCATCATCCGGCAGATCTCGGCGCCGTACACGCTGTCGATCGGCGAGACCGTGATCCTGGGGATCAGCATCGGCATCGCACTCGACGACGGGCACGGCTCCCCCGACGAACTGATCCGGCAGGCCGACAGCGCGCTGTACGACGCGAAATCGGCCGGCAAGGGCATCTACCGCTTCTATTCGAGCGGCAGCAGCCGGGTCACCCCGGCCACCGCGAGCTGACCCGGCCGCGCAGCCCTCTTTCTCCCGCGTCGACGCCTCCCGGCGATTCAATTCCGAAACGCTTTACGTGACCGCACGTGGCGTCGCGCGCTCGCGTGTCACGTGACGTGTTCCGTAACATCGGCGCCCGCCTCCCGTCACGTTGGCTGCAGAAGCCTGCACGATCGATGCAGCGCAGGGCTTTTCGAACCTGGCACTCTTATTGCTCCCTGTCAGGGAAACAGGTGGTCAGGGAGACCCAACATGAATACCGTCGAAGTCCTCAGCCGCAGCGAAACCATCGACGAACTGGATGTGATCGACGGCGCATCGCTGATCCGCCGGCTCGTTTCCGAGCGCCGCATGCCGGCCGCACGCGAAGCCCGATGCGTCGACAATCCGCCGCTGACGCTGTACGGCGCGTTTCGCCAGGGCATCGCCGATCACGCCGCGCGCCGCGCGAATCCGTATCGCGCCGGCAGCCGTTTCTGGGCACTGTGGGAAGAAGGACGTCTCGAAGCTGAAACATCGGGCCGGTAAGCCGCCCTTGCACGCCGGCCCCGTCGCGGCAAGGGCCGGCGCGAAACACCAGGCCCGAATGCGGCCGACCGGCATGCCGGCATGCGTTCACCGCTGCAACATCGCACCGGGTTCCGCGTATCGGCTTTGCAACTCACCCGCATGCCTCCATGCGCTTGCCGGCTGATGGCGTTCGGCGCTGCTCGCGCCGGGCGCGGCGCGCAGCGGTCGTTTCCCGATAAGATGGCAGATTCCGTTCATCGAACGATGCCGCCATGACCGCCTCCTCCTCACACCGCAATCCCATCCACTGCGAAATCGATCTCGACGCACAAGGCAAGCACGCGGGCTACCTGCGGCTGCCGCATTCCGTACACCGCTCGGCGTACGGCTGGCTGCCGATCCCGATCGCGTCGATTCGCAACGGCGACGGCCCGGTCGCGCTCGTGATGGCCGGCAACCACGGCGACGAGTACGAAGGCCAGATCATCGTGTCGCAACTGATGCGCGAGATCGAGCCCGGGATGGTCAGCGGGCAGCTGATCCTGCTGCCGATGGCGAATTTCCCGGCGGCGGACGCGGGCCTGCGCGTGTCGCCGCTCGACCAGGGCAACCTGAACCGCAGCTTCCCCGGCGACCCGGCCGGCACGCCGACGCAGATGATCGCCCACTACATCGAGCATGTCCTGCTGGCGCGCTCGCAGTATCTGGTCGACCTGCACTCGGGCGGCAGCTCGCTGCTGTACCAGGGCGGCAACATGCTCGCGATCGACCCGCTCGACGCCGACGAAGCCGCGAAGCTCAACGGGCTGCTGGTCGCGTTCGGGTTGCAGAACGCGCTGCTGCACGCGCCGAATCCCGTGCACTCGGCCTCGGCCGCGCGCCGCCAGGGCGCGATCTCGATCGTGACCGAACTCGGCGGTGCCGGCATGGCCGACCCGTCGCTGATCCGGCTCGGTCGCCACGGGCTGCTGCACTACCTCGGTTACATCGGCCTGCTGCGCGGCGCGCTCGTGCCCGACGCGCCGCCCACCGTCACGCGCTTCATGCGTGTCGACGGCGATCGCCACTTCGTCTATGCGTACGAGCGCGGGCTGTACGAGCCGCTCGTCGAACTCGGCGACCAGGTGAAGGCCGGGCAGCCGGCCGCGTGGGTGCACTTCCCCGATACGCCGCTGCGCGAGCCGGTGCTGCACCGCTTCAAGGGCGACGGCGAAGTGGTGTGCAAGCGCGTGCCCGCGCAGGTGCAGCGCGGCGATTGCCTGTTCCAGCTCGCGGAATTGTCGGCCCCGCCGAGCATCGGCCAGACGGCCTAAAACCGGATCCATCTCCTTTCCATGCGGTCTGCCAGTCATGGCGGACGGCATGCGCTCGCCATTAACCAACTTGACAAATTAACTTACTTGGTTAATATCGCGAATGGAAAAGAGAAGGCCTCATTGCAAGCTGCCCCTCGTCAAGGCGCTGGTCGAATCCGGCCAGGTCCGGTTGACCGCGAGCGCGGTACTCGGCGCGCGGCAGCTGGGTTTCACGGAACGGGAGGCGCTCGATGTCGTGATGTCGCTGACCGACCTCGACTTCCACAAGAGCATGACGACGTACGCCGACCACACGATCTGGCAGGACGTCTACCGGCCGTTGACGGTGCGTGGCGACGTGTACCTGAAACTGACGGTGATCGACGATGTGCTGATCGTGTCTTTCAAGGAGCGATGAAAATGAAGTGTCCTGCATGCGGTGCTGCGAAGCTCGTCCGCGACACGCGCGACATCCCTTATACCTACAAGGGCCGGTCGACTGTCGTCCGCGCTGTCACCGGCGAGTTCTGCCCGGCCTGCGGGGAATCGGTGCTGGATCTCGACGAAGCGACCCGTCTCGGCGAAGCGATCAGCGAGTTCAACAAGCAGGTGAACGCCACCATCGTCGACCCGAATTACATCGCGAAGGTGCGCAAGAAGCTGAAGCTCGACCAGCGCGAGGCGGCCGAGCTTTTCGGCGGCGGCGTCAACGCGTTCTCCCGTTACGAAACAGGCAAGACGAATCCGCCGCTTGCCCTCGTGAAACTGCTGAAGATCCTCGATCGTCATCCCGATCTGCTCGCCGAAGTCCGGGCCGCATAGGCGCTCGCATGTCGGCATCGCACCGGCGCGTGCATCGGCTTCGATGCACGCGCATGCACCCCGTCATCGCCACCCCACTCCCGCTGCGAGCCTTCTGACGTCCGCCGCGAAATCCTTATCGAAATTGCTTCGTTCGCCTTTGCCGGTCGCGCCGCTAACGTGTTCAAAACGGCGGCGGCCCGCCATCTGCATCCCAGCAGGACACGCACCGGCCGCCGCCATCACGACAACCGCGTCGCGATAACGGAACAGACCGGACGGGCCGCGTGCCCGCACCCCGCCAGGAACGTCCGCATCGCGCGCCCTTCGCGATGCCCATGGCCACGACCGACCGCATCATCGACACGACGCCGCTCGACGTCCGCGCGCAACCGCTGATCGACGCACTGATCGACGAGTATTCGACCCGTTACAACGCGTATCGCCCCGACAGCCACGCGTCCGCACGCGAAGAGCTCGCGCGCTACCCGGCCGAACTGTTCGCGCCGCCCGAAGGCGCTTTCGTCCTGCTGCTGCGCGACGGCGAGACGATCGGCGGCGGCGCGTTCAAGCGCTACGACGCGCAGACCGCCGAGCTCAAACGCATCTGGACCCGCGCGGACCTGCGCCGCCAGGGCCTCGCACGCATCATCGTGGAGGCACTCGAACTGCGCGCCGCGCAGCAGGGCTATCGCCGCATCTACCTGACTACCGGTTTTCGCCAGCCCGAGGCATGGGCGCTGTACGACCGCACCGGCTATACGCGGCTGTTCGATTCGTCGATCGCCCCCGAGGTGCATTACCACCTGCGGTTCGGCAAGGATCTCGCCGATCCGTCGCGCACGTCGACGCTGGCCGACCTGTGGGCGCCCGTGCCCGAACCGGCGCTGCCGCGCTGACCGCCGCCGCGCCCCCGCCCTCCTCCGATTACCGCTTGCCACCACAGGACGCTTTCATGCAACGAGCCGTACCGTTCTCTTCCCGTGCCGCGCGCACGCTGGCCACCGCGTTGATTGGCCTGACCGCGTTCGCCGCAGCCGCGGTCGCGGCCGCCGCCACGTTCGACTTGAGCCCCGAACAGCGCGGGCGCCCGCGCGGCGTGGCCGATGCGGCAGTCGAGCGAGCGGTGCCCGCGTCGTTCAAGTTCGCCGAACCCGGCACGCTGACGATCGGCATCGCACCGAGCCTGCCGCCGATCAGTTCGTATGCAACCGATGCTCGCACGGTGATCGGCTTCGACGCCGACGTCGGCCAGCTCGTGTCCGACAGCCTCGGCCGCAAGCTGAAGATCGTCGCGCTCGCGTGGGCCGACTGGCCGCTCGCGCTCGAATCCGGAAAAGTCGACGCGGTGATCTCGAACGTCACCGTCACCGAGGAACGCAAGCAGAAGTTCGATTTCTCGACCTACCGCAAGGACCAGGTCGGCTTCTACGTGCGCAACGACAGCAAGATCCAGGCGATCCGCGAGCCGAAGGACGTCGCGGGGCTGCGTATCGTGACCGACGCCGGCACCAACCAGGAAAAGATCCTGCTCGCGTGGGACCGCGAGAACGTCGCGCACGGGCTGAAACCCGTGCAGATCCAGTACTACGACGATCAGGCGATGCGCATCGTCGCCGTGCAGTCGGGCCGTGCCGATGCCGTGTTCAGCGTGAACTCGGTGCTCGCGTACCAGAGCGCGCAGCAAGGCAAGACGCGGCTCGTCGGCGCAATCAGCGGCGGCTGGCCGCGCACGGCCGACATCGCGATCGCGACGCGCCGCGGCAGCGGGCTCGCCGATCCGCTGACCGTCGCGCTGAATGGGTTGATCAGGAACGGCCGCTACCAGCAGGTGCTCGACCGCTGGAACCTTGCGTCCGAGGCGATCGACCAGTCGCGCACGAATCCACCCGGGCTGCCGAAGAGCTGAGCGCCACGCCCGCCCTTCGTCCCGTCACGCTTACTTCACGCTCACGCAGGAACGCCGCCCACCATGTCTTACTCGCTTTCGTTGCTGGACAAGAGTCCGATCGCCGACGGCGCGAACGCCGCCGACGCGCTGCGCTTCACCACGACGCTCGCGCAGCGCGCCGAACAGCTCGGCTACGAGCGCTTCTGGGTCGCCGAGCATCATGGCACGCAGGCCTTCGCGAGCTCCGCGCCGGAGATCGTCGTCGCGCACCTGCTCGCGCACACGTCACGCATCCGCGTCGGCTCGGGCGGCGTGATGCTGCAGCACTACAGCCCGTTCAAGGTCGCCGAGACGTTCAAGGTACTGGCCGCGCTCGCGCCGGGCCGCGTCGACCTCGGCATCGGCAAGGCGCCCGGCGGGTTGCCGCTGACCACGCGCGCATTGCAGTGGTTCCACGACAAGGCGCGCAAGCCGGACTTCGCGGGCCAGCTCGCGGAACTCGACGCGTTTCTCGGCTGGGGCGTGGCCGAGGATCACCCGCTCGCCGGCGCGGTCGCGCTGCCCGTGCCGCCGCAGGCGCCCGAACGCATCCTGCTCGGCGGCTCGCCGGACAGCGGCGCGCTCGCCGCGCGCAACGGCTGGCGCTTCTGCTACGCGGGGCATTTCAACGGCGACGACGCGAACATCGAACGCTCGCTCGACGCGTATCGCAGCGCGGGCGGCACACGGCCGCTGGTCGCGCTGTACGCGGTGGCCGCGCCGACGCGCGACGAGGCCGAGCAACTGATCGGGCCGCTGAAGATCTTCAAGCTGCAACTCGCGGGCGGGCAAAGCTTCAACCTCCCCAGTGCGCAGGCGGCCGCCGAATTCGCGCGGCAGAGCGGCGCGTCCGACTACCGCATCGACGAGCTGCGCCCGACGGTGCTGGCCGATACCCCCGAGCGCGTGCACCACGCGCTCGACGCGCTGAGCCGGCGGCTCGACGTCGACGCGTTCGTGATCGATTCGCCGGTGACCGACTACGCGGCGCGGCTCGCATCGGCCGAATGGCTCGGCGGCGCGCTGTCGGCCACGCCGTTGCAGGCGGCCCTCGCGGCCGACCGCTCCCTTTCCCCTGACCAGAACGCGTGACGCTCCCATGACGACCCGACGATCGATTCCTTTCGGCCTGATGCTGCAAGGCGCAGGCAGCCACATGAACGCATGGCGGCACCCGAGCAACCCGCCGGACGCGAGCATCAACCTCGATTTCGCGATCGGCATCGCCCGCAAGGCGGAAGCCGCCGGCATCGCCTTCGCGTTCGTCGCGGACGGCCTCTACATCAACGAGAAGTCGATCCCGCACTTCCTGAACCGCTTCGAGCCGCTGACCGTGCTGTCGGCGCTCGCGGTCGCGACGAAGAAGATCGGGCTCGCGGGCACGATCTCGACGTCGTACAGCGAGCCGTTCACGGTTGCCCGCCAGCTGGCGTCGCTCGATGCGATCAGCGGCGGGCGCGCGGGCTGGAACGTCGTGACGACGCCGCTCGAGGGCACCGCGAAGAACTTCGGCAAGGTGCATCCCGATCATGAGCTGCGCTACGAGATCGCCGACGAATACCTCGACGTCGTGCAGGGCCTGTGGGACAGCTGGGACGACGACGCATTCGTGCGCGACCGCGCGACCGGCCGCTTCTTCGATCGCGACAAGCTCCACACGCTCGACCACCACGGCCGCTTCTTCCAGGTCGCGGGCCCGCTGAACATCCAGCGGTCCCCGCAGGGGCAGCCGGTGATCTTCCAGGCCGGCTCCTCCGACACCGGCATCGGGCTCGCCGGAAAGTACGCGGATGCCGTGTTCACGCATTCGCCGTCGCTCGACGAGACGGCCGCGTTCACGCGGCGCGTGAAGCAGAGCGCGATCGAGCACGGCCGGCAAGGCAGCGACGTGAAGGTCTTCCCCGGCATCGGGCCGATCGTCGGCCGCACGGCTGCCGAGGCCGAGGAAAAATACCAGGCGATCCGCGACCTGCTGACGATCGACGAGGCACTCGCCTACCTGGGCCGCTATTTCGATCACCACGATTTCACGCAGTACCCGCTCGACGCGCCGTTTCCGGAACTCGGCGAGCTCGGCCGCAACAGCTTCCGCTCGACCACCGACCGGATCAAGGCCGACGCGAAACAGAAAGGCCTGTCGCTGCGCGAGACGGCGCTCGCGGTCGCCACGCCGCGCCCGAACTTCATCGGCACGGCCGAGCATGTCGCCGACGAGCTGATCCGCTGGCACGACGCGGGCGCCGGCGACGGCTTCATCCTCGGCTTCGCGGTGCAGGCGCAAGGCGTCGACGATTTCGTCGAGCTCGTGATCCCGGCGCTCGAGGCGCGCGGCCGCTACAGCCGCGACCTGCCCGGCGCGACGCTGCGCGACCACCTCGGCCTGCCGCGCAAGGCAAGCCGTCACGCGGTGCCTGACGCGTCGCCCGAAACGGCGGCCGAAGCGCACGCCTGACACCCGCCGCCGCGCCGCCCGTGCGCGGCGCGTCCGCCCGACCGATTCGAGGATTTCCACCGACATGAGCGACACGACCCACCTCGGCGGCGCGCTGCCGCCGCTTTCTTCCCCCGGCGCGCGCGACGCCGGCACGCGTTTCCGGATCGTGCCCGCGCGCCACCGGTCGCGCACGGCCGGCACCGTGCTCGCCGTCGCGCTGATCGCGATCGTCCTGCATTCGATACTCGGCAACCCGCAATGGGGCTGGCCGGTGTTCGCCGAATGGTTCCTGTCGCCGCCGGTGCTGTCGGGGCTCGCGCGCACGCTGGTGCTGACGCTGCTCGGCGCGGTGTTCGGCTTCGTGCTCGGCGCGTTCGTCGCGCTGGCCCGGCTGTCGCGTTCGCGGCTGCTGTCGGCGAGCGCGTGGGCCTTCGTATGGCTGTTCCGCTCGATTCCGCTGATCGTGCTGCTGCTGATCCTGAACAACCTCGGCTACCTGTACGAGCATGTGCGGCTCGGCGTGCCGTTCACCAATATCGTGTGGTTCGACACGCCGACCACCGACCTGATCAGCCCGTTCCTCGCGGCCGTGCTCGGCCTCACGCTGAACCACGCGGCATTTTCCGCGGAAGTGATTCGCGGCGGCATTCTCGCGGTCGACCAAGGGCAGCTCGAAGCGGCGGCCGCGCTCGGCCTGCCGCGCGGCCGCCAGACCACGCGGATCGTGCTGCCGCAGGCGATGCGCGCGATCCTGCCGACCGCGTTCAACGACCTGATCTCGCTCGCGAAAGGCACGTCGATGGTCTACGTGCTCGCGATGCCTGAGCTGTTCTATACGGTGCAGGTGATCTATCGCCGCAATCTCGAAGTGATTCCGCTGCTGATGGTCGCGACCGTCTGGTATCTGATCATCCTGACCGTGCTGTCGGCGATCCAGGTGCAGGTCGAGCGCCACTATGCACGCGGCGCGCTGCGCAACCCGCCGCCGTCCGTCGTCACGTTCGCGCTCGCGCGCCTCGGCGTGCTGTGGCGGCGTGTCAGGTCCCGCCGCGATGATTCGCTCGTACGCGCCGAAGGCGAGGCCGATACGGTGGCCGTCGCGCCACGCGCCGGCGGCGAAGTGGCCGTGCATGGCGTATCGAAGCAGTTCGGCATGCAGCGCGTGCTCGACAACGTCTCGTTCGTCGCGCCGCGCGGCAGCGTGACCGTGATCGTCGGGCCGTCGGGCTCGGGCAAGTCGACGCTGCTGCGCACGATCAACCATCTCGAACGCGTCGACGACGGCTTCATCGACATCGACGGCGAACTGATCGGCTATCGCCGCGACGGCGACGTGCTCTACGAGCTGAAGGAGCGCGACGTGCTGACACGGCGCACGGCCGTCGGGATGGTGTTCCAGAACTTCAACCTGTTCCCGCACCTGACGGTGCTCGAGAACCTGATCGAGGCACCGGTCGCCGTCGGCGGCGTCACGCGCGACGCCGCCGAGCGCATCGCCCGCACGTTGCTCGCTCGCGTCGGTCTCGCGGACAAGGCCGATGCCTATCCACGCCAGCTCTCCGGCGGCCAGCAGCAGCGCGTCGCGATCGCGCGGGCGCTCGCGTTGCGCCCGAAGGTGCTGCTGTTCGACGAACCGACTTCCGCGCTCGACCCGGAACTCGTGAACGAGGTGCTCGACGTGATCAAGGAACTCGCGCGCTCGGGCACGACGCTCGTGATCGTCACGCACGAGATCGGCTTCGCGCGCGAAGTCGCGGACAACGTGCTGTTCATGGAGCGCGGGCGCATCGTCGAATCCGGGCCGCCGGCCGTCGTGCTCGACGCGCCGACGCATGCGCGCACGCGCGCGTTCCTGTCGCGGGTGCTGTGATGCGCGCCGCTGCCGATTCCCGAGGGGCCGCACGATGACCGACCGACGCCAGTTCATGACCGCCGCGCTGGTCGCGGCAGCGGGCTTGCCGTGGCGCGCGGCGCATGCGGCCGCCGCGACGGCCGACCTCGACCCGCGCCAGGCGGGCCGCGTACGTGCCGAACGCGACGACGCGGCGATCCGCGCGGCAGCCGGCTACCGCTGGGTACACGACGGCGCATTCACGGTCGCGATTTCACCGCACGCGCCGCCCGTGTCGACCTACGCGACCGACGCGCGCACCGTGGTCGGCGCCGATCCGGACTATGCGCAGCTCGTCGCCGATGCGCTCGGCCGCACGCTCGTGCTGGTGCCGATCGCATGGGCCGACTGGCCGCTCGGGCTGACGTCCGGCAAGTACGACGCGGTGATCTCGAACGTCGGCGTGACCGAGAAGCGCAAGGAGAAATACGATTTCACGACCTACCGGCTCGGGCTGCACGGCTTCTACGTGCGCACCGGCAGCCCGATCGCAAAGATCGCCGAGCCGAAGGACATCGCCGGCCTGCGCATCATCACGGGCGCGGGGACGAGCCAGGAACGCATCCTGCTCGAGTGGAACAAGCGCAACGTGGCGCAGGGGCTGAAGCCGGCCGAGCTGCAATATTTCGACGACGATGCGGCGGCGCGCGTCGCGCTGCTGTCGGGCCGCGCCGATGCCGAGCTGAACCCGAACGCGTCGCTCGCGTACGAGGCCGCGCGCACCGGCAAGATCCGCCGTGTCGGCGTCGTCAATGCGGGCTGGCCGGCCAACGCCGACGTGGCGATCGCGACGCGGCGCGGCAGCGGGCTCGCGCCCGCGCTGACGCTGGCGACGAACGCGCTGATCGGCAGCGGCCGCTACGGACAGGCGCTCGCGCGCTGGGGTTTGCAGAGCGAGGCGATCGCGCGTGCGGAAACCAATCCGCCGGGATTGCCGTCGTTCTGAAGGCCATCGATACTCGACCACCCGAACGACATCGCCCCGGCATCCCGCAACGGGAATGCCGGGGCGAATCGAAGCAGCCCTTGCGTCGTAACGACGCGATGCGCCTACGCGGACACCGCCGCGTGATAGCGGTCGAGCTCCGCGACCTGCGCATGAATCGCCGGAATCAGGTGGCGCCCGTAATCGAGCGCATCGTCGAGCGGATCGAACCCGCGAATCAGGAACGTCGATACGCCGAGCCGGTAATACGCCCCGAGCGCACGCGCGACCTGCTCGGGCGTGCCGACCAGCGCGGTCGAATTCCAGCGCGCGCCGGTCAGGTTCGCGACGCCCATCCACAACCGCTCGTCGAGCACGTCGCCCTGCGCGGCGGCGGCCATCAGCCGTTGCGAGCCCGCGTTTTGCGGCGCATGGCCGTCGATCGGCTGGCCGTTCGCGAGCCGCGCCGCGCGCACGCGCTCGCGGATCGCCTCGGCCTTCTCCCACGCGGCCGCCTCGGTATCGGCGACGATCGGCCGGAACGACACGCTGATGCGCGGCGCACGCCCGAACGGCGCGGCGGCCGCATGCACCCGCGCGATCTGCTCGCGCACCGACGCGAGCGGCTCGCCCCACGTCATGTAGACATCGGCATGCTCGCCCGCCACCGCCAGCGCGGCCGGCGACGAGCCGCCGAAATAGATCGGCACATGCGGCCGTTGCGCGCCCTTCACGAGCGGCGACGCGCCGCGCAGCCGGTAGAACGGGCCATCGTGGTCGACCGGCGCGTCGGCCTGCCAGATCCGTTTCAGCACGTCGAGATACTCGCCGGTGCGGCGATAGCGCGCGTCGTGCGGCACGAAATCGCCGTCGCGCTGAAGATCGGCATCGTCGCCGCCCGACACCACGTTCAGCGCGAGCCGGCCGCCGCTGAACACGTCGAGCGTCGCGATCTGCCGCGCGGCGGCCGACGGCACGATCACGCCCGGCCGGTGCGCGAGCAGGATGCGGATGCGTTCGGTCGCGGCGGCCGCGAACGACGCAACGATGAAGCCGTCCGCCGCGTTGCTGAAATGGCCGACCAGGATCTGGTCGAAGCCGGCGGCCTCGTGCGCCTGCGCGAAGCGGCGCACGTAGTCGGGCTGGACGGCGGCGCCGCCCGGTACGTCGACCTCCGCGCCGGGCGTCGCGGTGATCATGCCGATGATGTCGACGGGCATGTCGATGGTCCTTCTCGTTGTCGATCGGAAATGGCTGCGCGTTGCCGCACGCTCACTGCGCGGCGGCCGTCTTCTGCGCGGGCGCGGCGAACGCGCCCGCATACGAGCGGTCGAGCAGCTTCGCCGTGTCGTACGCGGTCGGAATCACGCCGGCCTTGTGCAGGAAGTCGGCGGTGTTCTGCGCATCCTTCGCGGCCGTGTCGTCGACGGGGCCCACGCGCTGGTGCGCATTGTTGAGCCAGCGGTACGCGACGTCCGGCTCGAGCTTCGCGCGCTTCGCCCACAGGTCGGCATACTCGCGCGGATGGCTGTCGACCCATTGGCGCGCGGCCACCACGCGCTTCAGGAAATCGGTGATCTCGGCGCGCTTGCCCGTTGCGGCCTGCTCGTTCGCGGCGACGAAGCTCAGCGCGGGCATCAGCCCCTGCGCGGTCGTCACGGGCCGTGCGCCCTGCCGCAGCGCGAGCGTGCTGACGAACGGCTCCCACAGCGACACGGCGTCGACCGAGCCGTTCGCGAGCGCGTTGGTCGCATCGATCGGCATCAGGTACGCGTACTTGACGGAATCCGCGCGCAGGCCGGCGTGTTCGAGCGCGCGCAGCACGAGCTGCTGGCTCCACGCGCCGCGCCAGACGGCGATGGTCTTGCCCTGCAAGTCGGCGACGGTGCGCACCGGCGAGTTCTTCGGCACGAGGATCGCAACGCCGTCGAGGCTCTGCCGCGACACCGCGACGACTTTCACCGGCGCGCCGCGCGCGGCCAGCGTGAGCAGCGCGGAATCGCCGAGGAAGCCGACGTCGATCGCATTGCCGTTCAGGCTTTCGGCGACGGGCGCGGCGGCCTGGAAATGCTTCCACTCGATCGTGTAAGGCAGGTCCTTCAGCACGCCGGATGCCTCCATCGACGCCTGGATGTTGAAGTAGTTCTGTTCACCGACGCGCAGCGTGACGGTGTCTTTGGCCATGCCTGGCTGCGCGGCAAGCGCCAGCAAGAGTGCCGTGACGATTCGGCTCAGCAACGTGATCTCCCGGAAGGTTGGCGGGCGCCCGCGCGATGGCGGCGCCACGTGATCCGCCGTGCCCGGCGGCCGGCGGAACGGATGGAACCGGTGAAGATACGTCGATCCGCACCATGAAACAAACGCAATATTCTTCTATGCAAAGATGCAAATGTTTTATGACACGGCCCGTATCGCCGGATGCCGCCCGCCGCCCGTCCGGGAACCCGGTTCGAATGAATCCTCGACACATATTTCGTGCGCGAAATAAATCCCGGACTATATTTCGCATACGAAATAACTACCTGGAACGAGGACGGCCATGACCTCCCAACCCATCGAGTTTTCCGCCGCCGACGGCTACGCGTTGCACGGCACGCTGTGGACGCCGGACGCGGCACCGCGCGCGCTGGTGCTGATCCATCCGGCGACGGCCGTGCCGGAGCGGCTGTATGCGGGCTTCGCACGCTTCCTGACCGAGCGCGGTTTCGCGGCGCTCACCTACAACTATCGCGGCATCGGTGCATCGCGGCCCGCGCGCCTGGGTGCGCTGCGGGCCCGCATGCGCGACTGGATGGAGCTCGACGTGGGTGCCGCGACCGCGTGGGCACGGCAGGCCTATGAAGGGGTGCCGCTGCTGGCGGTCGGGCACAGCGTCGGCGGGCACGCGATCGGGCTGTCCGCCGCCACGCCGCACCTGCACGCGGCCGTGCTCGTCGCCGCGCATGCGGGCAGCACGCGACTGATCACGCAGGCGGCCGAACGCGTGAAGGTGCGGCTGATCCTGCGTGTGCTCGGCCCGCTGATGTCGGCGCTGCTCGGCTACGTGCCCGGCAGGCGGCTCGGGCTCGGCGAAGACATGCCGGCCGGCGTGTTCCGCGAATGGAGCCGCTGGACGACGCTGCCGCACTATTTCTTCGACGATCCGACGCTCGGCGCGGCCGAGCGCTTCGCGAAGCAACGGTTGCCGATTCTCGCGCTCGGCTTCGACGACGATCCGTGGGCGAACCCGGCCGCGATCGGCCTGCTGGTAAGCTATCTGACCCGCGCGCAGGTCGAACGCCGCCAGATCGATCCGCGCGCGGCGGGCAGCGGCCCGGTCGGGCACATGGGCTTCTTTCGCAGTCGGCCCGGCACCGTGCTGTGGCCCGACGTGGCCGACTGGCTCGCGCGGGCACTCGACGCACCACGCACCGCGGGCCGCCCCTCCCTTTCCATTGCAGCCGGGAACCCAGCTTGAGCGAAGACCGACGACTGTTTTTCATGTTGAACATCGGCCAGCGGCGCGTGCAGCGCTGGATCGACCGCAAGGCCGAAACCGAGACGCGCGCGAGCGCCGCGCAGGCCGGTGCACTGTTCTGTCTCGCGAAGCAGGACGGCGCGCTGATCGGCGAAGTCGGCGCCGCGCTGCAGCTCGCGCCGTCCGCGATGACGGGCCTCGCCGACCGCATGGCAAAGGCCGGCCTCATCACGCGTCACGCCGATTCGGACGACGGCCGCGCAACGCGGCTGTACCTGACCGACGACGGCCAAGCGGCGCTCAAGCGCGCGCGCGTGCTGCTGCGCGAGCTGAACGGCAAACTGTGCGACGGGTTTTCCGACGCCGAACTCGACGTCGTCGCGCGCTGGCTGCACGCGTTGCAGGATCGCTTTCCGGCCGAACGCTGAACCGCGCCGACGGCGCACCGCATCGGCACGAATCCGCATAATCGATAGCGATTCCGATTCGTGCTTTCGATTCGGTTTCCGAACTTTCCGGCGGAAAATCTTGCGTCCCGGAAGCGCTGTTTCGGCAACGCTTTCCGGCTACGTACTGTTACAAAAAATTGCCTCCCGCGCCGCATACCGATCGCCTACATTCAATCCACTTCGACGCATTCGCCGTATGCACGGACTGGCCTTCCCGTCGCGTCCGCCTCCCTGGACGCACCCGACAAGCAATGAAAACCAAGAGGTGTCTTGACCGACGTGCTGGCGGCATCCAGCACACGCGGATTGCGATGACCGAAACGGCTTCCTGAACGACACGATCCGACGCGCGGCACGGCATCCGTTGCCGCCGCGTACCGGTGCGCGACGTGCCGCTCCATGCCGCGCCATCGCCGCCGCACGTCAACGAGGAGCAGTCCATGCGACGTTCGACCGTATCCCACTCGCTTATCACCGGCCTGACCCGCCTCACCCGCCTGTCCGCCGCGACAACCGTGGCAATGGCCGCCGCCGCGGCCGCGCATGCCGACCCCGTGGTCGTGTCCGGCCCGAGCCCGTTCGCCGCCTGCACCATCGGCGGCCCCGGCACGAACTACGTGAACGCCGAGGTCGAACCGTGGCTGTCGGTCAACCCGGCGAACCCGATGAACATGATCGGCGTGTGGCAGCAGGACCGCTGGTCGAACGGCGGCGCCCACGGGCTCGTCGCCGGCTACACGTTCGACGCGGGCGCGACCTGGGCGCGCACGCCGCAGCCGTTCAGCGCATGCGCGCCGGGCGGGCTGAAGTACGAGCGCGCGTCCGATCCGTGGGTATCGTTCGGGCCGGACGGCACCGCGTATTCGGTATCGATCTCCTTCAACCAGTCGAACAATGCCAACGCGGTGGCCGCGTCGGTGTCGACCGACGGCGGGCAGACCTGGAGCAGCCCGGCCGTGCTGATCGCGAACGACGAACCGACGACGCAGTTCTTCAACGACAAGGAATCGGTGACGGCGAACCCCGTGAAGGCCGGCACGGCCTACGCGGTGTGGGACCGCCTCGAGCTGCCGAACGGCAACCCGTACGCGAACCTGCATACGCACGCATACCGCGGGCCGACGCTGTTCTCGAAGACGACCGACGGCGGCAAGACGTGGAGCGCCCCGAAGGTGATCGTCAACGTGCCGTCGCGTCAGCAGACGATCGGCAACCAGATCGTCGTCGATCCGAAGAGCGGCACGCTCTACGACTTCTTCGACCTGATCCAGCCGCCGTTCAGCAAGGCAGCCGGCAAGGTCGCGTTCATCAAGTCGACCGACGACGGCGCGACGTGGACGAAGCCGCAGGTGATCGCGGGGCTGCAGACGGTCGGCGTCACCGATCCGAACACCGGCGAGCCCGTGCGCACCGGCGACATCATTCCGGAACCCGCGATCGATCCGGCCTCGGGGCAGCTCTACGTGGTGTGGCAGGACAGCCGCTTCAACGGCGGCACGTACGACGAGATCGCCGTATCGACGTCGAAGGACGGCGGCGCGACGTGGAGCACGCCGCAGCAGTTGAACACGCCGACCGGGCGCCCCGCGTTCAATCCGTCGGTGCGCGTCGACAACACGGGCGCCGTGATGGTCACCTACTACGACTTCCGCGACCTGCAGGCCGGCAACACGACGACGCTGCCGACCGGTTTCTGGCGCAAGATCTCGCATGACGGCGGCACGACGTTCGCCGACGAGCGGCGCGTCGGCGGCCCGTTCGACATGAAGCTCGCGCCGAACGCGGAAGGCTTCTTCATCGGCGACTACCAGGGGCTCGACGTGATGCCTTCGTCGTCGTTCCATCCGTTCTTCGTGCAGACCAGCGCGGGCAACCTGACGAACCGCACCGACGTGTTCTTCGCGCCGTGATGCACGCGTGAGCGCAGCGCTGCCGCGACGTCCGTCGCGTCGCGGCAGCGGGCCCGAATGCGCTTTAGTGCATGTCGGTGAGCACGATACGACCGTCGACTTTCCCTTCGCGCAGCCGCGCGAATATGTCGTTGATGTTGCCGAGCCGGTCGCGATGGATATGCGCGCGCACCAGCCCGTCCGCCGCGAAATCGAGCGACTCCTGCAGGTCGCGCCGCGTGCCGACGATCGACCCGCGCACCGTGATGCCGTTCAGCACGCTCGAGAAGATCGGCAGCGGGAAATCGCCCGGCGGCAAACCGTTGAGCGCCACCGTGCCGCCGCGCCGCACCATCCCGAGCGCCTGCGCGAACGCGCTGCGCGACACGGCCGTGACGAGCACGCCGTGCGCGCCGCCGATTTCCTTCTGGATCACTTTCGCGGGATCGTCGATCGACGCATCGATCGTCAGCTGCGCGCCCAGCTCGCGCGCGAGTGCGAGCTTGTCGGGCGAGATGTCGACGGCCGCGACGTGCAGGCCCATCGCACGCGCGTATTGCACGGCCACGTGGCCGAGCCCGCCGATACCGGAAATCGCGAGCCACTGGCCCGGACGCGTATCGGTGACGCGAATGCCCTTGTAGACGGTCACGCCCGCGCACAGGATCGGCGCGATCTCGTCAAACGCGACCTGCGCCGGCAGATGGCCGACGTAATCGGGATCGGCCAGCACGTATTCCGCATAGCTGCCGTTGACCGAATAGCCGGTGTTCTGCTGCCCGTGGCAGAGGGTTTCCCAGCCGGTGTGACAGTACTCGCAGTGACCGCATGCCGTGTAGAGCCAGGGCACGCCGACGCGGTCGCCCTCGCGCACGTGCGTGACGCCCGCGCCGACCGCCGCGACGACGCCCACGCCTTCGTGTCCGGGAATGAACGGCAGCGTCGGCTTCACGGGCCAGTCGCCGTCGGCTGCGTGCAGGTCGGTATGGCAGACGCCCGACGCCTTGATGTTGACGAGGATCTGGCCGGGGCCCGGCGTCGGGATCGGCACTTCCTCGATGCGCAACGGCTCGCCGAACGCGTGCACCACGGCCGCTTTCATGGTTTGAGTCATGCGTCGCTCCTGTCTGGTCGATGAGCGCACCAGTATCCGGGCTCGAACCCGGAACGCATTGATACGCGTCAACGGGGCAGGAATCGTGCGCGCCGGTGGCGAATTCACGGCGGGACATCTCGCGCAAGCTGCCGCTGCGCCGCCGGGTCGACGGCCCGCCTCTGCTTTCGCAGCCATTTCAGCCGTTTGTCGGAAACCCTGTGGCCGGCCGCCGTTTTGCTTGGAATTTGAAATGATATAACATATCATTTTACGTTCTCGCCCACCTGAAGCCGCTTTGAAGCCGCTTCATCCCGGTGGCCGGGTTACGCCGAGTCATATCCAGACGGGTCACTGCGCGCCGCAGACGCAACAATATATCGTATCCAGCCGTGACCCGCATGGCTCGCCTTCCGATCGGATTCCAACCCATTCCAATTGATTCACCGACCATGCGCGACCTCCCTCGTCTACCGCTTCGCCCGCTCTCGCCCGTCTCGCTGATGCTGTTCGCCGCCGTCGCGCACGCGCAGGCCGATACGCCCGCCTCGCCGACACCGACGCAAACCACTGCGCTCGCGCCGATCTTCGTGACCGCGAACCCGCTCGGCGACACCGACCTGATCTCGCCGACCGCGCAACTGTCCGGCGACGCGCTGACGCGCCGCCAGGCCGATTCGCTCGGCGAGACGCTGAACGGGCTGCCCGGCGTGTCGACCACCACCTACGGGCCGATGGTCGGCCGCCCGATCATCCGCGGGATGGACGGCGACCGGATCCGGCTGCTGCAGAACGGCGTCGCGGCCTACGACGCGTCGTCGCTGTCGTACGACCATGCGGTGCCGCAGGATCCGCTGTCGATCGAGCGCGTCGAAATCGTGCGCGGGCCGGCCGCGCTGCTGTACGGCGGCAATGCGGTGGGCGGCGTCGTCAACACGATCGACAACCGGATTCCGCGCGAGGCGATCGAAGGCGTGACGGGCGCGCTCGACGCGCGCTACGGCGGCGCGAATTCGGTGCGCGCGGGCGCCGCGCAGGTCGAAGGCGGCAACGGCCGCTTCGCGTTCCATGTCGACGCGTTCGACCGCGAAACGAGCAAGCTGCGGATTCCCGGCTATGCGCGCAGCAGCCAGCAACGCGCGATCGACGGCCCCGACACGCCGCAACCGTACGGCAACGTGCCGAACAGCGACGGCCGCGTGCATGGCGGCGCGGTCGGCGCGTCGTACACGTGGGCCGACGGTTTCGCGGGTCTGTCGTACAGCGGCTACGAGTCGAACTACGGCTCCGTCGCCGAGGACGACGTGCGCCTGCGGATGCGCCAGGAACGGCTCGCGCTCGCCTCCGAGATACGCAACCTGAGCGGGCCGTTCACGAAGCTGAAATTCGACTTCGCGTACACCGACTATCGCCACAAGGAAGTCGACAACGGCGAGACGGCCACCACCTTCCGCAACCGCGGCTACGAGGCGCGCATCGAGGCGCGGCATCGCAGGATCGGCCCGTTCGAAGGCGCGATCGGCGTGCAGTTCGGCCAGAACACGTTCTCCGCGCTCGGTGACGAATTGCTCGTGCCGTCCACGCGCACGAACAGCGTCGCACTGTTCGGCCTCGAGGAATGGCAGGTCGTCCCGGCGCTCAAGCTGAGCCTCGGCGGGCGCTTCGAGCACGTGAAGGTCGATCCCGATCCGGCCGGCGTCGAGAAATTCGCGGGAGCGCAGCCGCGCGACTTCAATGCCGGCAGCGTCTCGGCCGGCGCGCTGTTCTCGCTGACGCCCGTGTGGTCGGTGGCGGCCAACGTCGCATACACCGAACGTGCGCCGACCTTCTACGAGTTGTATTCGAACGGCCCGCACGATGCGACCGGCCAGTTCCTGATCGGCAACCCGAACGCGTCGAAGGAAAAGGCCGTGTCGACCGACCTGTCGCTGCGCTACGCGAGCGGGCCGAATCGCGGCAGCGTCGGCGTGTTCTACAACCGCTTCTCGAACTACCTGACCGAGTACAACACGGGCCGCGTCGTGGACGACGACGGCGAACCCGTCGCGCCCGGTACCGACGGTTCGCTCAACGAGGCGATCTACCGTGGCGTGCGCGCCGAGTTCTACGGCATCGAGCTGGACGGCAAGTGGCGCGCCTTCGCGCGGCGCGGCCATACGGTCGACCTGGAGCTGACGGCCGACTACACGCACGCACGCAACGTCGATACGGGCCAGCCGCTGCCGCGCATCGCGCCGCTGCGCGCGACGCTCGCGGCCGACTACGGCTACGGCCCGTTCGGTGCGCGCGCGCAGGTCACGCATGCGTGGTCGCAGCATCGCGTGCCCGACAACGACTTTTCGACGGACGGCTACACGTCGCTCGGCGTGATGCTGACCTACAAGTTCCGCGTCGGTGCGACGCACTGGCTCGCGTACCTGCGCGGCGACAACCTGACGAACCAGGAAATCCGCTACTCGACCTCGGTCGTGCGCGGCCTCGCGCCGGAAGGCGGCCGCAGCGTGATGGCCGGGTTGCGCACCACGTTCTGACCCTCTCACGGCCCGCGGCGCCCGCCGCGGGCCGCTTTGCGGCGCCCCCGCTCCGTCGCGAATTTCCGCTTTCCGGACTTTACCGCCCATCGCGCGACACATACCGACGACGCGCACCGATTCCCTCCCCAATTAGGGCGCAAGGGAATTCCACTTTATTCACCCATAAATAAAAACAAATTCATCAGACGATTATTAGCAAAAAGATCTCTTTTGCCTCGCCTGATAAAACCGGTTTCAAATTCCACGTATAAACCTTTGAATCACGGGCGCCTCGGTTCTTTCTGCCCGGGTTCGAGCAAACCCATCCGAAAAGGATTCCAGCGCTAAAAAAACTAATATCAGGGTTTTCGAAGGGTAAAGAATCATTCGGTATACCCGTTAATGCCGGCACGAGCCCGTATCTGGTCGAACAATAAATTCAATTTGCCAACCACACGCGCAGGGGCACAACGTGAATATCGCCAGAATGAGCATCAAGACAAAACTCCTTGGCGGCTTCGGCCTGCTCGCCGCGGTCGTCGTGATCGTGTCGGGCGTGGCACTCAAGGCGCTATCCGATACGAACGCCGAGTTTTCCCGCTACATGAACGGCATCAACGCGCGGGCGAACCAGTCCGCGCAAATCCGAACTGCGGTCGACCGGCGCGCGATCGCGGCGCGCAACATCGTGCTCGTGACCAAACCGTCCGATCTCGAGCTCGAACTGGCCGAGGTGAACCAGGCGCACAAGGACGTGCAGGAACATCTCGCGAAGCTCAAGGAGATGATGGCGAACGCGACCGACACCTCCGATCGCGCGCGCGAACTGGTGGGCAACATCGCCCGCATCGAATCGAGCTACGGGCCCGTCGCGCTGCGTATCGTCGGGCTCGCGCAAGCCGGCAAGAAAGAAGAGGCGACCGCCGACATCGACGACAACTGCCGCCCGCTGCTCGCGCAGCTCGTGCGCGCGACCGATGCCTACGCGAGCTATACGCATGAACGCGAACTCGCGATCGCCCAGCAATTCGCGGATCGTTATGCGATGGAGCGCAACCTGCTGGCCGGCATCTGCCTGATCGCGGTCGCGGTCGCGGCCTGCGGCGGCCTGTGGCTGACACGCAAGATCACGGTGCCGATCGGCTCGGCCGTGGACGTCGCGCGCACGGTCGCGAACGGCGATCTCGGCAGCCGCATCCACGTCAGCGGCAACGACGAGACCCGCGACCTGCTCGAAGCGCTGCGGACGATGAACGAGCGGTTGATCGGCATCGTCGGCCGCGTGCGCGATTCATCGAACAGCATCGCGCATGCCGTGAGCGAGATCGCGTCGGGCAACCTCGACCTGAGCCAGCGCACCGAGGAACAGGCCGCGTCGCTGCAGGAAACCGCCGCGACGATGGAGGAATTCACGTCGACGGTGCGGCTGAATGCCGAGAACGCGCAACAGGCGAGCGCGCTCGCCGCGAATGCGTCGGATGTCGCGCATCGCGGCAGCTCGGTGGTCGGCCGCGTGGTCGACACGATGACGGAAATCGGCCATAGCTCGTCGAAGATCGCCGACATCACGGGCATCATCGAAGGCATCGCGTTCCAGACCAACATCCTCGCGCTGAATGCGGCCGTCGAAGCGGCTCGGGCGGGCGAACAGGGCCGCGGCTTCGCGGTCGTGGCGAGCGAGGTGCGCAGTCTCGCGCAACGCTCGTCGACGGCGGCAAAGGAGATCAAGGAACTGATCAACGCGTCGGTGCAGACGATCCGCGACGGCT
This sequence comes from Burkholderia cepacia ATCC 25416, assembly GCF_001411495.1. Lineage (NCBI taxonomy): Bacteria > Pseudomonadati > Pseudomonadota > Betaproteobacteria > Burkholderiales > Burkholderiaceae > Burkholderia > Burkholderia cepacia. The sequence goes on along the minus strand of NZ_CP012982.1, from coordinate 3,173,136 downwards.
CGGCGCTGGCCGGCGAAGCCGGCAAGACGATGTCGGACGTCACGCAGGCTGTCGCGCGCGTGACCGACATCATGGGCGAGATCGCGGCCGCGTCGGCCGAGCAGAGCCGCGGCATCGACCAGGTGAACCTGACGATCACGCAGATGGACGAGACGACCCAGCAGAACGCGGCGCTCGTCGAGCAGGCCGCGGCCGCATCGAAGTCGCTCGAGGCGCAAGGTCGCGAGCTGTCCGAAACGGTCGCCGCGTTCCGGATGCCGTCCGGCACGCACGTGACGTCGTCGGGTGCGCACGCGCAGGAACCCGCCGCGCATCACTGGCAACCGGCCGCCGCGTAACGGATACCGAAAGGAGACGACGATGCGCACGCGGTTTCGCCGGTTCGCCTGCGTCACGCTTGCGCATACCGCGCGATGCGCTGTGCATCGTCGCCGTCCGGCTCGAACCGTTCGCACGCGCGCCGTCGCGCGTCTCCTCTCCGATTCGCGGCACGCGTGCGTGTAGCTCGCCCGTCGGCGTAGCCGCGTCGTCGCCGGTCGTTTGTACCGACCGGCGCGGCATCGTGCGCGTGTCCGGCAACGCGCATCGTCACGGACGATCGCGCGCGATGCCCGTCCTCCGCATGCCATCGCGCACGCCGCGATTGCAGCGTTGCGCAAGTTTCGATCCCGGCCATGTATCGCGCGTTGCCACACCGGCGACATGGAGATAACGCAGCGTTCGCTCGCGCATCGCTCGCCGACGCAGACTTTTAAAACGAACGAATGACGAGTATGCTTAAAAAAGCACTCCGCGTTCGGACGGCGAATCGCGTGCCCTGACTCCCGTCCGATCGTATTGCGGCCCCATCGCTTCGCACACCGCGTGCCGATGGCGGCGTCCGCTTCTCGCGCCACGGCCGCACGAACCTTCCCCCAACAATCGTCAGGAGAGCTGGTGAGCCGACTCGTCGTCGTATCCAATCGCATTGCAGATCCCCGTAAAGCCGCTGCCGGCGGGCTCGCCGTTGCCGTGAAAGACAGCCTGCAGGAATCCGGCGGCGTCTGGTTCGGCTGGAGCGGAAGGCTGCGCGGCAGCGACGACCAGCCCGCGCATGGCGACGACGTGCAGATCCAGAACGTCGGCGGCATCCAGCTCGCGACGATCGATCTCGACCCGCAGGACTACGACGCCTACTACCTCGGTTATTCGAACAACGTGCTGTGGCCGGTGTTTCACTACCGGCTCGATCTCGCTCAGTTCGACCGCCGCTTCGCCGACGGCTACCGGCGCGTGAACCAGTTGTTCGCGCGCAAGCTGCGCACGCTGCTGCGTCCCGACGACACCATCTGGGTCCACGACTACCAGCTGATTCCGCTCGCCGCCGAGCTGCGCGCGATGGGCTGTACGAATCCGATCGGCTTCTTCCTGCACATCCCGATGCCGCCGCCGCCGATCATGGCCGCGATCCCGGAACACGAATGGCTGATGCGCTCGCTGTTCGCATACGATCTCGTCGGCTTCCAGACCGAGTCGGACCTGCTCCACTTCGAGCATTACGTCGAAGCGGAAGCCGGCGCCGCGCGGCTGCCGGACGGCCGGCTGCGTGCATTCGGCCGCACGCTGTCGGCGGGCGCGTTCCCGATCGGCATCAACGTCGACGAGTTCGAGGCGCTCGCGCGCGACCGCGACGGCCTCGACATGTTCGAGCGGATGCGCGACGAATATTCGCGGCGCCAGTTGCTGGTCGGCGTCGACCGGCTCGATTACACGAAAGGGCTGCCGCAGCGCGTGCATGCGTTCCGCGAGTTGCTCGAACAGTATCCGGAGAACCGCGACCGCGCGACGCTGATCCAGATCGCCGCGCCGAGCCGCGAAAATCTCGGCGCGTACGACGACCTGCGGCGCGAGATGGACAGCCTGTGCGGCGCGATCAACGGCGACTACGGCGAACTCGAATGGATGCCGATGCGCTACATTCACCGCACCGTCGCGCGCAAGCGCTTGCCGGGCCTCTATCGCGCGAGCCGCGTCGCGCTCGTCACGCCGCTGCGCGACGGGATGAACCTCGTCGCGAAAGAATTTCTCGCCGCGCAGGATGCGGCCGATCCGGGCGTGCTCGTGCTGTCGCGTTTTGCCGGCGCGGCCGAGCAGCTGAAGTCGGCGCTGCTCGTCAATCCGTACGACACGCAAGGCACCGCGCAGGCGATCCAGCGTGCGCTCGCGATGCCGCTCGAGGAGCGCCGCCAGCGTCATGCGGCGCTGATGGCGATCTTGCGCAAGAGCGACGTGCACTGGTGGCGCACGCGCTTTCTCGACGCGCTCGCCGAAGCGGCCGAAGTCGCGGCCGCGACCGAACCCTGACGCGCGCTCACGCGTCCGTCGCCGCGTATCCGAGCACCGCGCCGCTCGCATCGCACAGGTCGACCGACACCGGAATGCCTTCTCGCAGGCTCTCCGTCAGCACGCAATACGCATCGAACTGATCGAGCACGCGCGTCGCCGCCGCGAGATCGGCCCACGTCCTGCCGATCGACAGCCGTACCGACATCGCGCCCACGCGCACCCTGCCCGCTTCGTTCTGCACCATGTCGACATCGATGCGTGCGGCAATCGGCTGCGGATCGACATGCTGCTTTTCCAGCGCGAACAGCAGGCTCGCCGCGAGACAGGTCGCGACCGCCGCGGCCAGCAACCGGATCGGGTTCGGCCCGCGTCCTTCGCCGAGCGGCGGCGGTTCGTCGGTGAGGACCGGCGACAGCGTCGTGCCGGCAAACACCACTTCGAAACAGAAGCGCGCCTGCTGCGCGACATCGACCGATATGTGCGCCTCGCTCATGGCGACTCCGCGCAGATCAACTGGGAAAGGAATGCCGGCACGCAGTCGCATCGATGCGCGCCGCCCGCAGGTTCGCGGCACCTTCAGCGCTCGGGTTCGCGTGGCGGCCCGTATGCGACGAAATCGCGCTCGACCGCGGATGCGTGCTCCGTTTCGATCGCGCCGCCGCGTGCGCCGGCTTCGTCGTCCGGTGCCGGTGCAGCCTGCGTCGCGGACGACGGTTCGACGCGCCCGTCGATCAGCGCCTGCAGCGCTTCGCGCTCGAGCACCTCGGATTGCAGCAGCCGTCGCGCGATGCGTTCGAGCGCATCGCGGCGTTCGCCGAGCGTCATCGCGACCCGCGCATGCGCGTCGGCGAGCAGCGTGCGCACCTCGTCGTCGATCATCCGCGCGGTGTGCTCGCTGCAGCGCCCGTCGCCCGCATGCCACGCGCCGGGCATGCCCTGCCGCACATCGCCGTCGTCGAACGTCGCGAGCCCGATCTTCTCGCTCATCCCGTACTGCATGACCATGTGGCGCGCCATCGCGGTCGCGCGTTCGAGATCGTTCTGCGCGCCCGTCGACACGTCGCCGAACACGAGTTCCTCGGCAACGCGCCCGCCGAGCAAGGCATCGATCCGGTCGAGCAGTTCGCTCCTGCGCAACACGTAGCGATCCTCGGTCGGCACCTGCTGCGTATAGCCGAGCGCCGCCACGCCGCGCGGAATGATCGACACCTTCTTCACCGGATCGCAATGCGCGCGGCTTTCCGCGACGAGCGCATGGCCGGCCTCGTGATACGCGATGGTCAGCTTCTCCTGCGCGTTCATCACGCGGCTCTTGCGTTCGAGGCCCGTCAGCGCGCGATCGATCGCCTCGTCGAAGTCGGCCATCCCGATCGCCGGCTTGCCGAGTTCGGCCGCATGCAGCGCGGCCTCGTTGACGACGTTCGCGAGATCGGCACCGACGAAGCCCGGCGTGCGCGATGCCAGCTCGCCGAGATCGACGTCGGCCGCGAGCTTCACGCGCTTCACATGCACGCCGAGAATCTGCCGGCGGCCGTTCACGTCGGGCCGGTCGATCGCGATGTGGCGATCGAAGCGGCCCGGCCGCAGCAGCGCGGGATCGAGGATCTCCGGCCGGTTCGTCGCGGCCATGATGATCACGCCGGAGCCGGCCTGGAAGCCGTCCATCTCGACGAGCAACTGGTTGAGCGTCTGCTCGCGTTCGTCGTTGCCCGACATCGGGCCGACGCCGCGCACCTTGCCGAGCGCGTCGAGCTCGTCGACGAACACGATGCACGGCGCCTTCTGCTGCGCCTGCTCGAACAGGTCGCGCACGCGCGCCGCGCCGACGCCGACGAACATCTCGACGAACGCCGAGCCGCTGATCGAGAAGAACGGCACGGCCGCCTCGCCGGCCACCGCGCGCGCGAGCAGCGTCTTGCCGGTGCCCGGCGCGCCGACGACGAGCACGCCCTTCGGAATCTTGCCGCCGAGCCGCTGGTAGCGGTCGGGGTTGCGCAGGAACGCGACGAGCTGCTGCAGCTCGGCCTTGGCTTCGTCGATGCCCGCGATATCGTCGAACGTGATGCCGGTTTCCTGCTGCACGTACACGCGCGCGCGGCTCTTGCCCATCCCGGTGAAATCCTGCAGCCCGCCGCGCTTGCGCAGCATCATGTTCCAGATGAACACGAACAGCACGAGCGGCAGCAGCCACGAGGCAAGCGATGCCATCCAGCTCGTGTCGGGCGCGCCGTGATAGCGGATGCCGGCCGCGGTCAGCGTGTCGGTCAGGTGTTCGTCGCTCACGCGGTTGGTCGTGAACCGCCACGGCGCACCGGCCTGCTGCACGGCCGAGGCGTCGGACGCCGGCAGCATCGCGCCGGCCTGCGGCATCTTCAGCGTGCCCGAGATCGATGCGGGGCTGACTTCGAGATCGTCGACGAGCCGTGCGGCGACGAGCCGGTGGAAATCGCTGTACGCGATCGACGCCGACGACGGACGCAGCATCAGCAACTGCGCGGCGAACAGCACGAAGAAGCCCGCGGCGATCAGCAATCCCGGGTAGTCGAATTTCCTGTCCATGGCATCCGGCCGGACGTGCGCGCGGCGCTACGCGGCGCTGCCGCGCCACGGCGGACGTGCGTGGCTACGCGCGCAGCCCGCGCGCGGCATCGGCGGCCATGCGGCAGCGGTATACATGCGTGCCATCTCGCCTCGCTCCTGCGCATCAACGATGCCGCGACAACGCCGTCGGCCGGCATCGCCGGGCAATCCTCGCCCGGGCGGCACGCCGCGACGCGCCGCCCCTGAATCAAGTCTAGTTCGCGCGAGTGCGTCGCGCATTGCCCGCGGCGCGACGGGAATCGTCCGACAAACACCTTTCATCCGCCCCCGTTGCCGCGTTATAGTCGCGTTCGTGACACTTTTGTGACAAACGCATCGCACGCGCCGATACCCCACACGGGCCGTTGCCTTCCATCCTGCGGCACGGCAGCCTGTGCGGCACCGCCGTGCATCACGCCCCGTCCACCCGCCCATTCGAGGAACCCACGACGTGAACGACACCCCCGATCGCCCCGACGACCTTCCCGCCGATCCCGACCGCCGCCGCGTGCTCGGCGGCCTTGCCGCGCTCGGTGCGGGTGTTGCGCTCAGCGGCTGCGAAACCACCGGCGCGCCGCGTTCCGCCGCCGACCTGCGCGTCGACGAGGCGTTGCGCCAGCGCGTGCGGCACATCGTGGTGATCTATGCGGAAAACCGCAGCTTCGCGAACCTGTACGGCGATTTCCCGGGCGTAAGCCATCCGCTGAGCGAGGTGCGGCCCGAGCACGCGCAGCAGCTCGATCGCGACGGCAAGACGCCGTTGCCCGTGCTGCCGAAGATCTGGGGCGGGCTCGTGCCGCAGGCGCAGGAAGTGGACGGCAAGCGCTACGCGATCGCCGAGCGCGACATCGACAAGTTGCCGAACGCGCCGTTCCGGATCGCGGACGCGCAGGGCAAGCCGCTGCCGAACGGCGTGATCACGCGCGACCTGTGGCACCGCTTCTACCAGAACCAGATGCAGATCGCGGGCGGCCGCAACGACCAGTTCGCCGCGTGGGCCGATTCGGGCGGCCTCGTGATGGGCCATTACCGCAATTCGGCCGACACGCTGCGGCTGTGGAACCTCGCGCGGCAGTACACGCTGTGCGACAACTTCTTCATGGCGGCCTTCGGCGGTTCGTGGATGAACCACATGTTCCTGATCTCCGCGCAGCCGCCGCTGTATCCGGACGCGCACAAGCATCCGCACGCGGCGAAACTGCTGTCGAAGGTCGAAGGCGACGATCCGGCCGGCACGCGCCTGAAGCTCGCCGACGATTCGCCCGCGTCCGCGCTCGACGGCCCGCCGAAGTTCGCGGGCGACGGCCCGCTGACGCCGGACGGCTATGGTGTGAACACGATGGCGCCGCCGTATCAGCCGAGCTACGTGCCGCCGCCGGACCCGGGCAACGCCGCGTATGCGGACCCGGCCGACCATCGCGTGATGCCGCCGCAGGGCTATGCGACGATCGGCGACCGCCTGTCGGAAAAGAACATCGACTGGGCGTGGTACAGCGGCGCGTGGCAGTACGCGCTCGAGCATCGCGACACGGGCGCCGTGCCCGATTTCCAGTACCACCACCAGCCGTTCAACTATTTCGCGAACTACGCGCCCGGCACCGATGCACGCAGCAAGCACCTGCGCGACGCCGGGCTCGGCGACGAGCCGTCGACCAACCACTTCATCGCCGACATCGACGCGGGCCGCCTGCCGGCCGTCACGTTCTACAAGCCGCAGGGCAACCTGAACATGCATGCGGGCTACGCGGACATCGAATCCGGCGACCGTCACATCGCGACGGTGATCGACCATATCCGGCGCGGGCCGCAATGGGACAACACCGTGATCGTGATGACGCACGACGAGAACGGCGGCTGGTGGGATCACGTCGCGCCGCCAGTGGGCGACCGCTGGGGCCCTGGTTCGCGGATTCCGGCGCTCGTGATCTCGCCGTTCGCGAAGAAGGGTTTCGTCGATCACACGCTGTACGACACCAACTCGATCCTGCGCTTCATCAGCCGCGTGCACGGGCTCGCGCCGCTCGACGGCGTGGTCGCGCGCAACAAGGCGTTCGCCGCGCGCGGCGCGACGCCGCCGGGCGATCTCACGAACGCGCTCGACCTCGGCTGACGGCGGGCAGGCCTGGTTGGCCGCTTAGCGGCTGAGCCGCTGGGCCGCTCAAGCACTTGGGCACTTCGGTGCCCGAAACGACGACGCCCCGGGCAATACGATTGCCCGGGGCGTCGTTCATTTCCACCCGGCCAACGCTACGCGGCGTCGCGCAGCGCGTCGCACCCCGCCTGCGCGGCGTGACGGCCGGCCTGCCGGCCGAAGAACGTCGAATCGGCCAGCGACAGCCCCGAGCTGTACCCGGCGCCCCAGCGCGGCAGCCCGCAGGTCGTGCGGCCGGCCGCATAGAGCCCCGCTACCGGCGCGCGCGCCGCGTCGACCACCTGCCCGGTCGGCAGCGTGTCGAGCCCGCCGAGCGTGAAGTGCGGATAGAACGCGTAGTCGATCCGGCAATCGAGCGCAACGAACGGCGGCTCGATCAGCGGCTGCAGCCATTTCTCCGCCTTGTGGAACAGCGGATCGGCGCCTTCGGCAGCATGGCGGTTGTAGACGTCGACAGTCGCCGTCAGCGTGCCGGCCGGCATCTGCAGGTCGCGTTCGACTTCCTCCCACGTTTCGCCGGCCGCCGCGATGCCGATCCGCGCAATCGCGGGCGGCTCCCGGTACGTCGCCTGGTCGACGAGCAGGTAGATGCGGTCGCCGGCCTGGTGGAACGCGTGATGGCCCGTGCGGCCGTGATAACCGTCCTCGTTGACGAAGCGCTGGCCGCGCGCGTTCACGAAGATTCCCCGGATCAGCGATTCGGGTGCGTAGAACGGCAGGCTGACGAAGCCCTGGTCCATGTGGATCGCCGCGCCGCCCGCGCTCTGGCCGAGCAGGATGCCCGAGCCGTCGTCGCCGGGGCTGCCGATCGGTTCATCCGAGCGCAGGAACTGCGGCGCATGGCGGCGCACCATGTCGCGATTCATCGCGAAACCGCCCGCACACAGGATCACCGCGCGACGCGCACGCACGCATGCCGTCTCGCCATACGCGCGCAGCACGACGCCGCGCACCGCGCCGTCGTCGTCGACGATCAGTGCGAGCGCGCGCGTGTCGTAACGCGTCGCGACGCCGAGCGCCGCCACGCGTTCGGCCAGCACGCGCATCAGCATCTGCCCGCCGCCCCAGCCCGGCCATTGCGGCGTGTGCCCGCGCGGGCACGGCTTCGCGGCCTCGCTGAACGGCCAGGCTTCCTCGCTACCCGACCAGATCAGGCAATCGTCGGTCTCCGGTTCGACGATCCGCTCGGCAATGAACGTGTTCTTGTACGTGAGGCCCTGCGCGACGAGCCAGTCGTGGTGCGCCAGGCTTTCGTTCGCGTAGAGCCGCACCTTCGCCTCGTCGGCGTCGCGCCCGCCGGCCAGCATCAGGTAGCGGTACAGATCCTCGGTCTCGTCGGTAAAGCCGGCCCGCCGCTGTGCGGGCGTACCGCCGCTGCCGCCGAGGTAGATCTCGCCGCCCGACAGCGCGCTCGTGCCGCCGTAGCTCGATGCGCGCTCGACGATCAGCGTGTCGGCGCCGGCGCGCGCGGCTTCGATCGCCGCACAGGCGCCGGCCGCGCCGAAGCCGACGATCACGACATCGTGTTCGGCATCCCAGCGATGCACGTCGCGAATGTTCAGGGGGTGAGTCAGGGAATAGTCGGATGACATGAGGAATGGGTCAGCGTGTAGGAAACCTGAGGGAAGCGATGGAAAGCGGCGGATGCGGCGAGGGCCGGACAGGAGGCCCTTCGCCGACGCTGCCGGGACGAGCGTGCGACGGTGCGTGTGCGCGACGCACGCGTCCCGTGCCCGGTTGAAGCCGCGATGCGCGTCAAACGGATCGGCGCGCGCGATGATTCCGACGTGGTCGCGGCGAAGGGCATCGGTACGCCATCGCGCCGCCACGGCTTCCGGCCTGCGCGGCGCGCAGCCGCGCCGACGTCACATGCCGCGCAGCGCGGCGAAACCGAAGTGCGACGGATCGATCGGCACGCAGCCGGCCGGCAGCCCGTTCGCGTCGACCGAGCGGCATTGCAGGATGCCGGCCGCATACGGCGGCGACGGAACCTGATCGGCGCCGTATCGCGCCATCGCCATGGCAGCAAACGTGCCCATCGCCAGTACGCACAGCTTGCGAGTCGTCAGTCTCATGATCGTCGTCCCCTCCGGTTGTCCGCTGGTGCGGTTCGTATCCGGCGTGCATCGCATGCGGCACCGGATGACTGCACGGTAGCCAGCGCCCGGCCGCCGGCCATCGTCCATTTCGACTAGGGGCAAACGCTGAGCGGCGGGCGCACCGCGTGTCGCATCGCAGCATCGTGCGCGATGGCTTTGCACACGCAGCGGAGGCGCGGCGCGTTGCGCGCCTGTCGCGGCCGGCCGCGCCAATCGTCAGACGCCTGTCGCACGCCGGTCGCTGCGCCGCACCAACCTTGCGCGATCGTGCGGCACGCCGCGCCCGGCCCCGGTGTTTTCCCCGACCCTCGCCCTGCTCCGTATGGATGATGAGTCGCCATCGGTCCGATGCGAACCTTCGCCTCGACGTCGCAATGCCGCCGCGTCCGCACTCGCGGCGCGGCCGACTCTTTCCGTTCTTCCACGGGAGCACTGCATGACCGATTCGAATCCCCGCCACGCGCTGTACGAACTGGCGTGCCGCTATGCGCAAGCCGTCGACCGGCGCGACTGGCCGCGACTCACCGCCCTCTTCACGCCCGATGCGCAGCTCGCCGGCCCCGGCTTCCGCTTCGACGACCGCGACGCGATCGTGACGGGCATGCGCGTGATCGAGCGCTACGAAGCGACCCAGCATCACGTGCACAACCAGCTCGTGACGCTCGACGGCGGCGAGGCCGACGTCGAGACCTATGGCGTCGCCTGCCACGTCTACGTGCGCGACGGCGTGAAGCGCAAGCTCGACTGGGGGCTGCGCTATCGCGACCGCTGCGTGTTCGACGGCGGCACGTGGCGTTTCGCCGCGCGCACGCTGCACGTCGACTGGTCGCAAGACCTGCCGCTGGAGGGCTGAACGATGCGCACCGCTGCTCCCCTCGACGGCCGCACCGCACTCGTCACGGGCGGCGCCGGCGGCATCGGCGCGGCCTGCGCGCACGCGCTCGTCGCCGACGGCGCGGCCGTCGTGCTGATGGGCCGCCGCCGCGACGCGCTCGAACGCACGCAACGGCAACTGACCGACGCGGTGCCCGGCAGCCGCGTCGCGATCCATGCGGGCGACGCCTGCGACGAAGGCGACCTGCAGGCCGCGCTCGACTGCGCGTGGGCGCTCGACCGTCGCCTCGACATCGTCGTGCCGACGGTTGGCGGTGCGGGTTTCCGGCCGCTGCTGCTGCACGACGCCGACACCTTCCGCGCCGAAATCGACCTGAACCTGCACAGCGCATTCGCCGCGATCCGTCACGCCGCGCCGCGGCTCTCCGACAGCGGCGGCGGCGCGATCGTCTGCATCTCGTCGACGGCCGCGCGGATCAATTTCCGCTGGCTGTCCGCGTACTGCACCGCGAAGGCTGCGCTCGAAGCACTCGTGCGCGGCGCGGCCGAGGAACTGGCCGGCGCGAAGATCCGCGTGAACGCGGTGCGCCCGGGCCTCACGCGCTCCGAAGCAACGGCGCCGATGTTCGACAACCGCGCGCTCGTCGATAGCTTTCTCGAGCAGATCCCGCTCGGCACGCTCGGCGAACCGGAAGCGATCGCGCATGCGGTGCGCTATCTCGCGGGCCCCGAGTCGGGCTGGGTGACCGGCCAGAGTTTCGCGGTCGACGGCGGCCACGAACTGCGCACCAACCCGCGCGTCGACGACACGATCGCGCAGATCTACGGCACGGCCGCGCTCGACGCGATCAGGGCCGGCCGCGCACCGGGCGCCGCATGAGCGCCCGCCTTCTTTCAACGTCAAGGGAATACGACCGACCATGAATCGAGTCGCAAACAAGGTCGCGCTGGTCACCGGTGCGGCAAGCGGCGTCGGCCGCGCGGATGCGCTGCTGCTCGCCGCCGAAGGCGCGCGTGTCGTGCTGACCGACATCGACGAGGACGCAGGCCGCGCGCTCGCACGCGAGATCGGCGACGCCGCACTGTTCGTCCGCCACGACATCGCCGACGAGGACGGCTGGCGACAGGCGATCGCATCGACGCTCGACCGCTTCGGCCGCCTCGACGTGCTCGTCAACAACGCGGCGATCTGTCCGGTCGGCTCGATCGAGGACACGAGCCTCGACACGTGGCGCCGCGTGATGCGCACCAACGCCGACGGCTATTTCCTCGGCTGCAAATATGCGATCGGCGCGATGAAGGGCAACGACACGCCGGGCTCGATCGTGATGATGTCGTCGGTCGCCGCGCTCGGCGGGCTGCCGATGATGTGCGCATACACCGGGTCGAAAGGCGCGGTGACGGCGCTCGCGCGCAGCGTCGCCGTGCATTGCAAGCGCAGCGGTTACCGCATCCGCTGCAACTCGATCCATCCGGACGGGATCTGGACGCCGATGACGCAGGCGCTGATGCCCGATCTCGACCCGGCCGCGCTCGGCATCGGCAGCGATCCGATGGCACGCATGTGCGACCCGCGGGACGTCGCGAATCTCGTGCTGTTCCTCGCGTCCGACGAATCGCGTTTCGTGAACGGTGCGGAGCTGCGGATCGACAACGCGCAACTGGTGTCGTCGCTGTGACGCGACGCACTGCCCTCCCGTTCAAAGGAGTTCATCGATGATTTCATTCAACGGCAAGACCGTGCTGGTCACCGGCGGCGGTGCGGGCATCGGCCGTGCGTGTGCGGAAGCGTTCGGCGCGGCCGGCGCGCGCGTCGCGGTCGCCGAGATCGACCCGGCCCGCGCGCAGGACGTGCGCCAGGCGCTCGAAGCGGCGGGCGTCGACGCGCTCGTCGGCACCGTGGACGTCACGCGTCGCGACCAGGTCGATGCATTCGCACGAACCGTCGACGCGCGCTTCGGCGGCCTCGACGTGCTCGTCAACAATGTGGGCGACTTCCTGCAGATCGCGAAACCGTTCGACGACTGCACCGACGACGACATCGCGCGGCTGTTCGACGCGAACCTGCGCCAGGTGTTCGTCGTCACGCGCGCGATGCTGCCGTTGCTGCGCAAGCGCGGCGCAGGCGGCAGCATCGTCGGCGTGTCGTCAATCGAAGGCTTTCGCGCCATTCCGAACTGCACCGTGTACGCGTCGTTCAAGGCCGCGCTGACCGGCTTCACGAAAAGCCTCGCGCTCGAACTCGGGCCGGCCGGCATTCGCGTGAACCAGATCGCCCCCGAAACCACCGAGACGCCGCAGGTGCCCGTCAGCGCGATGGTCGCGGCCGAGCATCGCGAGCACATCCCGCGCTGGATCCCGCTCGGGCGCTTCGGCGCGGCCGGCGATATCGCGGGGGCCGCGCTGTTCCTCGCGAGCCCGCTCGCCGCGTGGGTCACCGGCACGACGCTGCATGTCGACGGCGGCGCGCTCGCGGCGGCCGGCTGGTATCGCGACCCGAACGGCTTCTGGACCAACATGCCCGTCGTCACGGGCAACGGCTTCAATTTCTGAGCGGCACCGCCCGCCTGTTCATTTCACGCGGCGCGGATGCGCCGCTACCGGAGACACCATGAAGATCCTGATCGTCGGCGGCACCGGCCTCATCGGCGGCCATGCCGCGCTGCACCTGCACGCGCACGGCAACCCCGTCACGCTCGCCGCACGCAAGCCACCCGCCGCCGGCAGCGCACTCGCGCAGTTCGACGTATTGCTGCGCGACTACGTGGCCGGCAACTTCACGCGCGACGATCTCGCGCCGTTCGACGCGGTGGTGTTCGCGGCCGGCAACGACATTCGCCACCTGCCGCCCGGCACCGACGAAGCCGCGCACTGGGAGCGCGCGAACGTCGATGCGGTGCCGCGCTTCTTCGCGCTCGCGCGCGACGCGGGCGTGAAGCGCGCGGTGCTGGTCGGCAGCTTCTATCCGCAGGTCGCGCCGACGCTCGTCGACACGGTGCCGTACGTGCGCTCGCGCCATCTCGCCGACGAACGTGTGCGCGCGCTCGCGACGCAGTCGTTCGCCGTCTGCAGCGTCAACGCGCCGTTCGTCGTCGGGTCGGTGCCGGGGCTGCGCAACGAGATGTTCGCTGCCTACACGGGCTATGCGCAAGGCCGGTTCGCGGGGCTGCCCGTGTTCGGGCCGGCCGGCGGCAGCAACTTCATCTCGACGCAATCGCTGTCGGAAGCGATCTGGGGCGCGCTGCAGCGCGGCGAAGCAGGCAAGGCCTACCTCGTCGGCGACGAGAACCTCAGCTTCGCCGATTACTTCGCGGCCTTCTTCCGCGCGGCGGGCAATCCGCGGGACGTCCCGTCGCTCGACCAGGAGCATCCGCTGTTGCCCGACATCGCGATCTACACGGGGCGCGGCAACGTCGTGTCGTACGAACCCGATCCCGCCGACAGCGCGCTGCTGCGCTACCGGCGAGGCGATGTGCAGCGTGCGGTCGATGAAGTCGTTGCGCATTGCCGTGCGCGGTAGGCAAACGGCACGTGTGTGGCGTGGATGCAAAAACGTCCCGCCGCCGGCAACGAATGCCGGCGGCGGGACGTCGGAACGACAACGTCGATGCGGGCCGTCAGGCGCCGATACGCTGCTCGATCTTCTTCATCGTGTCGGTCATTTCGGCCGGCAGGCGCAGCTTCAGCATGTCGAACAGCGCCGCATGCAGCTTCAATTCCTCACGCCATTCGTCGGCGTTCATCGACGTCACCGCGTCGAACTGCTCGCGCGTGAAATCGAGGCCGTCCCAGTGCAGGTCCTCGTATGCCGGCGACACGCCGAACGCATGCTCACCGCCGCCCCCCGTGCCTTCGAGACGGTCGAGCATCCACTTCAGCACGCGCATGTTCTCGCCGAAGCCCGGCCACACGAACTTGCCGTTCGCATCCTTGCGGAACCAGTTCACGCAGTAGATTTTCGGCAGTTTCGCGCCGGCGCCTTCGAGCTGCTTGCCGAGCTTCAGCCAGTGCGCGAAATAATCGCTGACGTTGTAGCCACAGAACGGCAGCATCGCGAACGGATCGCGGCGCACGATGCCCTGCTGGCCGACCGCCGCGGCGGTCGTCTCCGAGCCCATCGTCGCGGCCATGTACACGCCTTCGACCCAGTCGCGCGCCTCGGTCACGAGCGGCACGGTCGTCGAACGGCGGCCGCCGAAGATGAACGCGTCGATCGGCACGCCGGCCGGGTTCTCCCAGTCGTCGTCGATCGACGGACACTGCGCGGCCGGCGCCGTGAAGCGCGAATTCGGGTGCGCCGCCTTGCGGCCCGTCTCCTTGCCGATCTCCGGCGTCCACGGGTTGCCCTGCCAGTCGGTCAGCTTCGCGGGCGGCGTGTCGGTCAGCCCTTCCCACCACACGTCGCCGTCTTCCGTCAGCGCGACGTTCGTGAAGATCACGTTTTCCGTGAGCGTCGAGATTGCGTTCGGGTTGGTCTTCACGCCCGTGCCCGGCGCGACACCGAAGAAGCCGGCTTCCGGGTTGATCGCATACAGCCGGCCGTCACGGCCCGGCTTCAGCCACGCGATGTCGTCGCCGATCGTCGTGACCTTCCAGCCATCGAAGCCCTGCGGCGGAATCAGCATCGCGAAGTTCGTCTTGCCGCACGCGGACGGGAATGCGGCGGCGACGTGATACTTCTTGCCGGCCGGCGACGTCACGCCGAGGATCAGCATGTGTTCGGCGAGCCAGCCCTGGTCGCGCCCCATCGTCGATGCGATACGCAGCGCGAAACACTTCTTGCCGAGCAGCGCGTTGCCGCCGTAGCCCGAACCGAAACTCCAGATCTCGCGCGTCTCGGGAAAATGCACGATGTACTTGACCGGATTGCACGGCCACGGAACGTCCTGCTGGCCGGCTTCGAGCGGATGGCCGACGCTGTGCACGCACGGCACGAAATCGCCGTCATCGCCCAGCACGTCATACACCTCGCGGCCCATGCGCGTCATGATCCGCATGTTCACGGCGACGTACGGGCTGTCGGACAGCTCAACGCCGACGTGCGCGATCGGCGAGCCGAGCGGGCCCATCGAAAACGGCACGACGTACAGCGTGCGGCCGCGCATCGAGCCGCGGAACAGGCCGTTGAGCGTCTCGCGCATTTCGGCGGGCGCGATCCAGTTGTTGGTCGGGCCGACGTCGTCGCGCGATGCCGCGCAGATGAACGTGCGATCCTCGACGCGCGCGACGTCCGACGGATCGGATTGCGCGAGATACGAGTTCGGGCGCTTCGCCGGGTTCAGCCGCTTGAGCGTGCCCTGGTCGACCATCTCCTGGCACAGCGCGTCGTATTCTTCCTGCGAGCCGTCACACCACACGACACGCTCGGGCTCCGTGAGCGCCGCGATGCGCGCCACCCAGTCGATCAGCTTGCGATGTTTGACGAAAGCCGGCGGAGCGATCAGCGGGCCGTGTGTCGCTTCGGCCAGATTGTTTTGCGACATGAGGGTGTCTCCAGATTATTGGGCGAGGATGGGGGATGCGGGGCGAGCCCGCGAGATGGGGGATGCGATTGGAGCGCAGAGTGCGGCGGCGCGCAGGACGGGACACGCGAGCGGAGCGCGTGTCGATGCCGCGATGCGTGCGAGAGAAGGTGACGTCTCGTTAGAAGGTGCGAACGCGAGTTTCGCCATGCAAGCAACCTGCCGTACAACTCCATGGCGACCAGCATACCATCGCCGTTATTTGGCAAACGTTGCGTTGCAACAAGAAACAATCATGTCGGCGATCCGGCACGCCAGTTGCCTGTGAATTATTTTTACAACGCCATTGCGCGCGTTTCGGGGGCGAAACGGCCAGGACGGCCGTCCAACAAGGGTTTCGCGGAAGCGGCAAATCCGGCCCGCCGCGCCCGCGTTTAGCCAGCGAGCGCGCGGGCCGTGCGAATTCACGTTTTCGCTAGTCAGGCAAACCCTGAATTAGGTTGCGTACACAAACATCCGACGAGAACGTGCGGCAGGCCCACCCGCTCAAAACGGCGCGCCCGGCAATCCGGGGTAATACGCGCCTGCCGCCATCCCGCCGTCGACGGCCAGTTCGGCGCCGTTGCAGTACGACGCTTCGTCGCTCGCGAGGAACAGCGTCGCGCGCGCGATTTCGTCGGGCAGGCCGACGCGTTGCAGCGGCACGTTCGCATAGTGCTTGTTGATTTCCTCGAGCGGCGCGCCGGTCGGGTTCGACATCGCGGTGTTCACGCCGCCCGGATGAATCGAATTCACGCGCACGCCCTGATGGCCGAGTTCGAGCGCCGCGACCTTCGTCAGCCCGCGTACGCCCCACTTGCTCGACACGTACGCGGCCAGTGCGTTCACGCCGCGCAGCCCGTCCACCGACGAGATGTTGACGATCGACCCGCGCTTCTGCGCGATCATGCGCGGCGCGATCGTCCGGATCCCGACGAACGTGCCGACGAGGTTGATCGACACCGCACGCTCGAAATCGCGTTTCGACAGCTCGGTGATGCCGCCGAACGTCAGCACGGCCGCATTGTTGACCAGCACGTCGATACGGCCGAACTGCTCGACCGTCGCGTCGGTCACGCGCACCCAGTTCGCTTCGTCGGCGACGTCGAGCCGCATGAAGCGCGCCGCGTCGCCGAGCTCGCGCGCGAGCGCTTCGCCTTCCGCATCGAGCACGTCGCCGATCACGACGCGCGCGCCCTCCGCGACGAACAGCCGGCACGTCGCCGCGCCCATGCCACGCGCACCGCCCGTGACGATCGCTACCTTTCCTTCCAGTCGACCCATGTCGTCCTCTCTTCGATTTCGGTTTGCCGGCCGCCGCGCGCAGGCGGGCACGCACTTGCCGGATCATGATCGGCACGCGGCCGGTGCCGCGCGCCTCCGCCGTCAGCCGCCGTCGTTAGCCGCCGCCGTCAGCCCCAGTACGCCTGCCCGCCGTCGAGCGGCAGCGTCGCGCCCGTCAGGTACGCCGCGTCGCGGCTCGCCAGAAACACGATCGCGCGGCCGATGTCCTGCTCGCAGTCGCCTACGCGGCCGAGCGGAATCGTGCGGAAAAACGCGGCGGCTTCCTGCGGGTTCGCGTCGACCCAGCCTTTCAGGCCCGGCGACAACGCGTGCGGCGCGACCGCGTTCACGCGGATCCCGTCCACGCCCCACTCGCAGGCAGCCGCGCGCGTCAGCGCACGAATCGCCTCCTTGGTCGCCGCGTACGCGCCGTAGCCGGACGCATCCCAGCGCACCGCGGCTGACGAAGCGAAATTGACGATCACGCCGTCGCCCTTCAGATGCGGATGGCACGCGCGCATCATGCGCAGCGTCGCGATCGGCCCCGACTCGAGCCCCGCAAGGAAATCCGCATCGGTTACGTCAAGCAGGCGGCCGAGCGGCACGACCTGCGCGTTGTTGATCAGGATCTGCACGCCGCCGAAGCGCGCAACGACGCTGTCGACGCACGCCACGATCTGCGCGGCGTCCATCACGTCGCACACGAACGGCTCGGCCACGCCGCCACGCACGCGAATCGCCTCGCAGGTCGTGAGCAGCTTGTCGCGGGTACGACCGACCACCGCGACGTGCGCGCCTTCCGCCGCGAGCGCCTGCGCAACGCCCAGGCCGACGCCCTGCCCCGCGCCCGTCACGAGCGCGACCTTGCCTTTCAGGATGCCCATGTGCGCTCCTCAGGCGACGATCGCCGGATGGGCCTGCACGGGCCCGCCGAGCAGTTCGCGATACGACGGCGGCTGCTTGCCGTCGATATCGGCGATGCCGTACCGCAACGCGGTTTCCGCGCCGACGAGCACCTGCCCCGACCACGCCATGCGCTGCGGATCGCCGTGGATCGCGTGAATCACGCGGCCCGTGAATTCCGGGCTTTCCGCGGCGAGCGAGAATTCCTTGTACAGATCCGGGTGTTCTTCCCACACGCGCGTCGTGCGCTCGGTGCGCAGCGGGCCCATCCAGATCGACACGGCCGCGACGTCGAACGGCTTCAGGTCGACGGCCATGTCCTTCGCGAACTTGTCGACACCGGATTTCTGCGCGCCGTAGGCCGCCCCGTGCATGTAACAGCTCGCGCCGAACGACGACGTGAACGCGATCAGCCCGCTGCGACGCTTCACCATCAGCGCCGCCGCGTGCCAGCTCGCGACATAGGCGGAGCGCAGCCCGACATCGAGGATGTTGACGAGGTCGAGCGACTTCTCCCAGAACGGGCCCGGCAGGATCAGTTGATCGTGCAGGTAGGTCGCGTTGTTGACGAGAATGTCGAGCCGCCCGCTTTCACGTTCGACACGCTCGAACAGCGCCTTCACCTGCGCGTCGTCCGCGTGGTCGCACGCCACCGCGATCCCGCGCCCGCCGAGCGCATCGATCTCGCGCGCGGTCTCGTGGATCGTGCCGGGCAGCGGCGCATCGCCTTCGTTCTGCGAGCGGCCCGTGACGTAGACGGTCATGCCGGCCGCACCGAGCGCGCGCGCGATGCCCTTGCCCGCGCCGCGCGATGCGCCCGTCACGACGGCGACCGGCGCATCGTGGTTCTGTGTCATGTTCGATGTCTCCTGTGGAATGTGCGTCATGTGCAAGGCGCTGGCGTGCGTCAGGCGGCCGGCGGCTGCGCACCGGCGAACAGCACGCCCGGCGCATCGCCTTCGTAACGGGCCGACAGCGTCGACGTGACGACGCAGCGCGTGCCCGCGATCTTCCATTCGCCGTCGACCTTCCGGTATTCGTCGTCGTAGTACGCGCCGAGCTGCGTGAGCGTTCGCGCGTTCGTGTCGATCATCTGGTAGTGCAGGCCCCACGTGCCGCGCGCATGCACGTCGTCGAGCACGTCGATCTCGGGATTCACGCCGTGATGCATCTCGACGATGTGCGGATGGCAGCCGAGTTGCACGAATACGTCGACGAGCGCGTCGCGCGTGTCGAACGTGCCGATGCGGCCGTAGTCGATGTGCACGTGGCCGGGCGCGAAGCAGTCGCGCATCCCTTGCGGATCCTTGCGGTCGCAGCACGTGAAGTAGCGCGCCTTCAGCCGGCGGATCGCGTCGGCATCCTCGAGCCGGCGCACACGTGCTTCCAGCGATTCGATGAGGGTCATCCTGTCTCCTTGTTCGGTGCCGGCGCGGTTCGATGGCCGCGTCGATGCCACGTAACCGCCGCGCGATGCGTCGGCCATCACCCGTTCGGATGAAACCGGCGATTCGTCCTTGCAGCGCCGGGCGCATGCGTACGGCGCGTTCGTCCGAACAGACGATGTGATGCAGGCGGCTTCGTTCCTACCATCGAACGACACCACCACGAGACCCGGCGATGGACGACACGACCCGCACGCTCCACGAGTACGAGCAGATCCGACAGTTGAAGTACCGGTATTTCCGCGCGGTCGACACGCACGACTGGGCGCTGCTCGCGGATTGCCTGACCGAAGACTGCGAGGCCCGTCTGTATGGCGGCCGCTACGTGTACGACGGCCGCGACGCGTTCGTGTCGAGCCTGCGCGAGCTCATCGGCAAGCCGACCTTCCTGACGATGCATCACGGCCATCACCCCGAGCTCACGCTGGTCTCGGCCGATCATGCGTGCGGCGTGTGGTTTCTCGAGGACCACGCGATCAATCTCGAGGACAACTACCTGCTGCACGGCACTGCGTTCTACGACGACCAGTACGTGAAACGCAACGGCGCGTGGCGCATTCACGCGACGCGCCACGAGCGCCTGTTCGAAACCGTCACGTCGCCGATTCCGCCGTCGCTCACGCTGACCGCGAACCGGTTCGCGCCGGACGCATACCCGTCGGCCGGATCGCCCGAAACCGCTTCCTGAACCCCGGCGGCAACGCCGCCGATCCCGTCATTCCCCTCTGGAGCCGGAGCAATGGAGAAAGTCATTTACGTGTTGTGGCGCGACGCGCAGGCTGCGCCCGATCAGTGGAGCCGCACGGTGCGCGCGCAACTCGCCGACAAGCTGCTGTCCCTCGGTGCGCACGGCGTGCAGGTGAACGTCGCGGATGCGGACGTCGCGCCGGCCGCCGGCCTGAAGCAGACCAACACGCACCCGGGCATCGACGGGATCGTCGCGGTGTGGGTCGATAGCGCAAACGCGATGTTCCGCCAGCCGTTCGACGACGCGGTGCGTGCAATCGTCCCGCACATGGCTGCGTATCTCGTCACCGAGTCGCAACCGATTCCGAATACGCGCTTTCCGGCACGGCCGGGCGAGCGCACCACGGGCTTCTCGCAGCTCGCGTTCCTGAAGCGGCCGCCGCGCCTCACGCACGAAGCATGGCTCGACGTGTGGCACGGGCATCACACGCGCGTCGCGATCGATACGCAGGACAATTTCCTGTACGTGCAGAACGTCGTCGTGCGCGCGCTCACGCATGCGGCGCCCGGTTATGACGCGATCGTCGAGGAATGCTTTCCCGCCGCGGCAATGACCGATCCGCATGCGTTTTTCGATGCGGTGGGCGATGACGAAAAATTCCAGCGCAATGTGGCCGAGATGATGGACAGCTGTGGGCGCTTCATCGACTTCGACAAGATCGATGTGCTACCGACGAGCCAGTATGTGGTGAAGGCGGTGCGGGGGTGAGTTCGGGGGATCGCGTGGGGCGATCCTTGCCGGCGCCGGGAGTTGTCGTTCGATATTGCCGCACCGGCTTTCCCGGCCCCTTCAGCTCACTCGAACTTGCGGAAATCCACGTATTCCTTGACGAACTTCCCCGTCGACAGGAGTGCGCTTTCGATGTCCGCGATAACGGATGAGTTGTCGATCGACGCCGTCACGAACAGTCCCCAGATATCGTCGTCAATTTCATAGTGGCCCCGCGCGTAGGCCCAATAGCTGAAGTAGCGGTCGTGAAACAATGCGACCACGGGTTCATCAACGCCGTGCGGATGCGGAACCTCGACAGCGTGCAGCGCATGCCGCAGGATCGCGGCGATGCTCGGAAAATCCGCTGCACGATGATCATCGAGTACCTCGACCAGCAGATCACTGCCGTGAAATACCGGTCGAACACGGAATCGAATCAGGTTTGTCATGGCTCGTTTTCTGTTGTCGTGGCCCGGTATCGAACGACGGCTCGCAGCCGGTTACGAAAGCGGACACACCGAACGGGCATTGGTCGCGGCGATGACGGCACACTTGCCGACGCCGGATTTCCGGTTACTCGAGCGCCTGCCTGATCGCCAAGGCGAGCCCGGCCGGATTCTCCCAGGCCATCGAATGGCCCGCGTTTTCCACGATGCCGACGTTCACCCCTTCCGCGGGAAGACGTTCGGTGTCGACATCGGGCAGCGAGCGTGCACCAAACAAAACGGTTCTCGGCATCTTCATCGAATGGAGCTGCTCGCGCCAGCTTGGATGACTGCCCTCGATGAGCGACACGGCACTTCGATGGACGGCGTACGGAGCACTGGCCGACATCGAAGCCGCCCAGATATCGCTGCCGCCGGCGGCGGATTCGGCGATCAGCGCGGCGTGCCCGGCTTGCACATATTCCACCTCCGTCATCGCCGCGATTTTTCTGCTGAAAAAGCCGCCTCCAGGCTCCAGATTGGGCTCGCCCAGCACGAGATGCCGCACCCGCTCACCGAGCTGCATCGATGCGGCGATCGCCACTGCGCCCCCCATGCTGTGACCGAACAGGTTGAGCGACGACAGCGCCAGATGATCGGCGAGCGCCACGATCGTTCCGGCATGCTCTTGAATGGTGTAGGAAAAGTCCATGGGCCGATCGCTGAACCCGAATCCAGGCAGATCGACCAGCACCGCCCGATGCCCCGACAAAGCAGGCTGTGCCATGACGCCCGGATAATCGCAGGAGGACGCGCACCCCAATCCGTGAACGAAGAATGTCGGTATCCCTTGCCCGGGGAGATCGTGATACCGGATTCCCCATTGGCCGTTCCTTATGGCAAAAGTCTTCATGTTCGATTTCCAGCTTTCAACGTTCAATGGCGGTATCGGCTGTACCGCGCCCTGACATCGCTGTCGTGCCACGCGGATGCTTATATCAAATCGAGCGTACGCGTCGATACCCGAGAATCTACACTGACAGCCCCGCTTCCACGATATGGATCATGCATGGAATCGCCTGCCCCCTTCAGTGGTTCGAAGATTGCGCTCTTCAAGGACCGGGACATCCTCGTCTATCGACGTGACGACAAGCCCGACATCCCGTTTCCCGGCCTGTGGGACCTGCCGGGCGGAGGCAGGGAAGGTAACGAGGCGCCCGAAGCGTGCGTGTTGCGTGAACTCCATGAGGAATTCGGACTGACGATACCGGGCAGCCGGATAGGTTGGTCCAGGGTCTATCCGTCGAGCCGGCCCGACCGCCTGCCACACTGGTTCTTCGCCGGTTGGCTGAGCGCTGCGGAAATCGCCGCGATCCGTTTCGGCAATGAAGGCCAGGAATGGACGCTGATGGATGTCGACGCGTATCTGCAGCTCACTGATGCCATCACGCATTTGCAGGCGCGCGTGACGGATTATCTGAATCGTTGACGGCGCGCGGTTGCCGGCGATTGACGTTTGTCCTTCGAATGTCGCGTGCTGCGCCGACGCCTGATCGATGCGTTCGACTGAAGCTGGTTGAAGTGACCATGCCCGCATCCCGACAGCAGACACTCGACGTCATTTGACCGGTGCCTGCTTCGATAAAGGCCACCCTGACGGATCGACCGGATTCGACTGGAACTAGCGCCGATTCGCTGTCGCCGCATGCACGAACGCCGAAATTGCCGCCACCACGCCGTCCGCCAGCGGCAGATCCGGGTTCGAATAAGCGGCGAGGTTTTCCTGCAGCGCCGACGTGCGAACCGTCTTGAGCACATGATTGGCGTCGGCGATCAGCGCCATTTCGGCCCGCGGATAGGCGTGCTTCAGCAGTTCCGCGTCCTGTACGGCGACCTGGATATCCCGCGCCCCCTGCACGATGAGCACGGGCTTCATGTAACCGGCCAGCAGCGCTGCCGGATCGAGGATCAACTCGCTCATCAGGAAGCGCTGGATTTGCGGCCTGAACAACGGCATGAGTGCCGGGTCGATCCTGGCTGCGTCTACCCGTCCACCTGCCTCCAGGGATTCGAGGATCGACATTGCATTGGCAAGAACCGGAGCATTTGCCGGGTTCGATTGCAGTTGTTGCCTCAACACGGGCCCTAGCGGGCGCCCTGCCGTCGATACCAGGATCTGGCCGCCGATGTCGTCCATTTGCCGGGCAGCCGACAACGCCACCCATCCACCCTCGCTATGGCCCAACAGCCACACCCGGGAAGCGCCCGTCCGCGCGCGAATGGCGGTGACCCAAGAACGGACGTCGGCCGCGTACTCGTCGATCGTGACGTCATCGGCATCCGATATCGCCGACGCGCTGCCGTACATGCCGCGCTTGTCGATTCGAACCGACGCGATTCCTTCATCGCGCAATCCCTCCGCGAGCAATCGATAGGTCGACGCCTGAACCCCGTTCGGCGCGTTACCGTTCCTGTCGGTCGGGCCCGAGCCCGGCACGATCAGCACCACCGGGGCGTCGTCGGAACCCGGGGACAACAGCGTGCCTTTCAACGGGCCGGCCGGGCCCGGTGCTTCGATTTCCGTCTGCATGGTTTGTAAAGGATCTCTCGAATGAAGGGCGAAAGCCATTGTGATGCTCGCGAACATCGCCGTCGCCATCGGCCCTGGCCGCGCATGAAACCCTCGACGTCTTCCTGGGATGGCCACGACGTCCTGGCAACACCGCGATCAATTGCCAGCGACGGAAGCGGCTCGTTCAAGCCGTCGTACCTGGCCGACGCCTGTCCGATGCAATTGACCGAGGCCGCCCCGTTCTTGCCCGTCAGTCACCCGTGAACCGGCGCGGCTGATACGTATTCCCGTTCCAGGTAAAACGCGCGGACTTGCCCGCCCCGGCCTTTCCCTTGGGACGCACAAGGAGGTCGTAGTGCCCGTTCGTCATGTGAGGACTGAACGACAGCACGTAATGCGTCTCCGTCGTATTTTCCGCATCACAGGAATCCGGCCGGGCATCGCCCGGCTTCCCGCGTTTTCCGTCGTTCTTCTCCTCACATTCCGCAGCCCCGTCCTTGTCATAGGTCGACCAGTCGGTTAGCGCGGAGAAGACGGGCGTCACGCGACCATCGCGATAACGGTACAGGCTCAGTATCCCGGTCGAATCGCTATGTGCGGTCGACGTGTAGTTATTGCCGAAGAGCACGCCAAAGGCAGTTTCCTGCGCGCTGATCCGGTAGGGAATGACGTCCATGGCCAGGAAGGCACTCCATAACATCGGTGACGTATCGACGCGCTCGCTCCGATCGCTCGCGAGCAGGCGGAACCCTTGCCCGTCGCGGATCAGCACACCTGTCCACAACTCCGCGTCGACGGTCTCGGTCGGGCGCTGGACCAATGCGGCCACGACCCAAAGCGGCCCTGAAGCCGACGGCCCATGCGCCCATGGTGACAGCGCGACACCCTTGACACTGTCTGCCGGGGCCGGGTCCGTGCCCATCAGGGTATGCAACGCGGCTTGTTGCTGCTCGTCGTCGGTCACGTTGCTCGACGCAAACGCGCAGTGCGCGACCAGCGCCAGGACGAGCGTCAGCACCGTTTGCATGCAAAAGTCGAGTTTCCTGCTTCTTCGGGCGCGTGAGTCTCGCCGCCCAAAGGATGAATCACCTCCGCGCGCTTCCTGCATGTCGATCAACATTGCCCGTGTTCTCCTCGTAGATCCTGTTTCCAGCCAGTTGCAAGCAAGTTTCGTCGCGTCAACGTCTCTGCGCCCGACTCGACGGGCTTCGACCACTCGAGCCGATGCCGGAGACGTCGAACCGCATCGCAGCGATTCAATTCATGGCGCCTTGGCCAAAGCCAGAACGGCCATCACCGCATCGTCCTCGATTCCCTTGATATCCGACGGGAACCGGTTTCTTTGCGGTATCAACACGATGAGCCCCTCGATCTGCGCGGTAACCAGCGCGGCTCGCCTCGCGAGCGCGGCGTGTGACAGCGCCGGGTTCACGGCCTCGATGAATCCGGCGATCACGCGCCGTTGAAACCCGTATCCCTCTTCGAGCATTTTCCGCGCGAACTCCTGAGTCTGCGCCAGCGCCCAGAAGTTCACGAACAGGCTTTGCGTCCGGGGCTGCTTGCCGTCCTCGAGCAACAAGCTGACCACTTTCTCCAGGCGGCCCTCGGCTGTCAGCGACGTGTCCGCGCTGACACTGTCGTACGTATTGGCGTAGGCTTCCATCGTCGCGGAAAATCGGTTTCATCGACGACGAACGCATCATCTACTCGGGTGGATGTTTCGGTCACGGCGTCGCCCTGACGCACCTCAACGGCCTGACGATCGCAGACATGCTGAGCGGGAAGCAAACGGCCTTGACGGACTTCTGGATCGTGAACCGCAAATCGATGTCGATGAAAAGCGACACGCTGTCGTTCCTGTTCGGCAGGGCGGCGCGTCAAGCGCTGAAGACCTGGGACCGATGGGAGGAGCGAGGATTGACGAAGTAACGGCGGGGGATCGCGCGTTCCCGTCCTGGCCGGCGGCATGACGCTGGCGCCGGATCCCCGTCGCGATTCCTCTCGCCCGAAATCCTCGTTCTTCGACGGGCCGCGCGCCGGCCATTCCCCGGCGCTCATCAACATTGCGCAACGCAACTGTTTGTCGATCCCCTTCCCACCCGTAGCGCCCTCCACGCCTCGCCCGCACGCATCTTTGCCACGCGCATGACAAAACGTCTATAATTGGACAATCCATCGACTGGTACGCCGAAGCATTCGCCCCCTGGCGCGCCTCGATTCCCCGGCCCCGCCTGCCCGGAGCGACATGAGCGACTACCCCGTTTTCGACACGCTTTGCGATCTGCTGAACACGTCCGGCGCACGATTCCGCGTGCTGGAACATCCGGCCGAAGGAAAATGCGACGCGATCGCCGCGCTGCGCGGCACACGCCCCGAACAAGGCGCGAAGGCGATGCTGTGCACGTTCAAGGACGGCGGCGACGCCACCGCGCTCGCGGTGATTCCCGGCCACCTGAAGATCGATTTCCGCAAGGTCGCCGATGCGGTCGGCCGTCGCAAGGCGACACTCGCACCGCCCGATCTCGCGGCCGCCGTCACGCGCTGCGTGATGGGCGCCGTGCCACCCTTCGTGTTCGACGCCGGCGTGACGCTCGTCGTCGATCCCGCACTGGTCGAACACAACACCGAGATTGCATTCAACGCGGGCCGCCTCGACCGCTCCGTCGTACTCGACGCGGCCGACTACGTGCGGATCGCGCAGCCGCTGCTCGCCGACATCACGCGGTCGCAAGCGGCGGACGGCGAGTAACCCGCCCGCAGCCCGCCGCCCGCCGCCGGTCGCCCGTTTCCCGACGCCGTCGCATCGATCCGAACCCCGAAAGCGAAACCACCATGACCATCACCCGGAACAAGGCGCCGTCCGAGCAGGCATCGCTGATCGAACAGGTGCAGCGCATTGCCGAAGGGCTCGGCGCGATGTTCGCGCCGTTCACCGAGGTCGTGGTTCACGACCTGCGCACGCCGAAGCACGCGATTCTCGCGATCCACAACAACCTGTCGGGACGCGCAGTCGGCGATCCCGCGACCGAGCTCGGCCTCGCCCGCATCGCGGACGACGATTTCCCGCAAGTGCTCGCGAACTACCCGAACCGCTTCGCCGACGGCCGCACCGCGAAAAGCACGTCGATCGGCATCAAGGATTCGACCGGCCGCTACGTGGCCGCGCTGTGCCTGAACGCCGACACCACGCTGTTCCGCGGCTTCCAGGGCATGCTGAACCAGTTCTGCAGCACGGACGGCGAAGCCGTCGCCGAAACGCTCGACCCGGCCGGCGCGGACGCGATCCGGCAACGCATCGACGCATTCGCGATGCGTCTCGCGACGACGCCGCGCGAACTGAAGACCGACCAGCGCCGCGAGCTGATGCAGGCGCTGAAGGCCGACGGTTTCCTCGAAGTGCGCCGCGCGATGGAAATCGTGTCGCAGCATCTCGGTGTCTCGCGCGCGACCGTCTACAACGATGCGAAATGATTCCGGATTCCGGCGCGCCGTGCGCGCGGCGTCCCTGTTGACTGACCTTTCCGAACCCAAACGACCATGAACGCTCCGACTCTCCCCACGTACGACGACGTTGCCGCCGCCGCCGCCCGGCTCGAAGGCCATGCGCACCGCACGCCGGTGATGACGTCGCGGACGATCGACGAAGCGCTCGGCGCGCAGGTGTTCTTCAAGTGCGAGAACCTGCAGCGCATGGGCGCGTTCAAGTTCCGCGGCGCGTTCAACGCGCTGTCGCGCTTCGACGCGGAGCAGCGCCGCAACGGCGTCGTCGCGTTCTCGTCAGGCAACCATGCGCAGGCGATCGCGCTGTCGGCGCGCATCCTCGGCATTCCCGCGACGATCGTGATGCCGCAGGACGCGCCGGCCGCGAAGATCGCCGCGACGCGCGGCTACGGCGGCAAGGTCGTGACCTACGACCGCTACACCGAGGATCGCGAGCAGATCGGGCGCGACCTCGCCGCGCGGCACGGGCTCACGCTGATCCCGCCCTACGACCACCCGGACGTGATCGCCGGCCAGGGCACGGCGGCCAAGGAACTGTTCGACGAAGTCGGCCCGCTCGACGCGGTATTCACGCCGCTCGGCGGCGGCGGATTGCTGTCGGGCACCGCGCTCGCCACGCGCGCGCTGTCGCCGCACGCGACGCTGTACGGCGTCGAGCCGGAAGCCGGCAACGACGGCCAGCAATCGTTCCGCTCCGGCGCGATCGTGCATATCGACACGCCGCGCACGATCGCCGACGGCGCGCAGACGCAGCACCTCGGCAACCTGACGTTCCCGATCATCCGCCGCGACGTCGACGACATCCTCACCGCGACGGACGCGGAACTGGTCGACTGCATGCGCTTCTTCGCCACGCGTATGAAGATTGTGGTCGAGCCGACCGGCTGCCTGTCGTTCGCCGCCGTGCGACGGATGAAGGACGCGTTGCAGGGCAAGCGCGTCGGCGTGGTGATCAGCGGCGGCAACGTCGATCTCGAGAACTTCTGCACGCTGGTGTCGGCGTCGGCCTGACCATCGCGGCGCGCATGACCATTCCGTCATCCGCGCCGCATCACGCCTTCACGCCTTCACGCCTTCACGCCTTCACGCCGCGTTAAGTTTCGCGCCCTAGACTGATTACGTTGTCTCGCAATCCGTCGCGCAGTCAGTCGTGAAGGAGCCACCATGAAAACGCACGCGATCGTCGCCGCCGCCCTGACGGCCGCTTCCCTTTCGGCGTTCGCTCAACCGGGCGTGACGTCATCCGGTTTTCCCGCCGCGTCGCCGCACGACGCCATCGCGCAAGCGACGCACCGCTCGCCCGCGGCGTTGCCGCACGCCGGCTTCGTGCTCGCGAAGATCGACCAGAACAATACGCCCCCCGATCGCGGCGGCGACCCGAGCGGCCGCACGCATTCCGGCACGCACATGTGACGGCCCGCGCCGGGCGCCGCTGCCGCCCGGCCCTCAGAACGACGGCAACGATGGATCGCGCGCGGCCAGGATGTCTTCGGTGCGCCGCTGCAGCGCGCCGTCGATCGTCTCCGGTTGCGGAATCAGCCAGTAGCGCCCGGCACGGATGCCGTCGAACACCCGCTCGGCGAACGCGTCGGGCGTGAGCCCGTGCGCGTTCAGCATCGAGCGCATCGTGTCGACGAAGCCGCGCACTTCGGGCCGGTCGTGCACCGCGCCGAACGGGTCGTTGAAGATGCCCGATTGCACGGGGCCGGGCGCAAGCAACGACACGCCGACCGGCGCACCGAGCATCTTCAGTTCTCCGTACAGCGATTCGGTCAGCGCGACCACCGCGAATTTCGTCGCCGAATAAGGCGACATCAGCGGGCTCGGCAGGAACCCGCCCACCGACGCGGTATTCACGATGCGCGCCGGCGCGTTGCGTTCGAGCATCCGCGGCACGAAGCTGCGGATCCCGTTCAGCACGCCGTGCACGTTGATCGCGAAGCTGCGCTCGAAGCGCTCCGGCGTGATTTCCCAGCTGAAGCCGGTCGCCATCACGCCCGCGTTGTTGAACAGCAGGTCGACGCCGCCGAAGCGCTGCCACGCGGCTTCCGCCAGCGCATCGACGGCTTCCGGCCGGCTGACGTCGGTCGGCACGCACAGCACGTCGGTGTCGAGCGTCGCGGCGAATGCGTCGAGCTTCGCCGGGTCGAGATCGGCCAGCACGACGCGCATGCCGAGCCCGGCAGCATGGCGTGCAAGCCCGCTGCCGATGCCGCTGGCCGCGCCGGTGATCACGGCGGTGCCGCCGTCGAAGCGAATCGGGTTCGTCATGTCGATCAGAGTCCTGTGGGGTCGATGTGGGGATGCGCATACGCGGGAATCACCGGCGGCGGCAGCACCGTGCGGCCGTCGAGCGAATGCACCGCGAGCCGCTGCGCGAGCGGGAAATGCAGGCTGTGCGTGACGAGGCCGGTGCGTTCGCGCGCCGGCAGGCGGCACAGCGCGAGCGCGGTTTCCGCGAGATACGCAACATCCTCGGTCGGATAGCCTTCGGGGATGTAGCGCGCGGCGCCCGGCGTGCGGATCGCCGTGCTCGGCGCGACGAGATTCACCGCGATGCCGTCGGCTTCGAGTTCGGCCGCGAGCCCCTGCGTGAAGCGCGACAGCGCCGCCTTCGCCGCCGCGTAGACGGTCGCGCCGCCCGCACGCGAGAAATCGTCGAACGGGCGCAGCGGCGGCAGCGCCGTCACCGAGCCGACGTTCACGATCCAGCCGGCGCCGCGCGCACGCATCAGCGGGATCGCGGCCTGCGCCAGCGCGAACGGAATCCGCAGATAGTGTTCGATCGTCGTGTCGAACATCGTCATCGGCATCGCGTCGACGCACGCATAGTCGGCCACGCCCGCGTTGTTGACGAGGATGTCGAGGCCGCCGGCCGCTTGCGCCGCGCGCCCGACGAGCGCGTCGCGCTCGGCCGCGTTCGACAGGTCGGCCGCGAGCGCGATCGCGCGGCCGCCCGCCTGCTCGATCAGCGCGACCGTTTCGGCGAGCGTGCCGGCGGTCGTGGCCGATCGCGCGAGGCTGCGCGCCGTCACGACGACGGTCGCGCCTTCGGATGCCAGGCGCTGTGCGATCGCACGGCCAATGCCGCGGCTTGCGCCGGTCACGAGCGCGCACTTGCCGGCCAGCACGCCGGATCGGGTATCGGTCATCGTTGTCTCCTGTGATGGGCGTGCGGGCCGCTCAACCGGCGATATCCGCAACATGAAGCACCAGCTTCGTTTTCGCCTCGCCCGTTTGAACGAGATCGAGGGCACGGGCCGCCTGTTCGAGCGGAAATCGGTCGAAGCGCGGCACGCGCAGTGCGCGCCGCCCGAGTTGCGCCGCGATCCGGCCGAGCGTGACGCCGCTCGGCATCCGGCTGTAGGTCATCGCGGTGCGCAGGCCGCGCCGGGCGGCTTCGGCGGCCGTCGCGGCCAGCCGCTGCGCATCGCCTGGTGCAAGCGTCATGATGTTCACCAGCGTGCCGCCCGGTGCCGGCAGGTCGAGCGCGTCGGGCAGCGTGTCGCCGCCGACCGCGTCGAGCACGAGGTCGACCCCGCCGGGCGCCCATGCGCGCAGCGCCGCCGCGATGTCCCGCGCGCGATAGTCGATGCTTGCCGCGGCGCCCAGCGATTCGACCGTCTCGCGGTTGCGCGCGGAACACGTCGCCGCGACCCGCGCGCCGGCCTGCACCGCGAGCTGGATCGCGAACGTGCCGACCGCGCCCGCACCGCCGTGCACCAGCACGGTCTGTCCGGCCTTCAGCCCGCCGTCGTCGAACAGGCCGGCCCACGCGGCAAGCGCGGGGGTCGGCACCGTGGCGGCTTCCGCGAGGCTCACCGCGTCGGGCACGCGCACGACCGAGTCGTGGCGCACTGCCACGTATTCCGCATACGCGCCCCAGCGCCCCGCGCCGACGTCGGTCTGCGCGAACACCCGCATGCCGGGCGCGAAACCGTCGACGCCGTCGCCGACCGCTTCGACCACGCCCGCCGCGTCGAAGCCGATCACGAACGGAAACGTGTACTGCATGAATGCGCCGAGGTAGCCTTCACGGCATTTCCAGTCGGCGGGATTGACGCCCGCGAAGGCAACGCGGATCAGCACGTCGCCGGGGCCCGGCGTCGGTGCCGGCACGTCGGCCATCCGCAAGACGTCGGAATGACCGGCGCGATCGATCAACAGGGCTCGCATCTTCGTGTCTCCGGGGGTGGTGTCAGCTTGACGTTCGCGCCGCATCACGCCGCCGTATCGGCCAGCAGGCTCGACGCGAGCGGACAGAACGCATGCGAGATCGCGTCGACGGTCCAGTCGGGGCTTTCGGCATCGAACCGGCGGTCGACCCAGCCCCAGTGATACGGATGCATCAGGTATTCGCCGAGCAGATCGCCGACGCGCGCGAATTCCTGCTGCCACACGTGTGTCCATGCGCCGGGGGTCGCGATCCCGCTCAAGCGCCAGTTGCGGATGCCGGGCATGTACGCGGGCATGCGCAGCAGTTCGCGTTCGAGCGCGGCGACCTGCGCGGCGCCGGCCTGCGGCCGCACGCGCAGCATCAGCGTGCGCCACACGCCGTCGCGCAGCGCGGGTTCGCGCAGGCCGCCGCCGATCGCGCGGCACACGGCGCCGTCGATGCGTACGATGCCGGGCAGTTGCGCGAGCGCGGCGAAATCCGCCGTGCCGTCGGCCGCGCCGTTGGCTGTGCAGTTGGCCGCCGAATCGTCGCGCAGCACGTCGAGCGTGTAGTCGCCCGCGCCCCAACTGCCGTCCTGGTTGCGCGCCAGCGCCACACGTTTCGCCCCGGCCAGCGCGTGTGCCGCTTCGTGCAACGCGCGTTCGATGCCACCGGCGTCGCGATCCCCCGACACGAACACCTGTGCCGTGTCATGCCGCATGATCGACCTCCGTCAGCGCGGGCAGCGGCGCATCGGCGTCCGTCATCACATGGCGGCGGCGCACGTCGCACCGCACGTCGACCGCCATCCAGAAACCGACCACGCCGGCATCCGTCAGCGCACGCATCCGGTAGTAGGCCGGCGCATCGGCCACGTGCCAGGTCAGCCACAGCGTGCTCGGCTGCCCCGGCACCGCAACGGGCGGCGACACCCAGTGGCCGGCCGCCGTCAGCCCGCGTGCCGCATGGCCCGGCAGGTAGCGGTCGCGCAGCAGCGCAAGCACGTCGGGAATGCGCTCGGGCGCGAGCGTGATTTCGTCTACGATCTGGATCATTCGCGTGTCGTCCGTGGTCGTTCGTGACAGGGATCGGCGGCCGGCCTACGCCGTTCCGGCGAGGCCGCGGGCGGCCGGCGTGGATAGCATTCTTGCGTGGCGGCGATGAGCGGGCCCCTACCGGCCCGCTCACCAGCCCCTGTTGCAACGATCAGATCGGGAAACTCATGAAACAGCGCGCCATGCCGGCCCGCGGCCGCATCCTGCCGGGCCTCGGCGCGCGCCTGCTGAGCGAACTCACGCGCAGCGGCGCGCCGCCGGCCGACCGCGAGGCGCAGCAGCCTCGCCCGGCGGCAACACCGGGCGATTTCGTCGCGCTGTACCGCGACGCGATCGAGCGGCTCGAGGCGCGGGTCGCGCGCGGCGACGGTCACCCGCCGATGCGCAAGCGCGAAGTCGACCTGATGTGCCGCTGCCTGCTGAGTTGCGCGACGCTCGCCGACGTGATCCGCTGTGCGGCCGAGTTCTGCGAAATGCTGCAGCCGCGCGCCGGTCACCTGACGCTTGCGGTGCGCGACGGGCGTGCGCTGTTCCGGATGGATTCGCTGCGGCGTACGCGCAGCCCGGCCGCGTGCCTGGTCGACCTGACCGGGCTGTTCTGCTACCTGCAGCTGTTCGGCTGGCTGATCGGGCAGCCGTTGCGGCCGACCGACGTGTGGCTCGGCCATCCGCGCCGCGACGACGCGATGCCACTGCTCGGACTGTTCAATGCGCCGGTTGAAGTGGGCCGCAAGACCTACGGTTTCGCGTTCGATGCGGCGCGACTCGCGTGCCGCGTGATCCGGCAGCCGGCCGAGCTCGACGCGTTTCTCGTCGATTTTCCGTTTCGCCTGATCGATGCGGCACCGGCCGTCGTGTCGTGGACGCAGCAGGTGCGCGGTTTCCTCGATGCGGCGCTCGCGCACGAACAGGCGTTGCCGGCACTCGCCGAACTGGCCGCGTGGCTCGGCGTCAGCGAGGCGACGTTGCGGCGGCGGCTGGCGGCCGAGCACACCGGTTATCACGCGCTGAAGGAGCAGTGTCTCGCCGAAGCCGCGCAACGCTGCCTGCGCGAATCGGACTGGCCGGTCGCGCGGGTCGCCGCGCATCTCGGGTTCGGCGGCGAGGAGGCGTTTCGCCGCGCGTTCGTCCGGTGGACGGGGGTCGCACCGAGCCGGTTCAGGCGCGATCGCACGGCTTCGAACCACCCTGTTTCATCAGACATGAAACGCGGCGCCGACGCATGAAAGAAAGGATTTAGAAAGGATTTGCCCGGCAATGACGTTTTTTCGCATCCCTGCGTCGCCGGATATTTGACGCGGCGGCGCGCGCGCCATTACCCTTGCGCGCTGATGGTGCCCGGAGACGGGATCAAAAGGGAACGCAGGAGAGGCCATGCCTCGAATCTGCGGCTGCCCCCGCAACTGTGAGCGGTGAATTCGTGCCACTGCGTGCCACTGGGAAACCGGGAAGGCCCGCACGAATGACGACCCGCGAGCCAGGAGACCTGCCATCGACCCGAGGTCCAGGCAGCCGCACCGGGCGGGGTGTCCCGGCGCGCCAGGCACCGCCGTTGGCGGTCGCCCGCTGCATGGACGGCCCGACCTCAGGATCCGCCCGATGTCCATTGTTACCGCATCCGCTTCCGCACCGGAAGCGCCGCGCCGGCACGCCGCCGGCCTGCACGGCCCGCCCGCACGCGCGTGCCGTTCCCTATCGACTGCGTCCGCCGGCGTGCACCGCGCCGACGCCCGCGACACCGGCCTGCCCGGCCCGGTCGCGCGATAACCCGATCACCGATAACAAGACCGGTGCTGCGCGCCGCCCGCTCACGATCGACGCCGGCGCAGCCCGACGACAACGACAGCCTCATGAAGATTCGACACCTCCTTGCCACGTCCGCCGCGACCGCGCTCCTCTCGCCCCTCGCCCACGCCGCCGGCGACACCGCGGTTTCGCAACCGGCCCCGGCCGCCGAAGGCACCGACCTGCCGACGATCAACGTGACCGACACGCGGCGCCTGCCCGAGTCGTTCGACCAGCGTTATGCGACGACCCAGGTGCTCACGCGCACCGATCTCGACCGGCTGTCGCCGAGCGACCCGAGCATCACGCAGGCGCTTGCGACGCTGCCCGGCGTGACCGTCTCGCAGAGCGGCGGCCCCGGTTCGTCCGCGTCGGTCAGCATCCGCGGCTCGTCGGCCAACCAGGTCGCCGTGTTCATCGACGGCATCCGGATCGGTTCGCCGACCACCGGCATCGCGCCGTGGGCCGACTTGCCGACCGAAGCGTTCGAACGCGTGGAGGTGATTTCGGGGCCGGCAGCCGCGTCGTTCGGCGCCAATGCGATGGGCGGCGTCGTGCAGCTCTTCACGCGCCGCGCCGCCAACCAGCCGAACCAGACGACCGTGTCGTTCGGCGGCGGGTCGAACAAGACGTTCGACACGCAACTCCGCACGTCGGGCACGGTGCCGTCGACCGGGCCGCTCGCCGCGCTCGGCGGGCTCACCTACTCGCTCGGCCTGCGCTCGTACAACACGGCCGGCATCGACTCGACGCGGCCCGTGCTGCCGTACCATGAGGCCGGCCGCAACCCGTACCACGCGCAGGATCTCGATGCGCGCCTCGGCTACGCGCGCGACAACTGGTCGATCTCGACGTTCGCGCTGTATCACCGGTCCGATCTGTCCTACGACAACAGCGGTTATGCGAACCGCCAGCTCGATCATCAGCTGACGACCGGTATCGCGTTCCATCTCGACATCACGCCCGACACGCAGTTCGACCAGTCGTTCGGTTATGCGAACGATCGCCAGTTCCTCTACGCGAGCGATCCGGCCATCCCGACCGACCAGATCAATTCGCAGCGCATCAGCACGTCGACGTCGTTGACGCATCAGGAACGCGGGTTCCACCTGTTCGGGCTGCCGCTGTCGGGCGAGACCAAGCTCGCGTACGACTTCACGCGCGAGCAGGCGTTCCTGCCGGTCGATATTCCGGGCGGCATACCGACGCGCAACGATTCCGCGTTCTCGCTGCATCAGTCGGCGACGCTCGGCAGCGTGACGATGTTCCTCGCGGGGCGCCATGAAATCATCGCCGGGCAGTCGGTGAATACGGGTAACGCGGCGCTGTCGTGGGCGATCACGCCGGTGTATACGGCGCGCGTGTCGTACGGCAATGCGTTCAAGCTGCCGACGTTCAACGACCTGTACTACCCCGGCTACGGCAATCCGGGGCTCAGCCCGGAACGCAACACGTCGGTCGAGGCCGCGGTCGATGCGAACACGTCGTACGGTACGTTCACGGCCGCGATCTACGACACGCGGGTCACCAACCTGATCGCGTATAACCCGGCGACGTTTTCGCCGATGAACATCGGTCGCGCGCATATTCGCGGCGTCGACCTGTCGTACAAGGGGACGATCGGCCGCTCGACGCCGGTGAGCGTCGCGGTCGGGATCCTGAATCCGCAGGACGAGACCAACGACTCCTGGCTCAGCCGCCGCCCGCGCCAGACGGTCAGCCTCAACATCGATCACACGTGGGATGAACTCCACCTGCATGCGTTGAGCACAGGGGCGTCGCTGCTTTACGGCGGCACGACGTTCGACGATCCGGCCAACTCGACCTATCTGCCGTCGTACCTGACGGTGGGCCTGCGCGCGTCGTACCGGATCAATTCGCACCTGACGGTGTCGGCGACGGTGTCGAACCTGTTCGACCGGCAGTACATGACCGCGTATGGATACAACACGCTTGGGCGGACAGCGTTCGGGAAGGTGAGTTACACGTTCTGACGAATGGATGGGGAGGCCTTGGCGCGGTGGGCGGCAAAGTCTCCCGTCGGGAAGCGGTGTTCGATGCTTCCGTCACCGGAAATGGGAAACGGTATTCCGACCCAAACCGGTCGACGGGCTGGTGACTGCGGATCTGCCGGTCTTTCGGTCGCGCCACGGGCGTCAATGTCCGTATCAACACTGTTAGACTGCGGACGCCTTCCCCGTAGATGTACTCACCATTCAGGACATCGACATGACCGAATGCACGCTAACGTTTTCCAGTCAGATCGAATGGGAAAGCTGGTTAGGGGAAAACGGCAGCACTTCAACCGGCGCATGGCTGCGTCTGGCAAAAAAAGGCACCGGGCAGCGAACCGTCACCTACGAACAGGCGCTGGAAAGCGCCCTCTGCCACGGCTGGATCGATGGTCAAAAGCGGGCCGGGAACGACCAATACTGGTTGCAACGCTTCACCCCACGCTCCGCAAAAAGCCTGTGGTCGCAACTCAACAAGGACCGGGCTGAAGCACTGATCGCCGCAGGCAGAATGCGCCCGCGCGGCATGAGCGAAATCGAGAAGGCCCGGAGGGACGGCCGCTGGAACGCTGCTTATACGTCGGCCAGCAACTCGACCGTGCCGGACGACCTGCAGGCGGCCTTGGACGCCAATCCCGGCGCCAGGAAATTCTTCGCAACCCTGAACAGCCGTAACCGCTATGCGATTCTGTATCGCATACAGAATGCCAAAAGGCCCGAAACAAGGGCGCGCAAAATCGGGGAGTTCATCGACATGCTGCTGCGTGGCGAAACCTTCCATCCATGAATTTTTCACCGACGGAGATTTTCCCGAACGTCGGGTATATGACCCATCACGGCCGCTTCGGCTCGGCATCCTTCATCACACACTCGTTCCATTCTTCGGACTATGATGATCCGGCCGGCAGCCACGGGGCTGCCGGCCCACGCTTCCTCGATGCATTTCACGTGACGCAACGCGCATTCCCGAGCGCAGCGACCGGGGTGAATCATGGATCAATACGAAGACTTCATCGTGCGCACCATGTCGGCCGACGAGGTGGCCATGTCGATCGAATGGGCGGCGGCGGAAGGCTGGAACCCCGGCCTGCATGATCCGTCCTGTTTCGGGGAAGCGGACCCGGCCGGGTTCTTCGTCGGCGTCTGGCGCGGCGAGCCCGTCGCGTGCCTCGCCGCCGTCGCCTACGACGAACGCTTTGGTTTCATCGGCCTCTACATCGTGAAACCCGGGTTTCGCCGCAAGGGCTTCGGCATCCGAATCTGGCAGCACGGCATGCGTTACCTCGCCGATCGCAACATCGGGCTCGATGGTGTCGTGGCCCAGCAGGCGAACTACCGGAAGTCCGGATTCGCGCTCGCGTACCGCAACATCCGCTATCAGGGGCGCGTGGACGGCATCGGGTGCGCGCACGTGACAGCCGCGGCCGACGTGCCGTTCGAGCAGTTGCTCGCCTACGACCGCCAGTGCTTTCCAGCGGCACGCACGCGTTTCGTCTCCGCGTGGATCGCGCAGCCGGATGCCGTGGCGCTCGTGACCGTCGACGCCGGCCGTATCGCCGGATACGGTGTCGTGCGCCGCTGCAAGGCGGGCTGCAAGGTCGGCCCGCTGTTCGCCGACGACGCAGGCGTTGCCACCGGGCTGTTTCGCGCGCTGGCCGCGCGCATGCCCGGCGAGGTCATCGTGCTCGACGTGCCGGAAACGAACCCCGCAGCCGTCGCGCTGGCGGAACGGCACGGCATGACGAGCGTCTTCGAAACCGCGCGGATGTACACGAAAGACGCGCCGCCGATTGCAATCGATCGCGTGTTCGGGGTGACGTCGTTCGAGCTGGGGTAATCGTCGCGAACGGGGCGGACGCCCAAGTCGCTACGCGATGCAACGTCAGCAAGCGTGGCTGGGTAATTCCGCCCTCTACGGCCCTTGTACGGCAGGTACGGGCATCGTGCGGGCATCAACGGGCCACCCGTCGGAACAGGTGATGCGCAGACGACGCAGATCCCGATCGCCGCGACAGCCGGGTGGATATGGCTTACATGCCCGGCACATGTTTGTCTCCGCTTCCTGACGCACGACACCCGACCAAAGCGGCCATCCCCGATCACATGAAGCCATAGCGCTTCGACGCACCGGAACACGTCACCCCAATGACGCACAGGCAGAACCGGCACGCCCGGGAAATTGACAACCCCATAAAACCTAATACAATTAGCCTCTCGACTAACTTGAATAGCATCCGTCATGGCACGCGCCGGCATCACCCTGGACAAACTCGTCGAAGCCGGCGCACAGCTCGCCGATGAGACCGGCTTCGAGCACCTGACCGGCGCAGCGCTCGCGCGTCACTTCGACGTCAAGCTCGCCAGCCTGTACTCCCATGTCCCGAGTTTCGACGACCTCAAGAGCCGGATCGCACTCTTCGCGCTGAGGGAACTCGCCGATCGCGCAACCGAAGCACTGGCCGGCCGTACCGCCAAGGACGCGCTGACAGCGCTCGCCAACGTCTATCGCGACTACGCGCGCGAGCACCCCGGCCGTTTTGCAGCCGCGCGCCACCCGCTGAGCGTCGAGCGCGCCACTGAAAGCGCCGGCGGCCGGCTCGTCAGGATGACCTCGGCCGTGCTGCGCGGCTACGACATGCCGGAAGCCGAGCAGCCGCATGCGATCCGCCTGCTCGGCGGCTTTTTCATGGGCTACGTCACACTCGAAAGCGCCGGCGGGTTCTCGCACAGTGCACCGGCTTCCGACGCGTCGTGGTTGCGCAGTCTCGATGCGCTGGACGTGATGCTGCGCCACTGGCCTTGCGCCGCATGACTCGCCCAACGGAGCTGAATCGATGAAAGACCAACCCGACGGCGTGGTCCTGCCGAGCCGTGTCGTCCCCTTCCCGGCCTCGATCAGCGAAGAGGCGCGAGCCGCGTTGCAACGGCTGGTCGGCAGCGACGGCGTGCCGCTGAACGCGCTGCACGTGATGCCTGCCCCGGACGATTTCGACGCATGGATGCGCGTGAAGGCGGCCGCTGACGCGCACTACGCGACGGCCATCGAGCAGCTCGGCGGTCATCTGCGTTCAAGCGTGGAGACGATCCGGGCCGGCGCCGCGGACGTGCACGTCGCCACGCCCGAGGCAGTGGCTTCCGGCGAATGCGCGTACATCGACCTGCATGGCGGTGCGCTGATTCTCGGCGGCGGCGCCGCATGCCGCGCCGGCGCGCAGATGCAAGCCGACCGGCTCGGCATTCGATGCTACGGCGTCGACTATCGCCTGCCGCCCGAACATCCGTATCCGGCCGCACTCGACGATTGCATCGCCGCGTATGCGTACGTGCTGGAGCGCTACGCACCGAAAAACATCGTCATCGGCGGGCGCTCGGCGGGCGGCAACCTCGCCGCCGCGATGGTGCTGCGCGCCCGCGACGAAGGGCTGCCGCTGCCGGCCGCGCTGGTGCTGCTGTCGCCGGAAGTCGACCTGACCGAATCCGGCGACAGCTTCGAAACCAACCGCCTCGTCGACGTGGTGTTGCCGACGTCGCTGATGCCGAACAACCTGCTCTACGCGAACGGCGCCGATCTCGCGCATCCGTATCTGTCGCCGCTGTTCGGCGATTTCGCTGCCGGTTTCCCGCCGACCTTCATCCAGAGCGGCACACGCGACCTGTTCCTGTCGAACGCGGTCCGCCTGCACCGCGCATTGCGGCGTGCGCAGGTGCCGACCGAGCTTCACCTGTTCGAAGGCATGCCGCATGGCGGGTTCATGGGCGCACCCGAGGACATGGAACTGGGCCAGGAAATCGCGCGCTTCGTGCGTGCGCATTTGCCTGCATTGAATTGAATCCGTCGAGCGTCGGACGATGAACGGCAAACCCCACAAGGACGACATCGGCATCGGCCCGGATCGCTGGATCGAATTCGGCGATCTGTCGGGCAGGCAGGCGCAGGCGGTCGCGATCGATCCCTGTCTGGCCGCGGTCATGTCGTTGATCGATGCACTGGAGACGGACTGTGTCGCCGCATGCTGCGGCATCGACGCATTCGGTTTCTGGCCGGACGAGATCGCGGTTGCCGTGAGCACGCTCGATCGCGCTGCGCTGGCACGGCTCGCCGACGATCTGCTGTCGGTTCAGCGTGCGATCGACGCGTTGCCGTCCGATCTCGTCGTCAGCACGCGGATGAACCAGTTTTTCAGGAAGGCGGTGTTACTCGAGTTGCTCGCGCATATCCGGACGACTATCGACGCGATCCGGTCGCAGCGCATTGCGCGCGACGCATCGACCTAAACGACGCCGCGCACGCCCGCGACCACCTGAACCACGCCGAACCCCGCGACGACCACGGCCGACACGCGCGACAGCCCGTGCATGAACCCGAACGACATCCGCGTGCGCAGCGCGGCGGTCGTACCGCTCAGGCACAGCCACCACGTTGCGGAGCCGATGAACACACCGGCGACCATCAGCGCCACGGCCGGCCACATCGCGCCTTCCCGCGCCCCCGACAGCGGGCCGAGCGCCGCGAAGATCCCGACGAACGACAGGATCGTCATCGGGTTCGACAGCGTCAGACCGAACGTCGTCAGGAAATCGCGCAGGACGGTCGTGCGCGGCAGGTCGCGTTGCGCCGTCGACGCGGCCGGCGCCTGGCGCGCGATGGTCCACGCCAGCCACACGAGGAATGCGCCCCCAGCGATTTTCAACCCGACGGTCAGCATCGGGAACGCCGTGACGATACCCGCGATGCCGAGCGCACCGAGCAGGCCATAGATCGCATCGGCGCACGCGGCGCCGACGCCCGTCGCGAATCCCGCCTGAAAGCCGCGGCTCAGGCTGCGCTGGATGCACAGCATGCC
Source organism: Burkholderia cepacia ATCC 25416 (assembly GCF_001411495.1). Classification (NCBI taxonomy): domain Bacteria; kingdom Pseudomonadati; phylum Pseudomonadota; class Betaproteobacteria; order Burkholderiales; family Burkholderiaceae; genus Burkholderia; species Burkholderia cepacia. The sequence goes on along the minus strand of NZ_CP012982.1, from coordinate 3,132,204 downwards.
GATCGGGCCGACCGGCACCGCGATCGACAGCCCCATTACGACGGACTTGATGAACAGCATCGCCTGCTCCTTGCGACATATGACGCGTTGAACAGGCATCGTAGGGAAAGTCCGGTCATCGCTGAATGCGGTTTTTAAGGAAAAATGGCGGTTCCACCTTAAAAAATTCCACCGCGATGGACGATCTGGACTGGAAGGTACTGGCGCTGTTGCAGGCCAACGGCCGCATCAGCTACACGGAGCTGGCGCGCCAGGTGCACCTGTCGGTGCCGGCGGTGACGGAGCGCGTGAAGCGCCTCGAAGCGGCCGGCGTCGTCGAGGGCTACACCGCGCGGATCAATCCTGCCGCCGCCGGCTATCCGGTCAGCGCGCTGATCGGCATCACGGTGCCGCAACCGGCGAAAGCGAAATTCCTCCGGTTGCTGGAGACGATTCCCGAAGTCGTCGAATGCCATCACGTGACGGGCGCGGACTCGTATGTGATGCGACTCGTCGCGATCAGCATGACCCATCTCGAACAACTGATCGAACGCATCAACCTGTACGGCGAAACACGCACGTCGATCGTGATGTCGACACCGCTGCCCGCACGCGGATTGGCGCGGCCGCCGTCGCCGCGCGACATCGTTCGCGATTGACGCATCGAGCGGCCCCGCCCGCTCCGCTTTCCGCGGGAGACCATCAAGAAACCCGGCCGGCGGTAACCGGAGGCCAATCTTCATCTGGCCGGTTACCGCCGTGACGATCCGCACCGATCGGCTACTTGCCGGCCACGCCGCCAAGCAGGCCGCCCACCAGCCCCGTAATGGGCGCGAGCGGATTGGCAAGCGCACCCAGCGGCGAGCCGCCGTCCGCGCCGGTCGCGGAACCGTTGCGAACGGTCGCCGGCATGCCGCCGACCACGCTCGTCACCAGGCCCGCCACCGGCACCGCGCCGTTCGCGCCGCTCGGGTTCACGAGGCCGCCCACGTTGGTCACGGTGTTGCCGACCGCGCGAACGAGCCCGCCGACGCCGCCGACCAGCGGCTGGGGCGACGTGGACGTCACCTTCCATCCCGCCGACGTGATCGCGCCGCCGATCTGTCCGAGCAGGCCCGCGACCGGCTGTCCGAGGCCGGTCGCCGTGCCGACCTGCTGCGTGACCCGGCCGACGGTCGTGACGAGCGGCGTGATCGCCGTGCTGATCGCCTGCGTCGTCTGCTGGACCGGGCCCGACGACAGGGCCGAGCCGAGCATGGTGCCGCCCGCCTTGATGCCGCCGGACACGGTGTCGAGCAGGCCGCCGACCGGTGTCGTGAGCGGCGCCAATGGCGACAGCGGGCCGGTGCCGAGCGCCTTCACCGTGTCGCCGAGGCCGGCGACCGGATTGCCGACCGAGCCGACGATGGAGCCGAGCCCGGCGACCGTCGTGCCGACGGGGTTCGCCGTGAAGCCAGTCTGGCCGATGCCGTTGCTCACGGCGTTCGACGTGTCGCTGATGATCGTGCCCACGCCCGTGACCGTGTTGCCGAGGCCGGTGGTCACGCCCTTGCCGACTCCGGGCGGGCTCACGCCGCTGATCGTGGCGCCGGCATCCATGACGACCACGCCGACGGAACTGATGATGCCGTTCGTGCCGGGAGTTCCGCTGGTGCCGCTTGTGCCGCCGGTTCCGTTCGTGCCGCTGGTGCCGCTGGTGCCGCTGGTGCCGCTGGTCCCGCTCGTTCCGCTCGTTCCGCTCGTTCCGCTCGTTCCGCTGGTTCCGCTGGTTCCGCTGGTTCCGCTCGTTCCGCTCGTTCCGCTCGTGCCGCTCGTGCCGCTAGTCCCACTCGTGCCGCTCGTGCCGCTAGTCCCACTCGTGCCGCTCGTGCCGCTAGTCCCACTCGTGCCGCTCGTGCCGCTAGTCCCACTCGTGCCGCTCGTGCCGCTAGTCCCACTCGTGCCGCTCGTGCCGCTAGTCCCACTCGTGCCACTGGTTCCGCTCGTGCCACTGGTCCCGCTCGTGCCGCCCGTCCCGCTCGTACTCGTTCCGATGTTGTTGCCACCCGGCTTCGGCGCCGTGACATCGCTGCCGCCACAAGCCGCCAGCGCACACGCCGCGGCAATGGCGGCGAGCGCAACGTTCGCCTTGATGAAATGATTTTGCATGGAAGCCCCCGTCCGCAATTCAGCGCGATCCTTCCTGCAAGCATCTACCGTGCCATACCCGTCGGTTCCTGTAACGATCCCGCCGACGCACCGCAGCGCCCCTGCCGACGCCACACTCCCGCGCAGCACATCGCCCGCGCCGCCACCCGCGGCGCTCGATCCGGCCGTGCGTTCCGGCAGCACCGACGTAACACCGATCCGGCGTTACGTAGCACGACTCCAAAAAAACGGCCGGGACCGCACACCGCCGGTCCCGGCACATTGCACATGCCCCGCGTCGTCACCGACGCTTCACGATCTTCACAATCGTAAGCGTGCCGTTCACGCTTTCGACGCGCACCCTGACCTTGTCGTCGACATGAAGCGACGTCAGCATCGCCGCATCGCCGACCTTGAACGCCATCGTCATCGGCGGCATCCCGACGTTGTCGAGCGCGCCATGCTTCAACATGACCAGCCCACGCCCGGCATCGATCTCCTTGACCTCGGCATCGGTCAGCGCCGCATCCGGCGCCGACATCGTCGAACGCCCCATGCTCATCGCAGGCATGTCGCTGCCCGCGAACGCCGGCATCGCAACGACGGCCGCCGCGCACCACGCGGCGAACGCGTGAAAGCAGGTCTTCATCGATCGTCCCCCGCGGCTCCGAAGACATTCCCGTTGTTCATCGAAGCCGCGACGCGGACGCCCGGCTCAAACGAACAACGTCGCACCGGCCCATGCGATCAGCACGACGCCCAGCATGCGCCCGGCGCGCTCGCCGCCGGGCAGGATTTTTTCCGCGAACACGAACACCGACAGCGCGGCGATCCACACGACGTTCATCACGCCGCCGACGAACAGCAGCGCCATCAGCAACCCGCAGCACCCGACACAATACATCCCGTGTCGCGCACCGAGCAGGAAACTGCCGGCGATGCCCGGACGCCAGTGCGCAACCAGAAAAGCGGCCGGCGCGCGGCATTGCCGAAGGCATGCACGTTTCAGCGGCGAGAATTGATAGAGCCCGGCCAGCGCGAGCACGGCCGCGGAAAGCACCGCACTCTTCGACCACAGCATCATCGCGGAGATCAGCCCGGCCGGCTGCAGCAATTCCTGGAGCAACGCCGCGCCGACCGAGAACGCGAACCACGCGGCCAGATAGCCGGCCAGCAGCGACATCGACGTCAACGCGGCCGCCGCGCCGTCCGCGCCGCGATGCCTGAGCACGCGCCGGTACAGCATCACGAGCGGCGCCGCGCTGGGCGTCATCATCGCGATCATCATCACCCACCACATCGCGATCACGGTCGGCAGCGACGGATCCATGCTGCCCGTGTCGCCCGCCAGCCGATGCGGAAAGAGCGCAATCGCCGTCATCTGCAGCGCCGACATGCCGGTGCCCGCGCCGGTCCACAGGTAGAACCAGCACACGCCGACGAGCGCGGCCATGCCGAGCAGCGTGACGACGCGCTCGCGCCCGAGCCAGATGTCGAACGGAGTCATGCCGCCGCGCGATGCCGGATCAGCCCGTGGTTGTTCAGGTGCAGCCGCGCGAACTGCGCATAGGTTCCGTCGAGGTTCAGCACGATGTTGCCTTGCGAGCGCCCGGTGCCCGAACCGATCTCGGCGAGTTCGTACTCGAAACCGTTCGGCAGGTCGATCCGCGCGCGATGCTCGGCGCCCGTCACCGGGTTGCGGATCGGATCGCCCGCGACGTCGAACACGCCGTCGACATGAATCCGGCCGTGCCGCGCATCGACATCGACGTCGAAATCGATCTTCGTGAAGATCGGCTCGAACGCGTGCTCGAGCGTCGACGCGAATACCGCGAACATCGTCGCAAACGGATCGGTATCCTGACCGGTCATGATCTTCAGCACCGCTTCGCGCTGCGCGGGACTCGCGCGCTCGTCGACGATCGGCTGGCACTTGCCCCGGCCTTCGTGGACCGCGCCCGGCCACTGAAACACGACCGCGATCCTGACGCCGTCGAGCACCACGTCGCCGTAGTGGCCGCTGTCGATCGAAATCGCACCCATTGCTTCGCATCCGCCGTGGGTCGGCGGTGCATTGAACTGGCAAGGGCATCCGTATGAGCAATTGCAGCTCATCATTTCGGTACCCTGAATCTCCCACGGCGTCATGGCTTCACCTCGCGCGCTGTAACACACATGAATGCTTCGAATCTAGTGCACGGCATCGGGGAAATCAAAGCGGGAACGGATGACCGATACGACGGGGAAAACCCGCGAATTCCGGTGTCGCGCATGACGCGTCGACCGGCTCGCGGACGGCCGCTCGGGTCGAGACGTCACGCTCGCACGTCACACGACCAGCGACGCGACGATCGCACACCACACGGCACTTGCGCCGCACAGAAACACGCGCCGCGCGACGAGCATCCGCGACTCGTCGCCGGCGGTCTTCATCGGCGAAGTCGCGAGGAACGGCACGCTGGCGAGGCACGCGAAACCAGCGAGCGCGAGCACGATCACGACGTAATCGCCGAACCGCCAGGGCAACGGCTCGTGCAATCCCCAGTAGCCGAGAAACAGCATGCCCATCGAAAACATCGTCGCGGCGGCCGAACTGAGCGCGACCACCGAACCCGTCGGAAATTGCATGGGAGCCTCCCCTCGCGCATCGCGCGCGACGCCGGATCATTATCCCGGCGCGGAGGGGAAAAGCACAACGCCGGCCGGCAGCAGGCCGTGCCGCTCGCGGCGCGCGAGCGCAAGCACGTCGCGGCGAAACGCGGAATCGCGGATCGGCCGGAAAATCGGAATCTCTGACGGTACTACGCGGTGATATCGAACTTGCTCAGGATCGCGATGCTTTCGCTTGCGCCGGCAACGCGCTTCATCGTCCCGATCGAATGGGGGCGGAACACGGGGTCGACCTGCCGGCATTCCGGCGGCGTCTTGCGCAGGGGGTGCCCGCAGGATCTTGCCGGCCGGCGTCAGCGCGGCGCGCGCTCGAGCGACGATTCGCCGATCGCCTCCTCGAGCAGCCGCACATGCGTGTCGATCGCGGACGGCGCGGCGCCGATGATCGTTGTCACGGATTGACAGAAACCGGATTCGCGCGACGGAAGTGCCTGCCTTCAACCCGGCTTCTTCGTGGCCTGCACGACGGAAATCCAGCCCACCACCGCCGCGGCGACCCAGCAACAGGCGATCATCAGGTCGAGATCCATCCAGCCTTCGAAATTCGCGCTGTTTTCGAAGCTGCAGCGCTGATGGCCCCTGACCCACACGCAGCCGCTGATGAACTGCTGGATGTGCATATAAACGCTGTAGACAGCAAAAGCCGACGCGATGACCGTGAGCCGCAAACGGACGTTCTTTTTCATGTGACGCGAATGCCGGTGGAAAGCCAGTGCCGATCTTACGGCAACGGCAACCTGCCCGGCAATCCGTCGCATCCTGCCCCCGGATGCCCTTCGCTCACGCGTCGATCCGCCTGATCGTCCTCAGGCAATCCGCCGCCAGCTGCTGATAAATCCGCGTGCCGTTCGCCTTCGCGTCGATCTCCGCGTCGCTCAGCCGACGCACGACGCGCCCCGGCATGCCCGCGAGCAGCACGCCGCGCGGCACGTCGTAGCCGGCCTTCACGAATGCGCACGCGGCGACGATCGTCGTGGCGCCGATGGTCGCGCCGTCCATCACGACCGCATTCATTCCGATCATCGTGTCGGGTTCGAGCGTCGCGCCATGCACGATCGCACCGTGGCCGATGTGACTATTGACGCCGAGCCGGCACGTCTCGCCGATCCCGACGTGCAGCACGCAGCCATCCTGCACGTTGCTGCCGTCTTCGACGACGATCGCGCCGAAGTCGCCGCGCAGGCTCGCATGCGGGCCGATGTAGCAGCGTGCGCCGATCGTCACGTCGCCGATCACGACCGCGCTCGGGTCGACGTACGCGGACGGATCGACGCGCGGCCGCATCCCGTTGAATTCGAACAGCGGCATCGTCAGAGCGCCGCGACCGCTTCCGGCACGAGCGTGAACAGGTCGCCGACCACGCCGTAGTCGGCCACGCTGAAGATCGGTGCTTCCGGGTCCTTGTTGATCGCGACGATCACCTTCGAATCCTTCATGCCGGCCAGATGCTGGATCGCACCCGAGATGCCCACCGCGATGTAAAGCTGCGGCGCGACGATCTTGCCGGTCTGGCCGACCTGGTAGTCGTTCGGCACGTAGCCGGCGTCGACTGCCGCGCGCGATGCGCCGAGTGCCGCGCTCAACTTGTCGGCCAGCGGCTCCAGCACCTTCGTGTAGTTCTCGCCGCTGCCCAGACCACGGCCGCCCGACACGATGATCTTCGCGCTGGTGAGTTCCGGACGGTCCAGCTTCGTCACTTCACGGCTGACGAACTGCGACTTGCCGGCGTCTGCCGCTGCCTCGATCTTCTCGACCGACGCGCTGCCGCCTTCCGCCGCCACCGGATCGAAACCCGTCGCGCGCACCGTGATGACCTTGACCGGGTCGCCCGACTGCACCGTCGCGATCGCGTTGCCCGCGTAGATCGGGCGCTCGAACGTGTCGACCGACACGACCGCCGTGATCTCGGAGATCTGCGCGACGTCCAGCTTCGCGGCGATACGCGGCGCGACGTTCTTGCCGTACGCAGTCGCCGGCGCGAGGATATGCGAATAGTCCTTCGCGATGTTCAACGCGGTCGCTTCGACGTTTTCCGCGAGACCTGCTTCGAGTTGCGGCGCATCGGCCAGCAACACCTTCGACACACCTGCGATCTTCGCGGCCGCGTCGGCCGCCGCTTGCGCGTTGTGGCCCGCGACCAGAACATGCACGTCACCGCCGCCTGCCGCACCGAGCACCCGCGCAGCCGCCACCGCATTGAGTGTCGCCGCCCTGATCGACGCGTTGTCGTGTTCCGCAATTACCAGAATCGTCATTTCGTTGCGTTCCCTGTTACAGCACCCTGACTTCGGTCTTCAGCTTCGCGACCAGCGTCTGCACGTCCGGCACCTTCACGCCGGCTGCGCGCTTCGGCGGCTCGTTCACGTTGAGCACTTTCAAACGCGGCGTCACATCCACGCCAAGGTCGCCGGGCTGCACGATCTCGAGCGGCTTCTTCTTCGCCTTCATGATGTTCGGCAAGGTCACGTAGCGCGGTTCGTTCAAACGCAGGTCGGTGGTCACCACGGCCGGCAGTCGAAGCGACAGCGTTTCCGCGCCGCCGTCGACTTCGCGCGCAACCGTCGCACGCCCGTCGGCCACCCCCACCTTCGATGCAAACGTCGCCTGCGGCAAACCCGCCAGCGCGGCCAGCATCTGCCCGGTCTGGTTCGAATCGTCGTCGATCGCCTGCTTGCCGAGGATCACGAGCGACGGCTGTTCCTTGTCGACCAGCGCCTTCAACACCTTCGCGACGCCCAGCGGTTCGACGCTGTCGTTCGATTCGACGAGGATCGCGCGATCCGCGCCGATCGCGAGCGCCGTGCGCAGCGTTTCCTGCGCCTGCGCGACGCCGACCGACACCGCGACCACTTCGGTCACGACACCGGCCTCCTTCAACCGCACGGCCTCCTCCACCGCAATCTCGTCGAACGGGTTCATCGACATCTTCACGTTCGCGATGTCGACGCCCGTCCGGTCGGATTTCACGCCGACCTTCACGTTCGCGTCGACCACGCGTTTCACTGCCACGAGCACTTTCAACTGCGCGTCCCCCTTGTGGTGCGATCGCCGCGTCAGCGCGCGGTATAACCGCCGTCGATCACGAGCTCCGCGCCCGTCACATAACGGCCGGCCGGCGACACGAGATACAGGATGCCGGCCGCGATGTCGCGCGGGCTGCCGATCTTCGCCATCGGCACGTGCGTCTGCAGATAACCGAACACGTTGTCCGGGTCCTGCCCCATCTGGCGGAACGCTTCCTCGAGCATCGGCGTACGGATATAGCCGGGATGCACCGAGTTCGCACGGATGTTCTTCGCCGCGTACAGCATCGCGTCGACCTTCGCCATCATCCGCACCGCGGCCTTCGACGCGTGATACGCGGGCACGTCGGGCCCGCCGACGATCCCGTACATCGACGACAGGTTCACGATCGACCCGCCGCCGGCCGCGTCGATATGCGGAATCGCGGCACGCGTGCACAGGAACACGCCGTTGACGTTCACGTCCTGCACGCGCTGCCACTGCGCGAGCGTGAGCTCGTGCGTCGGCACGTTGTGGCCTTCGATGCCCGCGTTGTTCACGAGCACGTCGAGGCGCCCGAAGCGCGCGACGATCTCGCCGAACACGCGTGCCACGTCGGCCTCCTGCGTCACGTCGAGCGACCAGAACGCGGCCTGGCCGCCCTGCGCGCGGATCTCCTCGACGAGCGCTTCCGCCGGTTGCGACAGCACGTCGAGAATCGCGACGCTCGCACCGGCCGCGGCCAGCGTGCGCGCGGTCTCCGCGCCGATGCCGCGCGCGCCGCCGGTGATCGCGGCCACCTTGCCGCGCAGGTCGAACAGGTCTTCGATGAGCTTCATGTCGTCTCCATGTATGTGATCAGACGGCCCGCCCGCATCGGGGCAGGCCCTCGCGGGCATCCGGCGTTATCGCGTATTCCGCGCCGCAAGAAAATCGAGGCATTCCCGATTGAAATAGTCGGCGTGTTCCACCATCACCCAGTGGCCGCACCGGTTCATCAGCACGAAGCGCGCGTCACGACAGTGTTCGAGGAATTTCAGCGCGCCGCCGACCGGATTAAAACGGTCGTCCGTTCCCCAGAAACCCAGCACCGGGCAGCGCAGGTCGCCGAGCGCACCGGTCAGGTTCGGCACGCTCATCGTCGAGAGCACTTCGGTCGGCTGCTCGACGCACACCTTCATCCGCTCGGCCACGAGCGCGTCGGTGACGATCGCCGGATCGTGCACGAGCAGCGTGAGCAGCTCGCGCATCGTGTCGTCATTCATCTGGCGATTGGTGAACAGCTTCACCATCCGCTGGATGCCTTCCATCCGGAAATAAGTGTCGCGATCCTCGACGCCGCCCGGCGCCATCATGATCAGCCCGTCGACTTCGTCCGGGTAATCGAGCGCGTACTTGAGCGCGATCGCGCCGCCGAGCGAATTGCCAAGCAGCACGGCCGGCCCGATCCCGAGCGCGTCCAGTTGCGCATGCAGCGCGCCGACGAAAAAATCGAGCGTATAGGCGACGTCGGACGGCTTCGACGACTGCCCGTAGCCCGGCAGGTCGACGACGATCGCGCGATGGCCGGCCGCCGCGAACGCGGGCACGTTGTGCTTGAAGTTGCTGAAACCGCTGGCGCCCGGGCCGCTGCCGTGGATGAACACCACGGGCCGGCCTTTGCCCGCCTCGTAATGGTGCAGGCGCAGGCCGCCCGGCACGTCGGTGAAGATGCCGGCCGGCGGCGTCGTGGGGATCGTCATCGCGGGTTGTCTCCTTCGTCGTTCGATGGATGCCTGACCACGATGATTGCGTCGCCGGCGCCGGCCGGCATCATCCTTTCAGACTACGAAGCCGCGCGCGCTTCTTCCTATCATCGGCCCACCGAAACGGAGGCAGACGATGAACGGATTCGACTACAGCGGCAAGACGGTGCTCGTGACGGGCGGCACCAAGGGCATCGGGCGGCGCATCGCCGAACGGTTTCTCGCGGCGGGCGCGCGCGTGTTCGTCTGCGGACGCAGCGCGCCCGACACGCCGCCCGCGGCCGGCGGCCGCAAGGCGGCATTCGTCGCGGCCGACCTGCGCGACATCGAGCAGGTCGACGCGATGCTCGCGACGATCCGCGCGGAGGCCGGCGGCCTCGACGTGCTCGTCAACAACGCGGGCGGCTCGCCGTTCGCGCTTGCGGCCGATGCGTCGCCGCGCTTCACCGAATCGATCGTGCGGCTGAACCTGATCGCGCCGCTGCAGCTCGCGCAGCGCGTGAACGCGATCATGCAGCCGCAGCCCGAAGGCGGCGTGATGCTGTTCATCGCGAGCGTCAGCGCATCGCGGCCGTCGCCCGGCACGGCCGCGTACGGCGCCGCGAAAGCGGGCCTCGTCAATGCGGTCACGTCGCTCGCGGTCGAGTGGGCGCCGCGGGTGCGCGTGTGCGCGATCAGCCCGAGCCTCGTGCAGACGGAATCGGCCACCGAAGGCCACTACGGCGACGACGATGCGCTCGACGCGATCCGCGCGACGATTCCCGCCGGCCGCCTCGCGGCACCCGACGACGTTGCCTCCGCGTGCCTCTTTCTCGCGTCGCCCGACGCGTCGTACACGTCGGGCGCGAACCTGCGGCTCGACGGCGGCGGCGAACGGCCTGCGTTCCTGTCGGCGGCACAGGCGAACGCGCGATGACACGCGTCGCGCACGCGGCGTCGCGCGATCGTTGCCAGTCCTAGGGAAGTCATCTAGTTCATTTTGACGATTCCCTGCTACCGCGATCTCCCTACTCTGCCTCTCACGACAACACATAGTCGACCGTCGTCGATACCCCCAAGAGGAGACACCATGCAACAACGGATTTCGCGCCGTACCGACAAGCGGGCCACCGCCACGCTGTCGACGCTGGCCGCCGCGCTGCTGACGTGCGCCGTTCCCGGCGCGCACGCCGGCAGCACGATCGAGCTGGGCGCCGACACGACGCTGGACTACACGTTCACGCTCAGTTACGGCCTCGGCATGCGCACCCGCGCACCGAGCGGCAATCTCCTCACGCCGGCGAACATCAACGGCGACGACGGCGACCGCAACTTCGCGAAGAACAAGCTGATCGAGAACCAGGTCAGCCTGCTCGGCGAAGTGAACCTGAAGCACGACGACTGGGGTGTGTTCGTGCGTGCCGACACGTTCTACGACCAGGCCTATCGCCGCCCGAACTACAACGACGCGCCGGGCACCGTGAACCAGTCGGGCCAGTACAACAATTTCACGAGCGACGCGCGCTACTGGTCGGGCGGCCACACGACGCTGCTCGCCGCGTATGCATACAACACGTTCCACATCGGTTCGACGAGCCTGAACGTGAAGGTCGGCGATCAAGTGGTCGCGTGGGGCGAAAGCCTGTTCTTCCCGAACATCGCGGGTGCACAGGGGCCGTCCGACGCGACCAAGTCGTACATGGCCGGCGCCGAGGTGAAGGACATCCTGCTGCCGGTGCCGCAGATCTCGACGCAGTGGCAGATCACGCCGAACTTCAGCCTGCTCGGCTACTACCAGTTCTCGTACCAGCAGAACCGGCTGACCGCGCCCGGCACGTACTGGAGCTACTCCGACGTAACGGGCCCGGGCGCGCAGTTCATCATCGGCCCGGGCGGGATGATCATTCCGCGCGGCCCCGACGACAAGCCGAGCGCACGTAACCAGTGGGGGATCGGCGCGCGCTTTCGCGTGCTCGGCGACACCGAGCTGGGCCTGTACCACCTGCACTACAACGACATGAACCCGAGTGTCGTCACCACGTACTTCCCGACGCTCCAGTACCAGCAGACCTACTTCAGCAACATCAAGCTGACCGGCGCGAGCTTCTCGACGCAGGTCGGCCCGGTGAACGTCGCGGGCGAAGTGTCGTACCGCCAGGGCGCGGCGGTGCTCGTCAATACCGCGACGGGCCCGCAGTCGACCCGCGCGAACGTGCTGCAGACCAACCTGTCCGGCATCTACTCGATCGGGCCGAGCTTCCTCGCGAATTCGCAGTCGCTGATCGGCGAACTGACGTACGTGCATGCGGGCAGCATCTCCGAGCTCGACGGGTCGACCACGCTCGCCAACTCGCGCAACGCGCTCGCGATGGAGATCGCGTGGACGCTCAGCTACAAGAACGTGTTCAACGGCTGGGATCTCGACGTCCCGCTGACCTACACGCACGACCTGACGGGCACGTCGCCGCTCGCCGGCGCGCTCGGCTCGCTGACGGGCCAGGGCGACCACCGCGTGACGGCCGGCGTGACGTTCACGCGCCTGAGCAACCTGCAGCTGTCGCTCGTCTATGCGAAGTTCCTCGGCTCGCCGAACCCGGTCACGCGCCCGCTCGCGGATCGCGACTACGTGCTGGCCACGGCGACCTACCACTTCTGAGCGGCCCGGCCGCTCGTCACTCAGCAAGAGGATTTGTCATGAAGCGAATTCGTCTCCCCCTCCTGCGCGCGTCGGTGATCGCCGCGTGCGCACTCGCCGCGACGGCGTCGTACCCGAAGGTCACGCCGGACGACCTGAAGGCGCTCGACGGCCAGTTGACCCCGATGGGCGCCGTGCGCGCCGCGAGCAAGGACAGCGGCGTGCCCGAGTGGTCGGGCAAGTGGCTCGGCACGCCGCCGGACGTGCAGTACAAGCGCGGCAGCCGTTACCCCGATCCGTACGCGAGCGAGAAGCCGGTCGCGACGATCACCGCGGAGAACATGGCGCAGTACGCGGAGCACCTGACCGACGGCCAGAAGGCGATGTTCAAGCGCTATCCGGCCACGTTCAAGATCATCGTCTACCCGACCCACCGCGACTTCCGCTATCCGGATTCCGTCTACAAGGACATTCGCACGTACGCGCCGGATTCGACGATGACGTCCGACGCGAACGGCCTCACGAACGCGCCGCCGACGGTGCCCTATCCGATCCCGAAGACCGCCGCCGAATTGCTGTGGAACCAGCGCTTCTCGTCGTCGATCGGCACCGAGCAGGCCACCTACGACCAGGCGGTCGTCTACTCCGACGGCAACATCGCGTGGGGCAAGGTGCGCTACGACATCTACTCGCCGCGCAACGTCGGCAAGTACGACGTGAAGAGCGACCTGAACAACCGCACGTACTACCGCAACGCGACGGAGCTGCCGCTGTCCGACCGCGGCTCGCTGATCGTCGGCTTCACGAACTGGGACAAGGCCGGCGCGGACAACTCGTCGCGCACGTGGATGTACAACCCCGGTACGCGGCGCGTGCGCCAGGCGCCTGAATACGGCTACGACCAGCCGCAGGGCCCGGGCGGCTTCCGCACGGTCGACGACGACCGCCTGTACAACGGCCCCGGCGATCGCTACGACTGGAAGATCGTCGGCAAGCGCGAGATCTACGTGCCGTACAACAACTACAAGGTGATGGACAGCGCGGTGAAGTACGGCGAACTGCTGACCAAGGGCCACGAGAACCCGAGCTACATCCGCTACGAACTGCATCGCGTGTGGGTGCTGCAGGCCACGCTGAAGAGCGGCTACCGTCACCAGTACGCGAAGCGCGTGCTGTACATCGACGAGGATTCGTGGCAATCGCTGCTCGCGGACAACTACGACGCGCGCGGCCAGCTGTGGCGCACCAACGTCGCGACGTCGCTGTACGCATACGACGCGAAGGTGTTCTACCCGAGCGCGGTGTTCTTCCACGACCTGATCTCCGGCGCGTACATGGCCGACCGCCTGACGAACGAAGGCCCGATGCCGAAGCTCGACAACAGCCCGCAGTTCAACGAGGCGTATTTCTCACCTGACGCGATCCGCAGTTCGGGCAACTGATCGACCGACCGACGCGGCATGCGCGCGACCCACGCGCCGGAGCCCCGCTCCGGCGCACGACGCCGCCCGTGACGGCGGCCATTTCCATTCGAGGGCCCTTTCATGTCTTCCCGCCTGCATACGACGCTCGGCGACGAGCTGTACGCCGCATGGCACGCGCGCGCACCGGTCGCGCCGCTGTCGGGCCGTGCGCGCCGCCTGTCGCTCGACGACGCGTACCGCATCCAGCAGCGCTTCATCGAACGCCGCGTCGAACACGGCGAAGCGGTCGTCGGCAAGAAGATCGGCGTGACGAGCCAGGCCGTGCAGGACATGCTGAACGTGCGCCAGCCCGATTTCGGCATCCTGCTGTCGGGCATGCACTACGCGGCCGGCGAAGCGATCGCCGCCGATTCGCTGATCGCGCCGCGCGCCGAGGGCGAGATCGCGTTCATCCTCGCGCGCGACCTGCGCGGCCCCGGCATCGACCGCACCGACGTGATCGCCGCGACGGCCGCCGTCGCGCCCTGCTTCGAGATCGTCGACTCGCGCATCCGCGACTGGGCGATCCGCATCGAGGACACCGTCGCCGACAACGCGTCGTGCGGCGTATACGTGCTCGGCGAAACGCGCGTCGACCCGCGCACGCTCGATCTCGCCGCGTGCGAGATGACGATCGAGAAGAACGGCGAGCCCGTCGCGCAAGGCCGCGGCGACGCGGCGCTCGGCCATCCCGCCGACGCGGTCGCGTGGCTCGCGAACACGCTCGCCGCGTACGACGTGCCGCTGCTCGCCGGCGAGATCGTGCTGTCCGGCTCGCTCGCGAAACTGATTCCGGTCACGGCCGGCGACGCACTGTCGATGCATATCTCCGGCATCGGCAGTTGCGACGTCCGCTTTATCTAAAGGAACCATCCTGATGAAGAAAATCAAATGCGCACTGATCGGGCCCGGCAACATCGGCACCGACCTGCTGGTGAAGCTGCGCCGCTCGCCGGTGCTCGAACCGGTGTGGATGGTCGGCATCGATCCGGCCTCCGACGGCCTCGCGCGGGCACGCGAGTTCGGCCTGAAGACCACCGACAAGGGCGTCGACGGGCTGCTGCCGCACGTCGCCGCCGACGAGATCCGCATCGCGTTCGACGCGACGTCGGCCTACGTGCACCGCGACAACTCCGACAAGCTCACCGCACTCGGCGTGAAGATGATCGACCTGACGCCCGCCGCGATCGGGCCGTACTGCGTGCCGCCGGTGAACCTCGACGCGCATCTCGACAGCGCGCAGGCGAACGTGAACATGGTCACCTGCGGCGGCCAGGCGACGATCCCGATGGTGTACGCGGTGTCGCGCGTGCAGCCGGTCGCATACGGCGAGATCGTCGCGACGGTATCGTCGCGCTCGGTCGGCCCCGGCACGCGCAAGAACATCGACGAATTCACGCGCACGACGTCCGGCGCGATCGAACAGGTCGGCGGCGCACGCAAGGGCAAGGCGATCATCGTGATCAACCCGGCCGAGCCGCCGCTGATCATGCGCGACACGATCCACTGCCTGACCGACGGCCCGCCCGACGTCGACGCGATCACCGCGTCCGTGCATGCGATGGTCAAGGAAGTGCAACGCTACGTGCCCGGCTATACGCTGAAGAACGGCCCGGTGTTCGACGGCAACCGCGTGTCGGTGTTCATGGAGGTCGAAGGGCTCGGCGACTACCTGCCGAAGTACGCAGGCAACCTCGACATCATGACCGCCGCCGCGGCCGCCACGGCCGAGCGTTTCGCCGAACAGATGCTGGCCGCGACGGCCGCCACCGCTTGAGTCGAGGAGTCACACGATGTCACTTGCAGGCAAGAAGATCACCGTCCACGACATGTCGTTGCGCGACGGGATGCACCCGAAGCGCCACCAGATCACGCTCGACCAGATGCGCAACATCGCGCGCGGGCTCGACGCGGCCGGCGTGCCGCTGATCGAGGTCACGCACGGCGACGGGCTCGGCGGCGCCTCGGTCAACTACGGTTTCCCCGCGCACACCGACGAGGCGTACCTGGGCGCCGTGATCCCGGAGCTGAAGCAGGCGAAGGTATCGGCGCTGCTGCTGCCCGGCATCGGCACCGTCGAGCATCTGCGCATGGCGCACGAACTCGGCGTCGGCACGATCCGCGTCGCGACGCACTGCACCGAAGCGGACGTATCGGAACAACACATCGGCCTCGCGCGCACGCTCGGCCTCGATACGGTCGGCTTCCTGATGATGGCGCACATGTCGTCGCCGGCGCAGCTCGTCGTGCAGGCGAAGCTGATGGAATCGTACGGCGCGAACTGCATCTACATCACCGATTCGGCCGGCCACATGCTGCCCGACGACGTGACCGCGCGGATCGGCCAGGTGCGCGATGCGCTGAAGCCGGAGACGGAGCTCGGTTTCCACGGCCATCACAACCTCGCGATGGGCGTCGCGAACTCGGTCGCGGCCGTGGCGGCCGGCGCGAACCGGATCGATGCGGCCGCGGCCGGCCTCGGCGCCGGCGCGGGCAACACGCCGATGGAAGTGTTCGTCGCGGTATGCGACCGGATGGGGATCGAGACCGGCGTCGACGTGTTCGCGATCTCGGACGTCGCCGAGGATCTCGTCGTGCCGATCATGGATTCGCCGATCCGCCTCGACCGCGATGCGCTGACGCTCGGCTATGCAGGCGTCTACTCGTCGTTCCTGCTGTTCGCGAAGCGTGCGGAAGCGAAGTACGGGATTCCCGCGCGCGACATCCTCGTCGAACTGGGCCGGCAGCGGCTCGTCGGCGGGCAGGAGGACATGATCGAGGACGCGGCGCTGACGATGGTGCGGGCGCGGGAGGTGGTGGCGTAAGCGAACGCGGGCGTCGGCGCAGTGCAACGGGTCGTCGGCAGCGCGGCAACCTCGCTTCTGCTGCCGACGGGCCGGCTGCTCGCCGATTTGCACGGCCGGCGCCGCATCTTCATCGCGGGCACGGCCCCCTTCACCGTCGCGTCGCTGCTGTGCGCGCTCGCATCTTCGGTATCGGTGCCGCTCGCCGCATCATTGATGCTTCCGGCCGTGCCTGCGCTGCCGATGCGCTTCGCGCGCCCGCAGCAGCGCCGGCATCAGTTCCTCGATGTATTGCCGCGCCTGCCCTCGCGTCACGATCTCGCCGAAGCGCCGATGGGCCTTGTCATGGCCGACCAGCGCCGCATGCGCTTTCTTCAGGATGTGCAGGTACGCGATCAGGCTCGTGCCGTCGCGCACGGGCAGCGCATCGCGCGGGTCCGGTGTCGTACTCATGTTCCGATCCTTTGCGGACAATCCGTCCGGCACGTAGTCGTCACGAGCGCCAGCAGATCGTTCGCGAGACGGTCGCGGTCGGTCAGCGGCGCCAGGCCGAACAGCCGCTCGAGCGTCGCGGCGACCGACGCATGGTCGTACGTCGTATGGTCGACCTGCCCGGCCGCGACCCACGGCGAAATCACGATCGCCGGCACCCGCACGCCGTACACGTCGAACCCGAAGCCGCTCGCGTTCAACGTCGCCACCGCGCCATCGTTCGGCGGCGGCGCGGCGCCCGGCCCGACCGAATCGTAGAAGCCGCCGTGCTCGTCGTAGCAGATCACGAGCAGGCTGCTGTTCCACACCGGCGAATTGCGGATCGCGTTGTACACGCGCGCGACGAGCTGGTCGCCGCCGGCGAGGCCGTCCATCGGATGCTGCGAGCTGCCGTTCTGGTAGGTGCCGTGCACGATGTCGCCGTAACCGGGCTCGATGAACGTATAGCGCGCCGTATAGCCCGTAGCGAGATCGGCCTCGAAATGCGCGAGGTCGTCGATGTCGAAGAAGCTGATGCCCTTCAGCGACGCCACCTGCGGCACGTGGCCGACCGGATTGCCCGTCTGGTCCTGGTAGATGCGCCAGTTGTCGTCGCCGAGCGCGGCGAAGATCGAGCCCTTCGGATACGGAAAACCGTCGAACGCGTCCCATCCGGCCATTTCTTCCCTGGTCGGCGAATGATCGAGCCCGGCCGACGACGCACCGTGCAGGAAGAAGCGATTCGGCCAGGTCGGCCCGGGCATCGATGCGTGCCACGCGTCGCACAGCACGAACGCGTTCGCGAGCGCGTGCAGCGACGGCGCCTGCGTCGCGATGTCGACGCCCTGCATGATCTTGCCCGCGTCGGCCGGCTGCGGCGGCTTGCCTTCGGAACGCGACGTCGCGTAGTTCGACACGAATCCGGTATTGCGAACCGGCGGATAGGCCTGCCCTTTCACGAACGGCACGCCCGCGCCGCAGAGCTGCTCGAGCACGTCGGTGAATTCGTGGCACGGATCGGTCGGCATCCGGTCGGGCGCGCCGCCGCCGAACGGATAGACCGCGCCGCCATACGCGTTGCTGTTGCCCGGCGACGCGGCGACGATGCCGGGGTAGCCCGACAGCGCGAACAGGTGGTCGAAGGAGCGGTTCTCGAGCATCAGCACGAACACGTGCCGGATGCGGTCCTGAACCGACGGGGATGCGGGGGCTGCGTCTGCACTCATGGCGCCTCCTGGCGTCGCGCGACGAAAGTCCGGCTGGCACGGCCGTTGGCCCGCTGAAAGACGCTGAAGGAATTGAAAGCCGCACGCGCGGCGCGGGCCGCGAATTGCCGACGAGTGTACGACCGCGCCGGCCCGCACGTAAAGCCGCACGCGAACCGCACGCGAACCGCGTCGCCGCGCGTGCGGTCAGCCGCCGGCCGACGCGGTTTTCCGCGTCACGACATCGGTCTGACGATCGCGTTGCGGCTGTCGGACGACAACCGCCGGTCAATGCGCGCCGCATCGACGTGTTGGGCGGGATGGCACGTCGAACGTTGACTTTCGCCGATTGGCCCGATACGATCGACGCACTTTCAAGACGCCCTCCCGGTCCGCCGGGAGGGCGTTTCGTTTTGGTTCACCCACCAAAAGGAAACGCCTTGAAATGAACCGTATCGACACCCTCTCCTCCGGGCCGAACGCCGACCACGACGGCCTCGGCTACCTGCGGCACGGTACCGGCCCCGAATGCGTGATGGTTCTGCACGACTGGCTCGGCGACCATACGAACTACGCGGCGCTGCTCCCGTATCTCGACGAATCGGCATTCACGTACGTATTCGTCGACCTGCGCGGCTACGGCGAATCCATCCACCTGAGCGGTACCTGTACCGTCGACGAGATCTCGGCCGACTGCCTCGCGCTCGCGGATCGTCTCGGCTGGCCGCGCTTTCACGTGATCGGCCATTCGATGACGGGCATGGCGACACAACGGCTCGCCGCCGATGCGCCCTCCCGCATCAAGAGCGCGATCGCCGTGTGCCCGGTGTCGGCCGCCGGCAACCGCCTGAACGACGACGCACGCGCGTTCTTCGCGAGCACGGCCGTCGATGACGATGCGTTTCGCCGGCTCATGCGATTCGTGACGGGTGGATTGTCGGCGCGCTGGGCCGACCTGAAGCTGCGGCAGAACCGCGAGCGCGTGGCGCCGGCCTGCCGGCTCGCGTATCTCGACATGCTGACCGGAACGGATTTCGTCGACGATGTCCGCGGGCTCGACACGCGCTTCCTGGTGATCGTCGGCGACAAGGATCCGGGGCTCGACGAAGCGGCGATGCAGGCTACGTTCCTGGCGTGGCACCCGAACGCGCGGCTCGCGACGATACCGAATTGCGGGCATTACCCGATGCAGGAGTGCCCGCCGTATTTCGCGATGGTCATCGAGGATTTCCTGCGGGACGCGGCTGCCTGAGCGTTGCGCACAAGCAGCGGCCGGCGAAGGCGATGTGGGCCGCTGCGGCATGACGACGCCGCCGGCGGCCGGTAAACGGCAAGCAACGGGCCGTTCATCCGGTTCGTCCGGCCGTGGAGGCCGGACGGGATTCGATCGGCACGCGGTTGCGCGCCGATCGTTGCCGCTTAACGACGCGGCCCACCGGTGCGCTGCGGACGCGGCGAATTCGCGTCCTTGTGCCGGAAGTTGATGCGGCCCTTGGTGAGGTCATAGACCGACAGTTCCAGCGTCACGCGGTCGCCCGCGAGAATGCGGATGTGGTTCTTGCGCATGCGGCCCGACGCGTACGCGCCCACCACGACGCCGTTTTCCAGCGTGACACGGTATTTGCTGTCCGGCAGCACTTCGTCGACGATTCCGTCCAGTTCCAGCAGTTCTTCTTTTGCCAAACCAATTCCTCCAGACAAGGTAATTGACCGCAGCCGCGGCGATCTGCCCGGCGCCGTGTCCCGCAACGGGACGGCGGCCGGCAGGCTGCCGGGGATCGGTTCGTTCAGACGGGCCATGGGCCTGTCTTGCGATCGGAGCCCGGCGCGTTGCGGCGTTCAGGCGGTCGGTGGCGGCGGCGCATAAAGCGCCGCGCAAGTCGGGACCGCGCCGGCAAGGCATGGCGGCGGTCTGCTCGGGTTGATGCGTTGAAGCGGTGATGCGCTGGCGAAGCGGCGGGCGCTTCGCGAGGGCGTTGCGTCGCACGCCATACAGGCATGCGATGAGGGAGGCGACACGACCGATGCATCGTGAATGTCGCGATGCATCGGTCGTGCGCATCGGAAACGCGCCGGCTGCCGCCGAAGCGGCGCCGTGCGCGCCAATCCGTCCGACGGCGGCCACCGTTTGGCGGCCGCTGCCGATGCGGCTTACTGCGGCGTGATGTTCGACGCTTGCAGACCCTTCGGGCCGCGCTTCACTTCGAAGCTGACCTTCTGGCCTTCGGCCAGGGTCTTGAAGCCCGTGCCGCGAATTTCAGAGAAATGGGCGAACAGATCGTCGCCGCCGTTGTCCGGGGAGATGAAACCAAAGCCCTTGGTTTCGTTGAACCACTTGACGGTACCGGTATCCACAAATACTTCCTTAATACGAATAATTGAACATGCGCCCGCAACGGGCACAGAAAGACTCAAAAGAGGGAGAGACCAACGACCGCCGCACGGAGTGCGGCCAATGATGAGCAATCGAACTTCTTGAACACTTCGGCCATGGACACTACGCGGTAGCGGCCGTTTCGTCAAGACATTTTGATGCGGCGCACAAGCACACCCGCCGCGTGCGCCTTGCGCGGCGGGTGTTGCCGGCCGACGGGACGCATTTCGATGCGCCCCCGCTTTCCGGCCGGCGGACGGCCCGCCGGTTCTTACCGCGGCTCGAACACATGATGCAGCGCCGGCGGCGCATCGCCTTCGCGAATCCGCATCTCGAACGCCTTGCGCGCGACGCTCGTCGGCCGCACGTCCGCCACGTCCAGGTAGAACTGCGAATACCAGTCGCGCATCTGGTATAGCGGCCCGTCGCCCTCGCACAGCAGCGGGTTGTCGATCCGCGTCTTGCTGTGCCAGATGTCGACGTCCTCGTAGAACGCGCGCTGCGCTTCCTTCACGTACGCGTTCGCGATCTCCGTGTTCTGCTCGTCGGACAGCCCGGCCACCTTCTTCACGATCACGCCGTAGCGCAGCTCGAAGCTGTTCATGTCGATCGGCACATGGCAGTTCAGCAGCACCGAGTGGATCGGCTGCCCGCCGCTCCGCCCCGTCATCTGCGTGATGTGCACGGCCGGCCCGAAATACGTCGACAGCGCGGTCAGGGCGTCGCCGCCGAGCTTCTCGCTGCGGCCGACCATCAGCTGCGTCGCCTTGTGGTCCTCGAACAGGTTCGCGAAATAGTCGATCGGCGCGCGGTGCACGGTCGCGAAGTGCGCGACGTCCGAGATGTTGTCGACCAGCTCGCGGCAGTTGGCCTGGATCACCATCTTGTCGACGACCCAGTCCGACCATTCGTCGGAGAAGCACACGTCGAGGCGCGGAATCGCGACTTCCGGCGGCGGTGCGTTGCCTTCCGGGTCGTTCCAGACGAACAGCAGGTTGTTTTCCTCGCAGGTCGGCCATGCGCCGATGCGCGCCTTCGGCGGGATCCGCTTGCAATACGGAATCGATGCGCACTGCCCTTCGCCGCTCCACGCCCAGCCGTGGAACGGGCACACGAGGTTGTCGCCCTGTACCGTGCCGAGGCTCAGGTCGGCGCCCATGTGCGGGCAGTACGCGTCGACGACGTTGACCTTGCCGGTCGAATCGGCGAACACGGCGAGCTTGCGGCCGAAGGCGTTCAGCGTGTGCGGCTTGCCGTCCTTGTAGTCGCGGGCGAGCCCGAGGCAGTGCCAGCCGCGCGCATAGCGCTGCGCGAGCGGCTGGGCTTCGATCTTGTAAGGGCGTGCGGACATGTGGGTTGACTCCTCTTGTGGACAACGCGCGGCGGCCGGCCGCGCGCGGGGGAAATGGGGGCGCCGGTCAGCGCACCGGGTTGCCGGGTTCGAGCGCAGGCGACGGTTTCAGCGTTGCCGGAGCCGCCGGCGACGGCTGCGCATGCGCGTGCTGCACGCGGCGCTCGGCACGCTCGACGCCGAGCCACGCGGCGAGCGCGGGCAGCAGGAACACGGCGCCGAACAGGTTCACGAGGAACATGAACGCGAGCAGCACGCCCATGTCGACCTGGAACTTCAGCGCGGAAAACGCCCACGTACCGACGCCGATGAACATCGTGACGGCCGTGAACAGCGCGGCCGTGCCGCGCTGGCGCATCGCGTCGGCGAATGCGTCCGGCAGCGTCGCGCCGTGGCGGAGGTCGTGCTGCAGGCGTTCGTACAGGTAGATCCCGTAGTCGACGCCCACGCCCACGCCGAGCGTGATCACCGGCAGCGTCGCGACCTTCAGCCCGATGCCGAGAAGCGCCATCACCGCGTTGCACAGGATCGACACGAGCGTGAGCGGCACGACGATGCACAGCACCGCGCGCCACGAGCGGAACGTGACCGCGCAGAGCAGCGCGATCGCGCCGAAGATCGACAGCAGCATCGCGATCTCCGCGTCGCCGACCGCCTCGTTGGTCGCCGCCATCACGCCGACGTTGCCGCCCGCGAGCCGGAACGCGACGTTCGGCGTCGGGTTCTCGGCCGCGAAACGCTTGATCTCGTCGACGATGTGCGCGATGGTCGTGCCTTCGTGGTTCTTCGTGTAGATCAGGACCTGGATCGCCTTGCAGTTCGCGGTGTTCATCCCGTTGTCGGGGTCGAACGCGTTGGAGCCTTGCGTGAGCCCGTCACTCGAGCGCGGCAGCGCGGCCCAGCGCGGGTTGCCCTCGTTGAATGCGGCGATGAACACCTTGCCCTGCGACGACACGCTCGTCACCGACTGCACGCCGGCCACGCCGCGCATGTTCATCTCGAACCGCTCGATCGCGCTCATCACCGGGTAATGCAGGCACGCGTCGTCGAAGCCGGTCGTCTCGACGATCACCGACAGCACGTCCACGCCGATGTTGTACTGGTGCGTGATCGCCGCGTTGTCGATGTTGTAGCGCGAGTTCGCGCGCAGCTCCGGCGCGCCGGTGCCGATGTCGCCGATCTCCAGCTTGCGCGATTCGAGCGTGCCGTACGCGAGCAGCGCCAGCGCCACCGCGAACACGCCGAGCGCGGGCGCCGGCCGCGCGAACACCGCGAAGCGCGACCACCGCCCGCTGCCGCCGGCCGCCGCCGTGCGCTGCGCGCGCGCCAGCGTGCCGCGTTCGAGGCGCGTGTACGACAGCAGGATCGGCAGGAACACCTTGTTGGTGACGATCATCAGCAGCACGCCGAGGCACGCGGTAATGCCGAGCTCGCGCACGATGTCGATCCTGATCCGCATGATGACCATGAAGCCGAGCGCGTTGGTCAGCAGCGCGACCGTGCCCGGCACGAACAGCTTGCGGAACGCGTCGCGCGCGGCGTCGACGGGCGACGCGCCGCGCACCAGCGCCTGCTTCCATGCGTTGGTCATCTGCACCGCGTGCGACACGCCGATCGAGAAGATCAGGAACGGCACGAGGATCGACATCGGGTCGATGCCGAGCCCGAGCAGCGGCAGCGCGCCGAGCAGCCACACGACCGGCAGCAGCGCGACGACGAGCGCCAGCACGGTGGTCTTCAGCGAGCGCGTGTAGGCAAACAGCAGCGCGGCCGTCACGAGGAACGCGAGCGCGAAGAACGCCATCACGCCCGCGATGCCGCTCTCGACGTCGCCCACCAGCTTCGCGAAGCCGATGATGTTCACGTCGATGCCCTGCTTCGCATAACGCGCGCGGATTTCCTCGAGCTGGCGCGCGACCGCGCTGTAGTCGAGCCGCTTGCCGGTGGCCGGGTCGGTCTCGCGCAGTTCCGCGCGGATCAGCGCCGATTTCAGGTCGTTGCCGACGAGGCGGCCGATCTGCCCGGAACGCGCGACGTTGCGGCGCACCTTCGCGAGATCGTCCGGGTTCGCGCTCGAGAACTGGCCGGGCACGACCACGTCGCCGCGAAAGCCGGCCTCGGTCACTTCCGTGTAGTGGACATTCGGCGTGAACAGCGAGAACACGCGCGAGCGGTTCACGCCGGGGATGAAGAAGACGTCGTCGGTCGCGTGGCGCAGCGCGTCCATGAACGTCTGGTTGTAGATGTCGCCGTCGCCCTTCCAGCGCAGGCTCACGAGGATCGTGTTCGCGCCGGGGAACGCACCCGCATAGCGCTCGAACACCTGCATGTACGGGTGCTGCATCGGGATCATCTTGTTGAAGCCCGGATCGAGCTTCAGGCGCGTGGCCGACAAGCCGAGCGCGAGCGTCACCGCAACGCACAGCAGCATCAGCAGCTTGCGCCGGCGGATGATCGTGTCGGCGCAGCGCTCGACGAACGCGGCGAGACGCGACGCGGAAACGGCTTCAGGAGGACGTGACAGGTCGTTCATGGAATTCTCGGGTCGGGACGGACGATGCGAAACGAACGGAAGGCGGCGCTGCGGGCGGCCGGCATCAGGACGGCGACGGCGTCGACGCAAGCGCGCCGGCCAGCGGCGCGACGCCGGCCTCGCCGCCGAGCAGCAGCGCGCCGTGGCCCATGTCGAGCACGGCCGCGAGGCTCTGCACGCCGCCGAGCTTGCGCACGTCGAAGGTCAGCCCGCCGTCGCGCGATGCGACGATCGCGCCGCCCTGGCCCACCAGCACGAGTTCGCCGCCGGTGAGCTGGGTCGCGCCGAAGTACGACACCGGCACGTGGCTGTCCACATGCGTCCAGGTCGCGCCGCGATCGGTGCTGCGCACCACGTTGCCGCGCATCCCGTACGCGACCCAGTCGCCGTTCGCGAGCATCAGCGCGCCGAACAGCGAACCGGCGTACGGCGACGGCAGCTTGTCCCACGTGGCACCGTTGTCGGTCGAGCGCAGCAGCGTGCCGCTCTCGCCCGCGACCAGCAGGTTGCCGTGGCCGTCGCCGACGATCGCGTTGAGGTGACGGTCGCCGGCCGGCGTCTTCAGCGGCTGCCACGTGAGGCCCGCGTCGTCCGAGCGCAGCAGCTGGCCGAAGCTGCCGGCCGCGAACAGCGGGCCGCCCGCCGCACCCCACACGGACAGCAGCGGATCGGAATGCTCATGGTCGATGTGCACTTCATGCCAGTGCATGCCGGCGTCGTCGCTGCGGACAATCCGGCCGTCGTGGCCGACCGCGATCCCGAGCGTCGGCGTGATGAAACGCACCTGCGTGAGCGTCGATGCCTGGTCGGGCGCGACCGATGCCGGCCGCCAGCGGGCGCCCGAGTCGTCGCTCAGCAGGATCACGCCGCGTTCGCCGACCGCGACGATGCGCGCGCCGGCCCGGGCGAGCCCGTTGATCTGCAGCCGGTCCGCATGGATCGCGGTGACCGGGAACGCCGGCAGCGGGCGCGGTGAAAACGCGAACAGCGCGGCGCCGAGCACGAGCGCCGACATCGCGAGTCCGGGCAAGGTTCGTTTCATGGCTTGTCTCCTGTTTCTGCGTTCGACGGCCGTTGGCGCGTGCGCGCCGACGACCGTCGCCTGCAAGTCTCCGGGCCGCCGGTCATGGCCGAGGCCTCGAATCGTCGTTCGTGAATGGTTCGCCGCGTGTGCGGCACGGCCCATCCGCGTGCCGCTACGTCCGCTACGTGCCGCTATGTCCGCGACGTGCCCTATGCGCCGACCTCGAACAGCGCGGCGGCACCCATCCCGCCGCCGATGCACATCGTCACGACCGCGTGCCGTACGCCGCGCCGCGCGCCTTCGAGCAGTGCGTGCATCGTCATCCGCGTACCCGACATCCCGAACGGATGGCCGAGCGCGATCGCACCGCCGTCGACGTTCAGCCGGGCGTCGGGAATGCCGAGCGTGTCGCGGCAGTACAGCGCCTGGCACGCGAACGCCTCGTTCAGCTCCCACAGCCCGATGTCGCCGACGGTCATCCCGAAGCGCGCGAGCAGCTTCGGAATCGCGAACACCGGGCCGATGCCCATCTCGTCGGGCTCGCAGCCGGCCACCGCGAGGCCGCGGAACGCGCCGAGCGGCGTCAGCCCGCGGCGTAGCGCCTCGCTGCGCGACATCACGACCACGGCCGCCGCGCCGTCCGACAGTTGCGACGCATTGCCGGCCGTCACGAACTCGCCCTGCTCGACGACCTTGCCGCCGCTCCACGACGGCTTCAGCCCCGCGAGCCGTTCGGCCGTCGTGTCGGCGCGCACGCCTTCGTCGCGCGCCGCACGCAGATCCTCGTGGCCGGCCGGGTTGCCTTCCTTGTCGAACAGCGCGCGCCGCACATCGAGCGGCGCGATTTCCGCATCGAAGCGGCCGGCCGCCTGGGCGTCGGCCGTGCGCTGGTGGCTCTGCAGCGCGAATTCGTCCTGCGCCGCACGCGAGATTCCGTAGCGGCGCGACACGATCTCGGCCGTTTCCATCATCGCCATGTAGGCGGCCGGCTGGTGGTCGAGCACGGCCTGCGAACGCGCGCGATACGCGTTCTTGTGCTTGTTCTGCGTGAGCGAGATCGACTCGACGCCGCCCGCGACCACGATCCGCGCATCGCCCGCGCCGATGCTGCGCGCGGCGCTCGCGATCGACATCAGGCCCGACGAGCACATGCGGTCGATCGCCATGCCGGGCACCGATGCCGGCAGCCCGGCCGCCGCCGCCGACAGGCGGCCGATGTTGTAGCCCTGCGTGCCCTGCTGCGCGGCGCAGCCGATCAGCACGTCGTCGACGTCGGCCGGCGCGACGCCAGCGCGCTCGAGCGCGGTGCGCACCACGTGGCCGCCCAGCGCGGGCGCCTCGGTGTCGTTGAACATGCCGCGAAACGCCTTGCCGATCGGCGTGCGTGCGACGGAAACGATGACTGCGTCTTCCATGGGCTGGCTCTCTGAATCTAGAAGTAGTAACGGCTGATCGTGTCGGCCACGCAGCCGGGTTTCGCTTCGCCTTCGATCTCGACGGTCACGCGAATCCATGCCTGCACGCCGCCGTCGAGCGGCTCGACGCGCAGCAGCTCGCCGACGCCGCGCACGCGCGCGCCGACCTTCACCGGCGCGGGGAAACGGATCCTGTCGCAGCCGTAGTTGACGCCGAGCCGCGCGCCGTCGATACGCACGATCTGCGGCAGGAAATGATTGACGAGCGACAGCGTCAGGTAGCCGTGCGCGATGCACGCGCCGAACGGGCCGTCCTTCGCGCGCACCGGGTCGACGTGCACCCACTGGTGATCGCCGGTCGCGTCGGCGAAGCCGTCGATGCGGATCTGGTCGATCGCGAGCCACGCGCTCGCGCCGAGCGTGTCGCCGACGGCCGCCGCGAGTTCGCCGGGATGCGCGAACACGCGGGGCGTCGCGCGCACGGGGTCGAGGGTCGTGCTCATCATGCGTGCTGGCTGCTGACCGACAGCACTTCGCCCGTCATGTACGACGCGTAATCGCTTGCAAGGAACACCATCACGTTCGCGACCTCCCAGACTTCGGCGGCGCGCCCGAAGGCTTCGCGCGACGCTAGTTGATTCAGCAGGTCGGCCGGGGCCGACTTCTTCAGAAAATCGTGCATCGCGATGCTCGGCGCGACCGCGTTGATACGCACGCCGTACGGCGACGCCTCGAGCGCCGCGCAGCGCGTGAGCGCCATCACGCCCGCCTTCGCGGCCGCGTAGTGCGCCTGTTCCGCTTGCGCGCGCCAGCCGAGCACCGATGCGTTGTTGACGATCGCGCCGCGGCCGCGGGCCTGCATGTGCGGCAGCATCGCGCGCGTCATCCGGAACGTCCCGGTGAGGCTAATGTCGATCACGCGCGACCATTCGGCATCGTCCATATCGACGATGCGGGTCGACCCGCCGAGCCCCGCGTTGTTGATCAGCACGTCGACGCCGTCGAGCTTGTCCTGGGCGTCGGCAACGAGTGCCTGCACGTCGGCCTCGATCGCGACGTTGCACAGGCGGCCATAGACCTGTTGCAGCCCCGTTTCGGCGCGCAGCGTTTCGACGGCCTCTTCGAGGCGCTTTTCGTGGATGTCGGAGATGAACAGCGCGCGGCAGCCTTCCTCCGCGCAGCGGCGCGCGGCCGCGAAGCCGATGCCGGCGCCGGCGGCGGCCGTGATCAGCACCGATTTGCCGGCGAGCAGCTGGTGGCCCGGCACGTAGGCCGGCGCTTTCTGGATCTGGGGTTCGGTCATGCGGTGCCTCGTGGTTCCCTGGGCATGCCGAGCCCGCGCTCGGCCATGATGTTGAGCTGGATTTCGTTGGTACCCGCGTAGATCGTGTCCGCACGGGAGAACAGGAATACGCGCTGCAGATGGGTGAGCTTTTCGTCGGCCGGATCGATCACGTTCGCGCGAGACCCGAGCACATCCATCGCGAGCTGGCCGAGGTCGCGGTGCCAGTTCGACCAGAAATACTTGTAGATCAATGCCTCGCGACGCAGCGGCGCGGTGGCACCGCCATCTGCGTCGTCGGCGCCGGACAGCATGCGCAGCGCGTTGTAGCGCATCACGCGCAGCCCGGCCCATGCGCGGCCGATCCGCTGCCGCAGCACCGGGTCGCGGTCCGCGCCCGATTCGCGCGCGGCGTCGATCACCCATTCGAGTTCGCGGACGAACTGCATCTGCTGGCCGAGCGTCGACATCCCGCGTTCGAAACCGAGCAGCGTCATCGCGATCCGCCAGCCGTCGCCGGGCGCGCCGACGAGGTCGCGTGCTTCCGCGCGCGCGCCGTCGAAGAACACTTCGTTGAATTCCGCGCCGCCGTTGAGCTGCCTGATCGGCCGGATCTCGATGCCCGGCTGGTCGAGCGGCATCAGCAGGAACGACAGCCCCTTGTTGCCCTTCGACGCGGGATCGGTGCGCGCGAGCACGAAGATCCAGTCGGAATCGTGCGCGAGCGACGTCCAGACCTTCTGGCCGTGGACGCGCCACGTACCGTCCGCATCCTGTTCGGCACGCGTGCGCACGTTGGCCAGGTCGGAACCCGCGCCCGGCTCGGAGTAGCCCTGGCACCAGAACTGTGTGCCGGCGAGAATGCCGGGCAGGAAGCGCGCGCGCTGGTCGTCGGTGCCGCATGCGACGAGCGTCGGCCCGAGCAGCCCTTCGCCGATGTGGCCCATCCTTCCCGGGCCTCCGGCGCGCGCGTATTCCTCGTGGAAGATCACCTGTTCGGCCACCGTGAAGCCGCGCCCGCCGGCGGCGGTCGGCCAGCCGAGGCCGGTCCAGCCGCCCTGCGCCAGTTCCCGCTCCCATGCCTTGCGCAGGTCGGGAAACGCTTCCTCGTCGCCGGGGCCGCCGCGATATTTCAGGCACGCGAATTCGCCGGTCAGGTGCGATTGCACCCAGTCGGCCACTTCGTGCCGCAATTGCTGTTCGCGCGTTTCGCTGTTCATTGAAGGGCTCCTGCGCGTGCGGCGGACGGGCGGGCGGGCGCCGCAACCGCGGCGTCGGGCGCGTCGTCGCGGTGCGCGTCGCCGCCTTCGATCGCATGGGACGCGATCCATTCGAGCAGTTGCGGCGTGCTGCCGAACTGCGCGCCCGACGCCTGCGCGCGCTTGAAGTAGAGATGCGGGTCGTATTCCCACGTAAAGCCGACGCCGCCGTGCAACTGGATCGCTTCCTGTGCGCAAAACGCGTACGCGTCGTTCGCGGCGGATTTCGCCGCGGCGATGTCGGCACGCAATGCGTTGCCCGGCACCACGCTGCCGGCCTCCGCGTCCCACGCATGCGCGGCGCCGAGCACGGCCGAGCGCGCCGATTCGATCAGCACCATCATCTGCGCGCAACGGTGCTTGACGGCCTGGAACGACGCGATCGCGCGGCCGAACTGCACGCGCTGGCTCGTGTAGTCGAGCGTCAGATCGAGGCATTGCTGTGCGCCGCCGAGTTGTTCGGCGGCCAGCGCGAGCGCCGCGAACCATGCGGCGCGTTCGAGCACCTGCGCCGCGTCGCGGCCCGCAATCAGCGCGTCGCGGCTCACGCGCACGTCGTCGAGCGCAATCCGTGCGAGCGGCCTCGTCGCGTCGAGCGTATCGAGCGGCGTCACCGCAACGCCGGCTGCGCCGGCAGTCATGTCGATCGCGAACAGGCCGACCGACTGCCCTTCGTTCGCGATCCGCGCCGGAACCAGCAGCAGGTCGGCGCGCGCACCGTCGAGCACTTGTGCTGCGACGCCGGACAATGCAAAGCCGGCCGCGGTTTCTTCCGCGATGAACGGAAGCGGTCGCGCACTGGCCGGTTCGTCGAACGACTCGCCGAAAGATGCGCCGAACGCATTGGCACCCGGCCGGCCATATGGCCGGCCGACCCGCGCCCCACCTGGCTCGCCGAACGGCCAGTCGAACGGCAGCGCCAGCGTCGCGCTGCATGCGCCTTCGGCGATCTTCGCGAGCCAGCCGGTCGCCAGCGACGTGTCGCAGCCCGCGAGCGCGGTCGCCGCGAGGCACGCGGTCGAAAAATACGGCACGCACGCGATGCGCCGGCCAAGCTGTTCCATCAGCACCGCCTGCTCGACCGCGCCGAGCCCGAGCCCGCCCGCCGCCTCCGGCAGCGCAAGCGCGTTCCAGCCGAGCTCGCCAGCCAATGCAGCCCACAGCGCATCGTCGCGGCCGGCCATCAGCTCGAGTGCGCGGCGCACGTCGGCGGACGCGCTGCGTTCGGCAAGCACGTCGGCGGCCGCGTCGCGGATCATCGCCTGTTCGTCGGTGAGCGCCAGATCCATCCTCAGCTCCCGTACACGCGCTGCGCGGGCCGCGCCTCGGCGAGCAGCCGCGCAACCGCCGGGCCGATCTCGGCCGCCGCCCAGCGCGCGCCGCGGTCGACGCTCGGGCCCGTGCGCCAGCCTTCCGCGACCGCGATCATCCCGCCCGCGACCTCGAACACCTGGCCCGTCACGTCGGCCGACAGCGCGCTGCCGAGCCACACGACGAGCGGTGCGACGTTGGCCGGGTCGAAATAGTCGAAGCCGCCGTCCTCGGGCTTCTTCATCATGTCGGCGAACACGCCTTCGGTCATCGACGTGCGCGCGGCCGGCGCGAGCGCGTTCACGCGCACGCCGTAGCGCTGCAGCTCGGCCGCCTGCATCAGCGTGAGCGCGGCGATGCCGGCCTTCGCCGCGCCGTAGTTCGACTGGCCGATCGAGCCTTGCAGGCCGGCGCCGGAACTCGTGTTGACGATCCGCGCGTCGACCGCGTGGCCCGCCTTCGCCGCGTCGCGCCACACGCGCGCCAGCACGCTCGACAGGCAGAAGTGGCCGCGCAGGTGCACGCGCATCACGTCGTCCCAGTCGGTTTCGGTCATGCTCGTGAACATCTTGTCGCGGCAGATGCCCGCGTTGTTGACGAGCACGTGCACATCGCCGAACGCTTCGCGGGCCGCGTCGACGATCCGCTGCGCCGTTTCGACGCGCGTGATGTCGTCCGCATTCGCAAGCGCGCTGCCGCCGCGTCGTGCGATCTCGTCGCACACGGCCTGCGCGGCCTCGTGCCGGATGTCGTTGACGACGACCGCCGCGCCTTCGGCCGCGAACGCGAGCGCATATTCGCGCCCGAGCCCGCCGCCCGCGCCGGTGATGATGACGGTGCGTCCGTTACAGATTCCCATGCTGGTGCCTCGTGGATCGTGAGATCGTGAAAGTGACGCGCTCACAGGCGCTCGATGATCGTGACGTTCGCGAGGCCGCCGCCTTCGCACATCGTCTGCAATCCGTAACGACCGCCGGTGCGTTCCAGTTCGTGCAGCAGCGTCGTCATCAGCCGCGCACCGGTCGCGCCGAGCGGATGGCCGAGCGCGATGCCGCCGCCGTTCGGGTTGGTCCTTTCATGCGGGAAACGCGTATCGGCCAGCCACGCCTGCGCGACCGACGCGAACGCCTCGTTCATCTCGACGACGTCGATCTGCGACCAGTCGAGCCCGCTCTTCTTCAACGCGGCCCGGGTCGCCGGGATCGGCGCGGTGAGCATCCACAGCGGATCGTCGCCCAGCACGCTCAGGTGATGGATGCGTGCGCGCGGCGTGAGGCCGTAGCGCTTCAACGCGTCCTCCGACACGATCAGCAGCGCCGCGGCCGCGTCGCAGGTCTGGCTCGCGACGGCGGCCGTCAGCGAGCCGCCCGGTGTCAGCGGCTCGAGCGTCGCCATCTTTTCCAGCGACGTGTCGGGGCGCGGCGTCTCGTCGTGCAGCACGCCTTCGAGCGGCACGATCTCCCGCTTGAAATGCCCGGCCTCGATCGCGGCGACCGCACGGCGGTGGCTTTCGAGCGCATAGCGCTCCATCGCGTCGCGCGACAGGTTCCAGTGATCGGCGATCCGCTGCGCGGCGACGAACTGCGACACCGGCGCATCGCCGAAGCGCGCGCGCCAGCCGGTGCTGCCCGAGAACGGGTCGTCGAAGCCGAGCGGCGCCGCGCAGGTCATCGCGGACGAAATCGGGATCTGCGTCATCGTCTGCACGCCGCCCGCGACCACCACGTCCTGCACGCCGCTCATCACGGCCTGTGCGGCGAAATGCACGGCCTGTTGCGACGAGCCGCACTGGCGGTCGACCGTCACGCCCGGCACCTGCAGCGGCAACCCGGCCGCGAGCCAGCAGGTGCGCGCGATGTTGCCCGCGAGCGGGCCGATCGTGTCGACGCAGCCGAACACCACGTCGTCGTATTCGTCGGCGGGAATCGCGTTGCGTTCGACGAGCGTCTTCAGCACGAAGCCGCCGAGGTCGGCCGCATGCACGTGCGCGAGCCCGCCCTTGCGGCGGCCGGTCGGCGTGCGCAGCGCGTCGACGATATAGGCTTGTTTCATTGACGGGTTTCCTCGAGGTCGAAGGTCTGCGCGGGGCCGATCGGCAACGCGTCGCCGAGGATCGCGTCGGCCACGCGGGCCTTGTGGAACGCGCTGTCGCCCCAGCTGCCGGAGAGCGCCCAGATGCGCTTCATGAAGATCTGCAGGTCGAGCTCCCACGTGTAGCCGATCGCCCCGTGCACCTGCATCGAGTGACGCGCGGCGAGCTGCGCGGCCGACGTCGCCGCGAGCTTCGCGTGGGACACGAACACCGCGCGCTGCGGGTGATCGTCGGCGATCGCCTGCGCGGCGCGCGCGACCACCGGCCGCGCGAACTCGTAGCGGATCGCGACATCGGCAAGCAGATGCTTGAGCGCCTGGTACGACCCGATCGCCTTGCCGAACTGCTTGCGCTGCGCGCTGTAGTCGATCGCGACGTCGAGCACGCGCTGCGTGAGGCCGAGCAGTTGCGCGGCGACCGCGAACGCACCGTGGTCGAGCGCACGGTCCAGCAGCGGCGCGGCTTCGTCGGCGCCTGCGATGCGCGTGGCCGCCGACGGCTCCCAGTCGAGCGTGAACAGCCGCCGCGACGGGTCGACGCTGTCCACCGCGCGCCATGCGCACTGCGCGGGATCGACGCGGTGCAGCTCGCCACGGTGCTCGCAAAGGAGCGTCTGCGCGACGTGCACGTCGGCCGCATACGGGTTCACCGGATGCACGAGCGCGACGCGCGCGCGCCCGTCGGCGATGTCGCGCAGCAGCGCGTCGCGCCAGTCGCTCGCCGGCAGCCGCGCGAGCACGCCGGCCGAGACGAGCGCCGTGTCGAGCAGCGGCTCGGGGCTGCCGAAGTAACCGTAGGTCTGCGCGAGCAGCGCCCATTCCGCTTCGCTCAGGCCGAGGCCGCCGTGCGCCTCGGGCACCGACACGGCGGTCAGCCCCTGCGACGCGAACAGCGCCCACAGGTTGTCCGAACGCCCGGTCGGCGTGGCCCAGAGCTCGCGGATCAGCTCGGGCGTCATCTCGGTCATCAGCAGGCGCTTCACGCTGTCCGCGAGCGCTTCCTGGTCTTCATCGAATACGAAATCCATACGATGTCCGTTCAGTGAGGGGGGCGCCGGCGCCGTCATGCGCGCGGCATGCCGAGCATCCGTTCGGCGACGATGTTGCGCTGGATCTCGTTGGTGCCCGCGTAGATCGTGCCGGCCTGCGCGAACAGGAAGCCGTCGAGCCAGTGGCCGAGCGTCGCGTGCTGCGCGGCCGTCTGCGGGACGACCTCGCCGTGCGCGCCGAGAATGTCGAGCGCGGTCTGGTGCATGCGCAGGTCGAGTTCCGACCAGAACACCTTGTTGGTGCTCGACTCCGCGCCGATATGGCCGCCCTTCAGCAGCCGGCTCGCGGTCGCGTAGGTCGACAGCGCATACGCCTGCGCATCCATCCACGCCTGCACCACGCGCTCGCGCAGCGTCGGATCGCGATCCGCGCTGTCGCGGTGGGCGAGATACAGGTCGCGCAGGGCCTGCGCGGTGCGCTGGAAGCGCGCGGGCGAACGCAGCATCAGCCCGCGCTCGAAGCCGGCCGTCGCCATCGCGACCTGCCAGCCCGCGCCTTCGGCCGCGAGCCGGTTCTCGACCGGCACGCGCACGTCGTCGAAGAAGATTTCCGCGAAGCCCGTCTGCCCGTTCAGCTGGCGGATCGGCCGCACCGTGATGCCCGGCGCGGACAGCGGCACCATCAGGAACGTGAGCCCGTGGTGGCGTGACGATTCCGGGTCGCTGCGGAACAGCCCGAACAGCCAGTCGGCCCACACCGCGCGCGTCGACCAGATCTTCTGGCCGTTCAACACGTATTCGTCGCCGATCCGGGCGGCCGTCGTGCGGATCGCGGCCATGTCGGAACCCGCATTCGGCTCCGACCAGCCCTGCGCCCATACGTGCTCGCCGGCCGCCATCGCGGGCAGGAAACGCGCCTTCTGCTCCGTGGTGCCGAAATCCATCAGCGTCGGGCCGAGCAGGAAGATGCCGTTCTGGTTCACGCGCATCGGCGCGTCGGCACGCCAGTACTCTTCCTCGAAGATCAGCCACTCGATCAGGTCGCAGCCGCGCCCGCCCAGCTCGCGCGGCCACGTGACCATGCTCCAGCGGCCCGAGTGCAGCGTGCGCTCCCATTCGCGGTGCGCGGCGAAGCCTTCCTCGGTGTCGAAGCTCGGCAGCCGCTCGCGCGGCACGTGCGCGGCGAGCCATTCGCGGATCTCGGCGCGAAACGCCTGTTGCTGCGGCGTGTAGGTCAGGTTCATGCGCGTGCCTCCTCGACGGTGGCCTGCGCATCGAAACGCGCGTCGCGCTTCTCGACGAACGCGGCGCGCGCTTCGGTCGAATCGTTCGTCATGTACGCCTGCAGCGTGAAGCCCTGCTCCCAGCGGTACTTGTCCTCGAGATCGCCGTCCTCGACGCCGTTAAGCGCCTCCTTCGCGAGCCGCACCATCGCCGGGCTCTTGTCCGCGATCTTGCGGGCGAGCGCGAGCGCCGCGTCGCGCAGCGTGTCGCGCGTCACGACCTGCTCGACCGCGCCGAGCCGGTACGCTTCGGCCGCGTCGATCATCTCGCCCGTGAAGTACATCGCGCGCACCTTCTGCACGCCGAACAGCCGCTGCAGGTGCGCGCCGCCGCCCATCGCGCCACGGTCGATCTCGGGCACGCCGAAGCGCGCGCAGTCGGCCGCGACGACGATGTCCGCCGCGCCGCAGATGCCGATCCCGCCGCCGAGCACGAAACCGTGCACGGCCGCGATCACCGGCTTCGGGTTGCGGTGCACGGCGCGGAACGTCTCGTAATTGCCCGCGTTGACCGCCACGATCCGCTCCGGATGCGCGGCCAGCTCCTTGATGTCGACGCCCGCGCAGAAGCCGCGGCCTTCGCCGCGCACGACGATCACGCGGACCTCGTCGTCCTCGCCGAGCGCATCGAGCGCGCGGGAGAGCGCATGCCAGCCCTGCGCGTCGAGCGCGTTCACGGGCGGATGGGCGATCACCAGCTCGGCGATGCCGTCGGCGCGATCGATCCGGAACGGCATCGCGCCGGCCGGTTGGTTGGATCCTGTCATCTCCATTGCCTCCCTGTGATGTTGTTCATGCGGCCCGCGCTGCCGCCGCGCCGCGCAGCGTGGCCAGTGCGTCGAGTCGCTCGCCGGCTTCCGCGACGATCCGTGCGATCAGCGCGTCGCACGGATCGATCGCGCCGATCATCGCGGCCGCCTGGCCGCTCGGCAGCACGCCTTCATCGGGGCGGCCTTCGACGATCGCGCGCTGGATCAGGAACGGCGCGTTCGCCGCCATCAGCGTCTGGCTCGCCGTGTAGTCGTGCGAGCGCAGCGCCTTGATCGCGAGGCCGAGCATGTCGCCCGTGCTCAGGCCGTTCTGGCGCCGCCATGCGTCGGCCGTCTTCAGCGCGAACAGCGTGCGGCGCAACGGGCCGAAGCGCTCGAGCTTCAGCAGGTACGGGTTGTCGATCATCCGTTGCGGCAGCCCGTCGAGCGCGTCCGACACGCGGATGCGCGCCGGGTCGCCGACCGCGACGTAGCGTTCGAGCGTCTCGCGCGGCACCGGCGATTCGGCGCTCATCAGGAAGCGCGTGCCCATCGCGATGCCGGCCGCGCCGTACGCGAGCGCGGCAGCCAGCCCGCGCCCGTCGAAGAACCCGCCGGCCGCGACCACCGGCACCCGCACCGCGTCGAGCACCTTCGGCAGCAGCAGCGTGGTCGGCACCGAGCCCGTGTGGCCGCCGCCTTCCGCGCCCTGCACCGTCACGATGTCCGCGCCGAGCTCGACCGCCTTTGCCGCATGCTTCGGTGCGCCGACGGTCGGCATGCAGACGATGCCGGCGTCCTTGAAGCGGCGGATCGTCTTTGCATCGGGCCCGCGGCCGTAGCTCACCGCGCGCAGCCGGTGCCGGATCGCCAGCTCGACGACCTGCTGCGCGTTCTTCTGGAACATGTGGAAATTGATGCCGAACGGCTTGTCCGTCAGCGACTTCACTTTCAGGATCTCGGCCTCGACCTGCTCGGGTTCGAGCGTCGCGCCGGCCAGGAAGCCGAAGCCGCCGGCGTTCGCGGTCGCCGCGACGAGCCGCGCGTCGGCCACCCAGCCCATCGCGGTCTGCACGATCGGATAGCGGCAGCCGAGCAGGTCGCACAAAGGCGTATGCAGCGGGCTTTGAAGCGTCTGAGGCGTCGTGCTCATGCAGCCGCTCCGTTGACGGCGACCGGTGCGGGCGCGTCGCCGCGATCGACGCCGTTCGGCTGACGCTGCGAACTGGCCATGCTGCGCGCGTCGTAGCCGCCGAGACGGTCGCCGCTCACGAGCTCGTTGTGCGCATGCGCGAAGTGATGCCACGCGAACGCCGCATCCATCGCCGCGCGCTTGCCCTGCAGTTCCTCGACGTGATTCAGTGCCTGCTTGGTCAGCGCGAGCCCGAGGCGCGGCATCGTCGCGATCTTCGCGGCGATCGCATAGGTCGCGTCGTGCAGCCGTTCGCGCGGCACGACGCGGTTGACCATCCCCATCTGGTACGCACGCTCGGCCGGCATCCGTTCGCCGAGGAACAGGAATTCCTTCGCGATGCGCGGGTTCAGTTCGTAGGCGTGCGCGAAATACTCGACGCCCGGAATCCCCATCCGCACGACCGGATCGGCGAAGAACGCATCCTCGGACGCGACGATCAGGTCGCACACCCACGCGAGCATCAGCCCGCCCGCGATGCATGCGCCCTGCACCATCGCGACCGTCGGCTTCGGCAGGTCGCGCCAGCGCCGGCACATCCCGAGGTAAACCTCCTGCTCGCGTGCATAGAGGAATTCGCCGCCGTCCTTGTCGACGTGGTCGTACCACAGCGATGCGCGATCGAACGACTCGTGGATATCGCGGCCCGGCGTGCCGATGTCGTGGCCCGCCGAGAAATGCTTGCCGGCGCCCGCGAGCACGATCGCCTTCACCGCGTCGTCATGCGCCGCGCGCCGGAACGCCGCGTCGAGCGCATACGTCATCTTCGAGTTCTGCGCGTTGTGATACTCGGGGCGGTTCATCGTGATCGTCGCGATGCCGGCGTCGACCGCGTAGTCGACGACACCGTCGCCGAACGTCATCTGGGTCGCTTCCATGTGGGACCTCATCCCCGGCGCGGCGCCGGATTGTTGCGCACGATCGTCGCGCGCAGGTTGTGCGGATCGAGCGCACGCACGATGCGCAGGTCTTCCGCGTTCGGCGCGGCCGTCGTGCCGAGCTCCGGATGCGCGATCAACGGGAAGCTCGTCGCGTCCTGCACCTCGTCGAAGCTCACGCCCGGATGCAGCGAGCGCACGCGGATCGCGTGGTCGGGGCCGCCGAAATCCATCACGCACAGGTCGGTGACGATGCTCCGCAGGTCGACGAAGGTTTTCATGCCGGGCAACCGGCGCGCCGGGTTGTAGCCGACCGTGCACACCATGTCGACTTCGCCCGCGACGAACGTGCGCTTGCCGTGGCCGCTGACGAAGAACGAGTTCGCATGGTTCGTCGTATTGCCGGGGAAGCCGCGCGCGCCGAGCAGCTGGGTTTTCGGGCGCGCGTAGTCGTCGCCGAGCCACGAGATGTTGGCCTGGCCGAAACGGTCGATCTGCGTCGGCATCACGAGCGCGTGGCGGCGGCCGTGCCACAGGCAGTCGAACACGCGTTCGTAGGTCATCCAGCCGCTCGCCTTCACGCGGTAACCGTCGGGGCGCGGGCCGAGCGGCACCGGCTCCTCGACGAGATACGCTTCGCCGTCGGTCAGCATCAGCCCGTTGTTGTATGCAAGCCGCGCGAGGCCGGCCGCGAGCCGCGGGCCCGTGCCGATGCCGGTCGCCAGCACTTCGCCGTCGTCGCGCCAGAGTCGCGCGGATGCGACGATCATCAGTTCCGCGAGGGAATGGTCGAGAGATTCGCTCACAGGCGCTCCTTTACAGAATCGGCAACGGCAGCGTCGTCACGTGCGACAGCCCGCCGACGCCTTCGAGGTACTGGCGTTCGTCCTGGCCGACCACGTCGCGCAGGTACGCCGCCGTCTTCGCGTCGTCTTCCGCACTGGCGCAGTACGCGCGCAGGTGCGGCAGGTCCCAGCCGTAGGCCGGCCCGCACGACGTCGGGTGTGCGCCGCCCGGCGCGTGCACGACGCCGGTGACGAGCGAGCGCTCGAACGGATTGCGTTTCGCTGCGTCGAGGTCTTCGCTCGCGAGCGACGCGTCGACCGTTTCCGCCGACACGTAGCAACGCTGCGCGGCGCGTGCCATCCACGCGTCGAAGAACGGATCGGGGCCGTCGATGCGCGTGTTGCCCATCCGGTCGGCCGCGTTCACGTGCAGCAGCGCGGCGTCGAGGTCGATCGCCGGCATCGCGAGCAGCGTTTCGCCGTCGTCATACGGCGACTGCACCGTGCGCAGTTGCGGCGCGTGATCGAGCAGCGCGGTGCCGAGCCCGGCACGCGTCGGCAGGAACGGCAGCCGGGCGGCGGCCGCGCGCAGGCCGAGCTGCAGCATCCCTTCGTCGAGTTCCAGCACGTCGATGCGGCCCTGTTCACGCGCACGACGGAAATGCGGTTCGAGCGGGATCACGTCGAGCGACACGAAGCCGAACACCACCTTGCGTACCTTGCCGGCCGCGCACAGCAGCCCGACATCGGCGCCGCCGTACGCGACGATCGTCAGGTCCTTCAGGTTCGAGCGCGCGATTTCGCGCACCAGTGCCATCGGCTTGCGCCGCGGCCCCCATCCGCCGATGCCGATCGTCATGCCGTCGGCGAGTTGCGCGACCACGTCGCGCGCGGACATCGTCTTGTCGAGAGGTTTCATCGTCATCGTGCTGGCTCACCGGTATCCGATGCTGAAATCGTGGCCCCACTGGCTCACCTTCGTGGCCTCGAACACCGCGTGCTTCGACCAGTCGACCGTGAGGCCGCCGAAGCCGTATTCGAGATCGAAGCCGCCGGGGGTCTTCATGTAGAAAGAGATCATCTGGTCGTTGCAGTGGCGCCCGAGCGTCGCGGACATCTTCACGTCGTGCGCGGCCACGCGGTCCAGCGCGCGGCCCACTTCGTCCATCGAGTCGACTTCGGCCATCACGTGCACACAGCCCGACGGCACGGCCATCTCGAACAGCGCGAGGCTGTGATGGCGCGCGTTGCGGCAGTGCATGAAGTGGATGCGCTTTTCGGGTTCGGCGGGATCGGGCGTGAATTTCACGCGATAGATGTCGGACAGCTCGAAGCCGAGCACGCCGCGCACGAACGCGTCGGTCGCGTCGAACTGCGGCGCGGGCAGCACCGCGTGGCCGAGCCCCATGTCGCCGGTGACGAAGTGCGCGACGCCCAGCGGCGACACGAAACGGCGGAAATCGCAGCGCGCGCCCCAGTACAGCTCGTGGCGGTTGCCGGACGGGTCGGTGCACCACGCCATCGCCTGCACGCGGCGCAGCGCGGCTTCGGCGGGCGTCGCGCGGATCGGCTCGACGCCTGCCCGCTGCAGCACCGCCAGCGCGGCGTCGAACGCGGCGCCGTCGGGCAGCTCCCAGCCCGACGCGAAATAGCGGTCGGCCGCGCCGGGGACGATCACGTAGCGGAAATCGCGCTCGTCCATCTTCAGGTACAACGCGCCGTCGGGCGCGTCGAGCGCCTGCATGCCCAGCACGTCTTCCGCGTAGCGGCGCCACGCATCGACGCGCGTCGCCTCGACGACGACATAGCCAAGCGCACGGACATCGATCATGTCGGCCTCCTCCTGGTTCAGAATCCGTTGTTCGTGAAAGGATTCTGGCCGGTCGGGGGTGGTGTTACATCGTCTGTTGGGACGAGAGGCGGCGGGGAATCGGAGCGGCGCGGACGCGCGCGGCTGCCCGGCGGAACAGGCCATGCCTGCGGAAGGAGACGGAGAGCCGGGACAGGTTGCCGCGACGCGGCAACCGGGATCAGTCGAACGGGTTCAGCAACCTGACGCCGGTGCGGGCGAAATCCGCGACGTTGCGCGTCACCACGGTGAGATCGTTGATCAGCGCGGTGGCCGCGATCAGCTTGTCGAGTTCGTGCGTCGGATCGGGCACGCGCAAATGCCCCCACGTCTGGCTGATCTCGATGTCGACCGGCAGGATGTTCGGTGCATAGCCGGCCAGGATGGTCGCCACCCACGCCTCGAGCGCCGACGCCTGGGGGTGATCGCCGCGATGGCGGATCAGGTCGACACCGCGGCGAAGTTCAGCAACTGTCACGACGGACAGGTAAAGCGGGCTGGCGTCCGCCGCGGCCTGCCTGAAGAACGCCCGCACGCCACGGTTGGTTCGCTTGCCCTTCCTGATTTCACTGATGACGTTGGTATCAATCAAATAGGCCGGGCGATTCGACATTTTTTCTTTTGATTTCAATTGGTTACGCATGCTTTTTGGCAAAAAAATACCCGCCAAAGTGTGCATCTTGCCGCCATAAGAATCAAGCACTTACCTGTGTGTTCTGAACAGGGCGCCTGCCCGCTCCGCCTCTTCCACTTGAGCGGAAAGAAAGGTAACGTCTCACGACCACAACAATCTGGGCTACGGGGCAATGGAGTTCTACTGGGTAAACGTCGGGCTGACGATCAATGAAGTAGTCAGCGGCAATTTCCTCTGGGCGCCACAATACACGATCACGCAATCGGGCAAGGAACAGCACCTGGAGCACTGGGACAACGTTGCGAAGGTCAAGGCTGGGGACCTGATCTTTTGCTGCCACAGTCAGCGCATTTCTCATATTGCCAAGGCGGTCAAGGATTCGTATTCGGCTCCGAGACCTCCGAGTCGGTCCTTCTCTGAATGGAATGCGGGCGGGCACCGTGTCGACGTCCAACTGATCGAACTGAAGACCCCGCTGCTTCGGGACGAAGTTTCGGGCGAGTTCATGTCGCGGTTTGACGAGCACACGTCACCATCCCTGTTCACGAGTACGGGCACGCTCAAGCAGATTTATATGGCGCACTTGCCGCAAGATGCTGGTGCCTACCTGCTCGAGTCATCGCAAATGATCGAACGCTTCGAAGACGCGCTGATAACCGGTGGCGGAAACGGGAAGAAGGTATCGAAGACGACACGTGATGCGATCGTGAAAGCCCGAGTCGGTCAAGGAAAATTTCGGGCAGATCTGCTCAAGCGATGGGACAGCCAGTGTTCGCTCACTGGACTTGCAAACACCGACCTTCTCGTCGCCTCACACATTCACGCTTGGAGCCTCAGCACGAACGACGAGCGGATCGATCCTGACAACGGGTTGCTGCTCGCTCCGCATATTGATCGTCTATTCGACAAGGGGCTGATTTCGTTTGACCAGGAGGGCGGCCTATTGATCGGACCAACGCTGTCAGAGCGCGATCAGCAACTCCTAGCGCTCGACCGGTATACATCGCTGCGAAAAATTACGAAGGGAAACAGAACTTACCTCGCACGCCATCGAACTCGATACAAGTTCGCCTAGACACACTCCAAGCATGAGCAGCATCTCGGGCCGACACCTTGCGACACGCCAAGGCCCTCTCAAACACCCTAGACGCTATGGATACGGTGCACGCTGAGAGCCTTGCCAACAGAGCCTATGCTTCAGGATCGTGCACTGGGAGAGGAAAGTGTCACGCGGCTCCAACGTAAGATCACGAATGTGCTATGATACAGGCTCCTACGTACCGGGCCGTTCGACCCCTACTTCCAACAATGTATTGATTGGAAGCGCGTCGGTCGAGGTAACTGATGGTTGGTATTTTGGGAAATATCCGGAAGCATGCTTCCAGTGAGCGCTCCCTTATATTGCCGCAGCGGGTGGGTATTGACGAATAGGTCCATAAATAGCGGGAACGCAATTGCGTATCCCGCTTTTATGCTTTCTGGAACCCTCACTTGTGAAAATCGTTACTGAACATGTTGATGTGGCTCCTATCTTTCAC
Source organism: Burkholderia cepacia ATCC 25416 (assembly GCF_001411495.1). Taxonomy (NCBI): domain Bacteria; kingdom Pseudomonadati; phylum Pseudomonadota; class Betaproteobacteria; order Burkholderiales; family Burkholderiaceae; genus Burkholderia; species Burkholderia cepacia. Next base: position 3,089,586 of record NZ_CP012982.1, on the reverse strand, counting down.
GCTTACAATTTCATGATGGCAGTTCGGCAGATTACAAGTGATTAATTTCTTCTTATCAGAATCACCGATCGTCACATTGAAGTGACGCTCTTGATCTAACGATCCTCCGAATCTATATCTTCCGTTAACAACGCACATTGCGTTGTGTCCCTCTCCCGTCTCATATCGAGAATGGACCTCGTGTCCAAACTGAAAGTAACGCCCAGCAGAATCTCGAAAATAGATATGCGGATAACTTGATCGCCGCTTAGGCCCCCTCAATTTCATCAACTTGTTAACGCGCGCATCCAGATCATTGCGAAAGGTCTTTTCCAAAGATCGCACCCTGCAAACCATTACCAAATCTCGGAATTCATCTGAGTCGAAATTCTTTAATGGCAGGCTCGCTGCTTGCCCACGGCTCCCATCTCGAAATTTACTAACCAACTCGCCGTAGTTGCCAAGCAATACCGCATATTTTCCAATTAAAAAATTTCGGATATTTTCAACGTAGCCAATCTTTGGAACTTCGGCTGCAAAGATTGCGTCCCTCACATCGTCGACGGTCGCACTCAATGAATCCTCGTAGAGTACTACGACTCCAGAGATACTCTCGGCACGAGGCGACTTGTCAAACGCGCCGCCATTGATCAGAAATTGCCCAAACGGTAATCCATTAGCCTTTGATGGATCATATACGCATGTATGAAATTTAATGCCATCGGACACATCGATTGGCATCCTACTAGTATCCAGAAGCCTATCCCCGTCGCTTTCGAACGTCTTTACTGCGAGCTTATGCTGGGCCACTAATACAACTAGCACCTCCATTTACGCCCTCTCTCTTATTTTTTACCGAGCAACCTCACGATAAAGCTTGCGGGAAACGAAACCTGACGAATTTCGTCCTGCGTCAGAGTCTCCATCACCCGAACAAATCCGCTAATATCGTGCTCCGAAATCGTCTCCGGACTCAGCGCGGCAGGTTCTGGAGAAGGGAACTGAAAATCAACGCCAGCGGGAACTATGCCCAACTTCGCGCGTTGAGTGGGATGCTCTACTAGTCGCACGCCATTTGCCGGCCCGCGATTTATGATTAGTTTTTTTAGAGATTGTGCACCTAGAATCACTCGATAGTCTGTCGACATCCGAGCATCCAATTTTTTGGGCAACGCGCTCAACAATACCGCATCGCGATGCGATGCCCAACCTTCTTCTGCGATTTCTCGCAACGCGTTCAGCAATTCATCGGCACTCATTTCACTTTGGTCTCAGATGCGGAAGTTTGATACGTTACCATTTTTACCTTTGCGTGAGGCGCCTGATCTGCCACAAATTGCCGACTCATGCTCCCTCCTTGTCTGACTACAAGGAAGCTATCTTGGCTTGGCATCCAGTGCATCGGCGGGATAGATCTGCAGCATCGCCCGCGCGGCCTCGACGTTCGAGGTCGTCAGCCACTCCTCCCAGTCGTCAGACCGCAGGATCACAACCGCTCGTTTCTCGTCGCCCGGCTTGTGCATCCGTGAAAAAATCGGGTGCCCCTCACCGTTCACCGTGATCATCGACATCGTGTGGTGCTCAGTCCCGTCAGGGCTTGTCAGCGTCCGCCAGATCCCGGCGACGCACATCGTGCGCCAGTCGGCCAAGCCGATCCGGTGCCACACGTTCTTCCCCGTCTCGTAGCACGGCTCGTAGATCCAGTCGGCCGGGATCAGGCAGCGGCGCCCGGCGCGCCAGGCCGGCCCATACAACGGCGATTTCCCGAGGTTGTCGTCACGCACGTTCATGGTGCTGCGCATGATCGAGGGCTTTCTGCCCTGCTCCTTCGCTTTTTCGATGTTGGCCTTCTGCAGCGCGCGCGGCCAGAAGCCAAAGCCGGCCGCCAATGGTCTGAGCTTTCCGTCGACATTCGCGACGATCGGCGCGAGGTAGTCCTGGTAGATCTCCGGCTTCCACGGGAAGTCGCGGTACAGGTCGCTGAACGGCTCGATCCGCAGTTCTCGGATCTCGTAGTCCTCGTGCGGCGCCCGGTAATTTGTACACATCGCCCCTCCCCATTTTTCCGGCCTTGACTAGGGTAGCTTATCGCGAAATATACTGTGTTTTTATACAGTGGTGATGACGTGATCAAGCCGGAGTGGGCTTACATCTGGGAGTACGGGTTCCAAGGCGACAAGACGCGCCGAAGGACGCCTGTCGAGCTCACGAAGCAGGAATTTGAACTGTGGATCGATCAGGACGAGAGGTCGACGTTCCTGAGCTCGTGCACGCCGATCGAGGCCACCCGAATTGATCGCAACCGCGTGCCGCTCACGGATCCACGCTTCAAGTTGAAGCCCAAGATGCCGGAATTTGATGCCCCGTCCGATGCTGAGCTGCGCGCCCTGTGGCGCGAGTACACCGACCTTCAGGTGCGCTGGCTCATCCTCGAGATTCTTGCTCTTCGAAAGTCGCTGGACAGGGTTCAGGAGTGGTTCGACTACGTCGACAAGAACATCCCCGACCGCGGGGAGCTGAGTGGTGGGAATGGAAAATTTCAGGAGCTGCGCCACCTTCTCAGAAAGGAAAAGGGGCGCGCTGGGATGATGTGACGCGCGGCAGCCATGGCTGCGAGCGCGTCAAATGTGGAAGGTTTCAGCGCGCGGCATCCGTCAAGGCGTCGTAGTCGCGCTCACATTGCTGGCCGGCGATACGGGCGCGGTCAGCGTACTCTGCCAAGTCGCCCGCGCGCTGGTCAGCGCGGCCGAGCACGTCGGCAAGCAGATCGAGGGCGTCGCCGGCTGCCGGGCCTCCGGTGGTAGCGGCGGGATGGCGGGCGGCTGCGACGAGCTGGTCGACGCGCTGCTGCAGGCTGCCAGCGGCAGCACGAGCAGCAAAAGCATCCGCCAGCGCGGCCGTGCGTTGTTGGTTCGCATCGTTTGCAATCTCCTGTTGTGCCGCGGTGCGGCGTTGTTCCTCGGCGCGCGCGGCCGCGACGGCGTCGAGCTGCGCCTTCTGCGCGGCCACGACCGTCGCGCGCGCACCGTCGGCGTGCCCCTTGAAGTAGCCGCTGGCGAGGCCGACGACAGCCGCCACAATGACGGCCAGCCAAATACGTGGATCGAACCAGGTCATTTCGGCTCCTTCGCGTGCAGTTGCTTCAGCTCGTCCGGCGAGTAGACGAATCCCGGCAGCAGGAACGCCTGCACGCTCCAGACGGGATCGCTTTCCTCGTGCCGGCCGTGATCCTTGCCCCGGTGATGGAGCGCGCACAGCAGCAGTTGGTTGTAGGTCGAGTCGACGAACGCCTCCGGCCGGCCAGGATCGAACGCCTCCCAGTCGAAGCCCTGCGTCAGCCGGATCACGTCCCAGACCGGGTGCTGGCCCGGGATCGGCACGATGCGCTGCAGCTTGTGGCTGAACATCGTGTCGCACTTATTGATCGCGACCTCGCGGATCCACTTCCAGTCGATCGCATGCGAGAACGCCCACTCGAAGAACCGGTGATGCGACTCGACGGCCTGGTCGTCGCCGCAAACTGCGCAAACGTAGCCGCCCGCCGCCTTCATCGCGCGCTTGCTCGCGCGGAAGGTCGGCGACTCGGTACGCGGCTCGTGATCGGGATAGAAGACGTCCTCGGCAAGCGTGCGCCGCGTCTCGTGAGACTCCTCAACATCCATAAAACCTCCGGGCAATAAAAAAGCCCCCGGGGATGCCGGGGGCCACGTAACAACGTCAGAACCAATCAGTGATGTGCGGAGCCGCGGTGGTCGCGATTGGTATATCCGGATGCTCGCCGCATCCGGCCTTGATCGCGCGGCACCAGCTCTCCGAGCCTCGTGAGCCCGCGCATCGTAATGCGCACCTGCTCGCTGACGCGCTCGTCGCCAGTCACTCGGTCGGTGTAGGGTGTGCTCTTGTGAACCAAATAGCCAGCCTGCTGCTTGTCGTGATACGCGAGCCACCCGGACTTGCCGGCGCGATGGTAGATCCACCCGTTCGCGTGCAGCCAAGCGGTCAACTTGCTCGGCTGCATCTGGAGCGTGCTCGCGGCATCACGGATGCACATTGAGCCCTCCGCCTCGGCGATCCGCCCGAGCATCTCGACCTTGGGAGCCTGCTCGGCCACCTTGGCGTCCAGGTCCGTCTTCTGCTGCTCAAGCAACTTCGTCTGCTGTTCGAGCGCAGCGCGTTGCTCGAACTGCTCGGCCCAGGCGCGTGCTGCTGCGGCTGGATCGCCGAAGTTCGGCAGTGCCGGTACGGTGGCTTGCGATACCATTTCGTCGTAGGCCCTGATCACCTTCAGGTGGAATGCCGGACTGATCCACATCGCGTAGGCGTAGACCAGTTCCTTCACGACGTAAGTCCCGTTATTCACCCCGTCATTCACTGTCTCGACGGGGGTCTGCAAATTTGCAGAGGCCCTGATCTCCCCAATCAGAGCTTGGGTTTGCGCGTTCCGCATCCAGAACGCGGGCTGATGCTTGCTTTCCCCGCCGGCCGCCCGATGCAGATCGTTCAAGCAGTACCGGCCTTCGGCATCGGTACGGATTGCAGTGCCGGTAATCGTGAGCGCGTTCATCAGTGCACCTCCCGGCTGACCGACAGGACGTCCGCGCAGCCCGCCTCGAACAGATCTTCGGTGTTCTCGGCAACGAACTGGCCGAGCGCCGCGAGGTCAACGGCAACCTTCGAGGACTCGCCGGCCGTGGCCTTGATTGCGACGAAAAGCGCGTGCATATAACGCAGGTGATTGTCCATCATGCTCGACAGGTCGACCACACGCCGCTCGAGCGGCCGGGATTGAAGAACCTTGTCATTGTTGGATGCAGTGCTATCATGCTTCATGCTTATCCCCTGGTAGGGTGGGTTTGCATAAACTAGGTCAACACTCCCTAGTCTCTAAGGCCCCGAACGTAATCCGCCAAGATCACGCGTTCGGGGCCTTTCCTTTTTCTGCCTCCCGCTTCTCCTTGATCAATTCGATCATCTGACCGTTCATCGAGCGGCTGTGTTGCTCTGCGAACCCCTTGAACCAATCACGTACCTCGGCCGGCAAGCGCAGTTGGATCTTTGCTTCACCACTCATCACACCTCCTTTGCCTTCAAATTTAAGGCAGTGAATTCAGTATAAGTTGCCTCCAAATTTGAGGCAATGGCTTTTTGCCACTTTTTTGGAGGCACGCGTACAATCCGTACCATGGCGAAACAGGACGACTACACCAAGACGGCGCTCCGGCTGCCCCGAGACCTCCATCAGATGCTGACGGAGAGCGCAGCTGCACGTGGACATTCTTTAAATACTGAAATGGTCTACCGCCTCGAACAGTCTTTTGCCCAGCAAACGAAGGTGCTGACGGTCGATCAGACGTCAAAGCTCTTGACCGAAAACACAAAAATGCGGCTCGAAATGGCTAAGCTCAGAAGCCACATGCGTGCTGGGTCGCGTATTCCAGATCATCCGGCTCTCGAGCCATTGGATGTCGCCCGTGTTCATGTGACGCTTGACACTAGCGGTCATCCAATCTCGTGGGACGAAATCAGTGAACACCTGACCGCGATTAGAAAAACGGGAAAATTCGATGTCGTGGCGATGCACACATCAGTCATCACCCCCGACCTCGAGAGTTCCAGCAAACGCACTGAACAATCCGCCGATCTAGCGAAATTCTATAAAGGTAAGCCAGCTACGAAGCGCATCCGACGCACGAAGCCCGACGACTCAAATCAGTAATTCAACACCGCACTACAAACCCCTCTCGCACAGTGCACGCTCTTCAGCGCGCCGTTTCACCAGACCCGGGAGTACGCGGCCGCCGGCCGTCACCCACTGCGGCCGCCCGTTGTCCGCCTCATTCATCGCGCGGCACGCGCCCTTCCAGTCCCCGGCGTTGAATCGCTTCGCCGTCGTGCTGCCGCAGTACGCACCGGCGCCCACGTTGTAGGCAAAGCTCACGGCAGCCGCGAGCTGGTTCGTGTGCCCCTTCAGGCCCGGCGTGCACTTCAGCACCGGCTCGGCATGCTCGATGAGCCGCTGCTCCAGGCGCGCGTGGCACTCCGCCGGCGTGAATCGCTGCCCGGCGTGCACATCCTTCGTGTCGCCGTTGCACGCCGTGATGATCCCGATCGGATCGGGCCGCGCGACGAGCTCGAGCCCCTCGAATTTCGGGACCATGGAAAAAAGAAGGGCTGCCGCAGCAGCCCCTACAACGCTGGCAAGCGTCTTCTTCGGAACGTTAACCATCGAGCAATGCCCTCTTCCCTTTGTTCTTGACCAGGTAGTACGCCTGCAGCCCTATGTACGCGATGGTCGCGACGGCTACCCACCAGTTGATGTCGTGGCTCGTAAGCCATAACCAGAGATTGCCGCCAACCGCCGGCACAGCCTTTGCTGCGCTCGCAACGACCTCGCTCTTCATCAAGCCCCCGTAATGAAAAAGCCGCCCCGAAGGCGGCTGGTAATAACTCGTTACGCCCATTGTTGGCCTTTACATGCGCCAGTTCCAACGGAGAAAAACCATGTCAGGTATTATTTCGTCGTTAAAAAATAGCGACTTGAGGGAATTAATGGCACGCGGCTTTGTTGGCTCAATACTTTCTGCACTGCTCCTGTCTTGCGCAGCTTGCGGCGGCGGTGATGGATCGTCGGCCTATGCCGCAACTCCTGCTACGCAAGAGCAGAAGTCTGTACTGATCGAAGCATATGGCGACAGCACTACGCTCGGCGCCCAAACAGTCGACGGAGTTTTGACGACTACGCAAAACAGCGAGCCTGCGCAGCTGCAAGCCCTTCTTCAGCAGCGCTTCGGAACGTCTGTCACCGTAAAAAACGAAGGCGTCGGCGGAACGCAAGCATTTCAGCTCCTCTCGGGAACTGACGGGAAACATCCGGAATGGAAAATCCAGATGGAGCAATCGAAGGCCCAGGTAGTATTGTTGAACTTCGCGCTCAACGACTTCTACTACTGGAAAGCTCCACAGCCTGGGGCTTATGAGGCATCGCCGAGCGAGTACGCGAAGATTCTCGGATACCTCATCCAGACCGCCCGAGACGCAGGGAAGATCGTGGTACTACAGGAACCCAACCCCACCTGCAAGCAGCCCGATCCCGGCACGATTATTCAGTATGTTGAAGCACTTCGATCAGAAGCTGCACTTCAAAATGCCCCGCTCGTCGCTCAATTCGAGTTCGATCAGACAACCCCGGATTGGAAAAGCATGATGACCGATTGCGCGCATCCCGACGATCAGCTCTACGGAATCAAAGCCAAACAGACATTCTCTGTTGTCGAGCCGATCGTGGAATCGATCATTGGTCGCTAACCAATTCGATTACTCCCGATGGAAACTGAGCAGCATACGAGATCCATCGGGAGTCCGTTTCATCAACGAGCCCTTGATGAGGCCACACCTCAATATCCTGTGCGCATCCGAAAGAAGCGACGATCGTCGTTTCGGCTTCGTCAGAGAAAGCGACATTGATTTTCATATGTTCCTCAGAATGAGTATGCGCAGATATTGACCACGAAGTTCAATGTCCCGGCGGACACGCCCGCGCGATAGAAAAGCGTTTGAGGAGTCACAATCGGGATCTTCGGAAATGAGGTTGTCAAGGAGCCACTTGCTGTTGGACTCGTCGTGCCAATGGCCACACGACCGACTTCAATAGAGCTTCCACATACGACACCATTTGTTCCCGCACCTGCCGATGACGACGAGATCGTATAGTCCCCTCGGCAAAATCGTGCATTGGGGGGCAGCGCAGCTGCCGCCGAAAAAGACGTCAACGATGCCTGAGCCGTCGATGTTGAGAGGACAGTGTTATTCCCTATCCCGACTTCACGATCGAGCTGCAGGCCAGGGACGAACTGCCCGTTCCCGTTCGTCGGCCAAACGCTGACGAGCGCCGTTGCTGCGATACCAGCCGGTGCATTGGAGCCGCCATATACGCTTCCAAGGACGGTTGAGGTGGCATTGCTTGCGAACAATTTGCGAGCGCCAGTGGACGGGTTGTAACCTGCATATAGACCGACATATCCCGACACAGGGGCCGATCCGGTATCCATCCCCGTCGTCGCGAGGTTGATCGCCTCGTTGAAGTTCGCGAGCTTGTAGGCCACGCCACCGAGCGCTGTTTCGACGACAACCTCATCGGCGGTGAACGTCGCCGATGTGCTTGCCACAGGGACGCCCATTGCGGCGTTGCGCATCGAGCCGACAACGGCGCCACTTGCTCGCTGCACGAAAGCCGTAGTCGCAAGCCTCGTGCTGTTGTCTCCAGCAGCAGCAGTCGTTCCAAACTGGTTGAACAACTCCCCAGCTACGTCCCACTTCATGCTGCTTTCGTTAATCAGCTCGAAGAAGCCGTACACACCAACAGCGAATGTGTAAGTGTCGGCCCCGCTAGTAGGCACGTTCATTTGCCCGGTTTTGTTCGCCGCAAGAACGGAAGCAATCGGCCCTGCGTACTTGAACACACGGATTACGGATCCGCCAGGAAAGGCGGTGGCATCCGGCAAAGTCAACGTGCCGTTGCCGTCCCAAGTAATCATCGCCCCGATGTCAATGGCACTTAGGGTAGCGTTGCCGACATATCCTCTCGCAGACCGATAATTACCGAGGGCCTGCTGAACAAACGCGGTCGTCGCAAGCTTGTTCGAATTATCGAACTGCGGCGACGTCGTTCCGAGAACCGTCGTGTAGCTTGACAGGTACCACGCGCCAGTATTGCTGACGAACTGAGCTTGCTCGCCCGCGTTCAGAGCGAACGTGTTCGACAAGCCTCCGACCTGGCTGTTGATGTTCTCGGTTCCGTTCCCCTTAACGGTCATGCCGACCGGAGTGCCAATGGTGATTGTTGCCCCATTGGGAACGCCAGCGACAGGCGGCAACGTCAAAGTTATACCTGCGCCGTATGCCCAAATGAATGCTCCGACGTGGCCGCCGTTCAACGATGCCGTGGCATTGATACCTTGAATACCCGAAAACGCCGCGCCGGATTGCTTCACGAACGCTGTCGTAGCAATGCGCGAGCTGTTGTCGTACTGCGCCGGTGTTTGCGCAATGGGGCTGCGCGTATAGTGGCTGACGATGGTCCAGTTCGATCCATCGGAAACGAGTTCAACCGTCGCTCCGACGTCAATTAAAAACGTCGATGCTCCCATCGCTTGGTTGTAGATGTTCGCCGAGGGCGTCGCGATGGTGACCGACGTGCTGTTATTTGTGACGTTTGTGATCGTGTACGTGAGATTGATAGTCGTCGGCGCAGGCAACGTGATTGTGGATGGCCCGCTTCCACCAGCCTGTATCCACGATCCCGTGTCGGAAGCCGCAAGGGTGCCGGACCCTACGACGTACTTTCGAGTTTGAAAATTCCCGCCGGCCCGCTGAACAAATGCAGTAGTCGCAAGTTTCGCGGTGTTGTCGAACTGCGGAGCCGTGATCCCAGCCGCGTTGATCGCTGCTTGCAAGTTCGCCAGGAGCGTCGCAATCGTGCCGTCGTCGACCGAGTTCTGGCCAGAAAAGTTGGCGGTGAACTGCGCGAGTACCGCCGCCATGATCGAGCTCTGGCGCCACACCTTGTTGAGCTGCGCCGACAGCGCGGTGCCGGACTGAAATCCCGACAGACGGGCCGCCAGCGCCGCGTACGTCGCCTGGTCGATAACGTTCGGGGAGCTGCCCCCACCGAACACGAGAAAGTCGTTCGTTGCCATCAATGCTCCGAGCATAAAAAAAAGCCACCCGAAGGTGGCTTGCAGACAATGCGATTGGCGGTTAAACGGGCCTGCTCCAGGCTCCGACGTCGAACCCGGCCACAAGCTGATTGCTCATGTCGAATCCGAACAGGGGTGATCCGTCGACGGTCGTGACGACCGTGTAGTTGACCCGAACTCCTTCGGGTTTCAGGGGGATGTATCCGCCGGAAAGCAGCGCGAGGAACGTCGCCGGCGGGACCTTCCCGGCAATGCCGATCGTCATCGACATGTCCTGGTGGTCCTCGATGAACACGTGCGTGTCCGCGTCGAAGATGCTGTTCAGGATCGCCGCGCTCTGCTCGAGCGTCCCATCCCAGTGGTTCGCGCCGATCTTCGCGCGGATGACCAGCCGGTACGTGTCGTCGTCCAGTACGGTCAGCCCCGAATCTGGATCGAACGGTCCCTTCCAGGTGCCCTGGTCGAAGCCGAGGCCTGCGATGTCGAACGAGAAATAAACGCCTGTCAGCGGTGTACGGATCTTCCGCGACACTCCAACCCAGAGCCCGACGTCGTCCAGCTGGACGCCTACCGCGTTATCGAGGTCGAACCTGCCGGGCATGCTCTGCAGCACGCCCATCTGGTCTACGAGCGGCTGTACGAGCGCTTCGACGGTCGCCATGAACCGCGGCTTGTCGCTGTGCTCTGACGTGATCAGCGCGGTGTATTCGGTCAGGTCAGCCATCAGGTCACCACCAGCGTCACGTTCGCCGGCGTGCACGACGCCGCTTCGTTGAACAGCAGCGCGACATCCGGCGTGCCGGCGCCACGCGGCCCAGTGAGCGTCAGCCCAGACAGCTTGAACGTCACCCCGCCGCCGACGCTGTTCGCCGCGGTCAGGGCGTCACCCCATTCGACGCTCCCGGACAGGCCGCCGCCGATCTGCACGCCGTTGATGTAGTCCGACACCGCCTGCTGTATCTGCTGACCCGCCTGCGTCGTATATCCGCCGAGCGCCCTGATCGTCACGGTCGCCCCGATCGGTGCGCCTGTCGGTCGGAAGAAGCTGATCGTGATCGGCCGGCCATAGATGTCCGCGACGACGATCGACGTCGTGCCGAACGTGCCAGCGCCTGGCGTCTTCTTCGCCGCGATCGCATTCGCGATCGCCGTCGCGTCGCCACCCTCGACGACGAGCGAAATCGAGTGCGACGGGATGCCGTTGGCGTCGGTCGCGCTGGTGTCGTTTTCGTAGGCGACGTACCGCGTGACGCCGGGCACGTTCGCCACTGCACCGACGATGCCGTCGAGAACCGTGAGCGATGGCAGCGCGGTCGACACCGTCTGCCGCTGCCGCAGCACCGGGTCCTTTTCGACTGGGGCGCCCTCGGCAGCATCCGCCGGGTTCGTCACCGACTGCCAGCCGAGCGCTGGCGTCGCGATCTGGTTGATCGTGCCTGCGCGCGCGGATACGTCGCCGATCGTCGCGCACGTCGCCGTGACGGTGATGGTGCCGCTCGGCGGGATCGTCACCGTCGCCGGCAGCATCCACTGCACGCCGTTGGTATCCTTCGCCGCGCCGTTCGTGATCGTCTTGCCAGCCTGGCCGATCAGCACCAGGTCCGCGCTCGAGTACGACGCGACCTTCCGCGCGATGCCGTTGATCTTGACGTTGCTCGACAGCGCGTCGAGCACAACGTGAAGATGGCGAAGCTCGGCGACGGCCCGACGCAAGCGCAGATCGACGAACAGCATCAGGCCGGCAGGCAGGCAGCCGCCGAAGGCAAGCCGGAAAGCGAATGCCCTGTGATGGCCGGCGAGCTGTGCATCGCATGGGTGAAGGGCTGGAAGGAGTGGCACGAGGAACAAGCCGCATCCGGCAACGAGGATCCGCTGTACGCCCAAGTCGAAGCGTTCGTGATCGAGCAGCAGAAGGTGACGATTTCGAGCGTGCAGCGCCAGTTCAAGATCGGCTACAACCGCGCCGCGCGGCTGATCGAGCTGCTCGAAGCCAAGGGCGTCGTCAGTGCGATGGATTCGGACGGCGGCCGCTCGGTGCTGCGGCCGCGCGGAACGCAAGGAGAAGCAGCGTGAAAATCACCGACATCTACGTGGCGAACGTGCTCGGCATCCGCACCGCGGATATCCGGCTCGCGAAGCCCGTCGCCCTCTTCACCGGCCCGAACGGTGCCGGCAAGAGCAGCCTGCAGGAAGCGGTGCGCATGGCGCTCACCGGCGACACCGTGCGCGTCGCGCTGAAGAAGGAATACGGCTCGCTCGTCACCGAGGGGGCGGACGGTGGCCAGATCGTGGTCGCGTGCGGCGAGCAGGCGAACAGCGTCACGCTGCCGTCCGGGAAGCTCAAGCGCGAGCTCGCCGAGGATCCTCGCCTTCCGCTGGTGCTCGACGCGCAGCGGTTCGCGCACCTCGGCGCGGCTGAGCGCCGGACGTTCCTGTACGACCTGATGGGCGTGAAGATCGGCGTCGACGAAATGCGCGCCCGGCTGCTCGACAAGCTCGGGTTTCGCACCGACGCGGTACCGGCACCGGCCGCCGCGCGGCTCGCGGCCATCACGCCGATGTTGCGCGCCGGCTTCGAAGCGGCGCAGAAGGAAGCGGCCGACCGCGCGCGCGGCGCGAAGCAGTCGTGGCGCAACGCGACCGGCGAGACGTACGGCAGCCAGAAGGGAGCGACCTGGCGCCCGGCACCGGTCGAGTTCGACGAGGCAGCATTGCGGAAGCTCACGGGCGACCGGGCGACGCTCGACGATCGGATCGGTGAGCTGCAGCAGCAGATCGGCGCTGCCGACGCGGCGGACACTGCGGCACGTGCGCGTGCGTCGAAAATCGCTGATCTGCGCACGCGCGCCGCCGGTTACGCGAAGGCGGTCGAGCTCGCGCAGCTCGCCGACGAACAGGTCACCGAATTCCTGCCCAAGGTCGAAGCGCTTCGTGTGCGCGCCGGCGCGGCACCGGCCGGCACCGAATGTTCGTGCCCCGAGTGCGGCGCGCTTCTGCGCTACCTCAACGGCGTTCTGTCGGCGGCGGCCGCGGCCGGTGCACGCGATGCTGACGCGGCAGCGAAGCTGCCCGAGTACGAGCAGGGCCTGAAGACGCTGCAAAACGCAGCCGCGAACCGCAAGCGCGACGTCGAAGCGGCGGACGCAGCCGCGACGCAGCTGCGCGCGCTCGAAGACGACGCGGAGGACAGCGGCGCGGCCGCCGCACGCGAGAGCGGCGACGCCGCGCGCTCGGAGCTGGCCGACCTTCAGCGCCGCCGCAAGCAGCTCGACACCGACATCGCGACGCTTCGCGAAATCGAACGGCGCGCCGCCGGTGCTGCCGATCTGGCAAAGCACGCTGCAGTGCTGCACGAAGACGTCGCCGCGTACGAGGCGATCGCCGACGCACTCGCGCCGAACGGGATCCCGGCCGATCTGCTCAAAGAGGCACTCACGCCGATGAACGAGCGCCTGACGGACCTCGCCGAGATGTCCGAATGGGAATGGGCCGACGTGACGATCACGCCGGAGATGGAGATCTTCGCCGAGGGGCGCGCCTACGCCCTGCTGTCCGAATCGGAGCGCTGGCGCGTTGACGCGCAAATCGCCGCGGCAATCAGCCACTTCTCGGGCCTGAAGCTGCTCGTGCTCGATCGCGCCGATGTCCTGGTCGGCCCGGAGCGCGACCGGCTGCTCTATTGGCTCGACGATCTCGCCTACAGCGAGCAGATCGACACGGCACTCGTGTTCATGAGCCTGAAAGCGCCGCCCGGCGGGCTGCCTGAAGCCATCGAGGCTTTCTGGGTTGAGGGCGGTCAGGTCGCGCCGGCTGCGCAGAATGCAATACGGGAGGCAGCATGAGAGAGGACATCGAGAAGTATCTCGCCGCGACGTCGGAAGCCACGGCGAAGGCCGTGGCGACCGGAACCGGGCTCCCGCATCTCGACGTGACGAAGGAGCTGAACCGGATGCTCGGCGAGGCGGTCGTCGAGCGCGAAAAGCGCGCGGGCGGCGGCAACGAATACGTCTACTGGCTCGCGCGCAGCGCCGCGCCGATACCGCCGGCCAACGCCGCGCCGCCGGTCGTCGCTCTGTCGCTGGCCGAGGCCGTTGCGGGCCTGCCGCCGTCGGCCGTAGCAGCCGACACCACCTCACGCGTCATCGCAGAGCTGCGAGCCGAAGTCGAACGCCTCACCGCTGAGCGCAACGCCGCGGTAGCCAAAGCTGAAACTTGGCGCGCGAACGCTGCGTCACTCGAAGCGCGCATCGACGAGCTGACACTCGGCCCGGTCGGCGCACGCGCGCCGCTGTTCGTGACGGTCGGCAGGTATTGCAAGCCGAAACGTCACACGTCGCTCGAGAAAGCCCAGCGCCGCGGCAGCGCGCTCGTGCGCAGCGAAAAGGAGTCCGAGGTGCTTGTGCTCGAACCGGTCGGCCGGATCGTGCGTGGCACGCAGTGGCAACCCAGCTAGATCTGATCCCGCATGACCAGCGTACCGTCTAGTCTCGAACAACAGTGCCGCTGCTTTCAGTATGGCGCTCGATCCGACAGCTCGCGTTCGGACCTATTGTCGCAATCTCGTACTAGATTTTCGAGAGATAGGACGCAATTTGGCCTTTCGAGTACTTGATGTAGCCCAACTGCTCTACGATTACCTTCGCTTCGATTGTATTTACACGTTGCGGCGTACTCTGACCGATATAAACAAACGAAATTTCCAATAATTGTTGGGCGGCAATTGACGCTCGCTCGCAAGCGGCCCTCAACATCACAACAGGCAACACAAGTTCCGAGGACGGCAGCTCAAGTACCGGAATTTCGCGCAATGCGACCCCGATGACCTCAAGTCGGTTCGGATCGTAGTTCTGGTGCAAAAAGTCATGCAAATCCTCGTCGCTCGTGAAACTTGAGACGAGGTTAGTACATGCAACTTCTGCATCCTCGGCAATGTGAACGAGGTGCATTCCTCGGGTGCGGACCTTCTCTCGTTGCTCGTCAACTTGCATTGCGCGTTGCTTGTCAAACTGCCACTTGACGAGCCAACCAGACGCGAGAATCGCACCAATAGCTCCGGTTGCCTGAACCCACGCAGCCATGAGTTCAGGGCTGTACTCGTGCGTGCCAGCAGATGTCGCGCCGAACACCGAAATCATGATCGTTGCAGCGATCCCGGATAGCACCGATACAACCGTCTTCCAATTCTTCATCGCACCCCTCGCTTGTTTTTTGTGCGAATCGTAGCACGCATCCTTACCCAAGCCGCGCGAATTCCGGTGCCTCGGATGCGCGGCTTTTCTTGTGGGCGGCTTGTATAGCGCCCAGCTTTTTTTCAATCTACTTCGAAAGATTGAGACCTCGGGCGACCGCGTCGCCATATGACGCACCGGCTTTCGCATTCGCAGCGCACTCGCCTAGCATCTGCTCCTGGCGCGCCCTATCGGCGGGATCCGAACTACCCACCGTGTCGTGCAGATACACAGCTGCGTCCATGCAAGTCTTTTCCGTTTTGGTGTACATCCGGAACATCGGATAGGCAATTGCAAAAATCATAGCCAGAACGGCGAAGTACAAGAATCTCACCACAGCTCTCCATCATTGGCCGAAGGAATATTCATGACGACTGGGAACGAAAACAGCCCACTCACGCGGAACGCGAGCGGGCAAGAAAACGGAACAGCAATCGAGGCACGAGGACTGTCCTCAGCAGATAACGGCATGCCGGCCGAAAACCTTAGCCAACGAAAGATCCCCGCTCCCAAACAGGCGAGCGAGGCGGCAAATCAGCGGCCGAGTAAGGAGAACGCGACCGCCGAAAGCATTGTCGGCGTGCGAGCAGCCGGCGGCAATGGGACGAGTTCGAAAGTTGGCCGCGCTGACGCGCTGACGTATCGCCTGACCGAGTTCGACGTCCTGTTGGACGGGTATCAGGAATCCCTGCAAGACGGCCCGCTGAAAGAACGCGTCGACGCTCGCAATGAACTGCGGCTCGCCTACAGAACCGCATTGCTCGCCGCATCCCCTCTCGAGCAGCCCGCAGCAGCGCCGAACGACTCGGGCACGGTATCAGTCGCGTGTTTTTCGGGAAGCTACCCGCACGGTACGATTACCTACAGTCAGCTCGCACCCTCGCCAGCGGACGAGCGGGCGGCGTTTCCGCGCTACGCCGAATGGCTGCACCATGCGTACGCATGGCGAATGGTCGAGCGGCGTACCTGAGTGGGCGCGCGACCATTCCGGCCGCATGAACGACTTCACTGCCGCGAGCGCAGTGATCGAAGAACTCGCTGCCGCCCGCGCCGCATCTGCCACCGAGACGGTGACGGAAGGGACGACTTGCCGGACATGCAGCGGCCGCGGAATGATCGGCGGACCGTCCTACTATGCGCCGGACGAAGGCGGCGAGCCGTGTCCCGATTGCGCCGCCCCGCAGCCCGCTATGGCGGCGGAAGCTGTGGCGTACTGCGTGCCGAACAAGAAGACCGGGAAACCTGAATGGGGGAAAAACTGGATGTTCTCTCCGATCGAGCAAGGGCAGGCAACGATGGCCCTCTACGCTGCCCCGCAGCCCGCGCACGCAGACGCTCGCCCGACCGATGACGAACTATGGGACCAAACGCTGCGCGAGCGCGACGAATACCACGGAACGGCCGACAAGCTTGCCGCAGCCATTGCCAAGCATTTCGGCGTGGACATCGGCGAGCACTCGAACGCGAACTGTCCGTGGGAAGAAGCTCTGGAAGTGATCGAGAACGCCGTGCAGGCAGGCGCTCCGGTCGGGCTGTCAGACGAGCAGATCACCGAAGTCTGGAACAGTATGCCGGGCGGCAATGACGGCTTCCTGAAGTCGTGGGGCTATATCGAGTTCGGGCGCCGCATCGAAGACCTTCTCCAAGGAGCCAACCATGCCGAATGACAACCTGCTGACGGACGAACGGGTGGCGGCAGCCAAGAACATCGTCGCCGCTTGGGTACAAAGCCGGAAGACTTTCATCGACGGTGAGGCATATGGCGCTGCCGTGGAACTCGTCGCGTTCGCACTCGCGCGGAATCCGGGCCAGCCGGAGCCGCGCGCCGAGATGTCGGAATGCTGCAATCACACATGGGAGTCATGCCACAAAGGCGACGGCTGCGAATTTCGCATTTGGCTCGATGCCCGCACGGGAGCCTCATCATGAGCAAATTCCAGAAACTCGACGCGTTGATCCTCGCGTCGATCGACGACACCCCGAAAAAATTCGCAGCCGTCAACACTGGCGCAGTGCGTGAAGAAAGCGAGCGGCTCGCGCGCGAAGAATGCCGGCCGACCACCTTCGGTGACGTCGTTGGTTGGCGCATCGTTGACCGGCGTCTCCAGGCGGTGCGCAAGACCGGGAAGATCCGTTCGACGTCGAAAGGATGGGTGCGAGCGTGACGATCGCAGGCGACGTGCTGCCGGTGACGGAGCCGGTAGCTACTATCGGTTGATATTGCGGATGATGTTCCGCCCAAGCTCAACACCTGCTAGCTTTGCCTCTTGCGCAGTGGCGTATGAATTGTCTGAATCGTCCCGCCGCGGAAGCACCGGTTCTCCGTTCCTGTAGATCTGCACGCTCAGAACCCAAGAGCTACCAAGCGCCGGCTGCTCACAATCGACGACAATTTGATAGCCATCGAACTCGTCGATGAAGTGCTCAATACCTCTGTGCATGTCGCCCCCCGCGAAATTGATTGATTTTTGCTCGAGTGCTCACGGCACTTAAGCGTACCGCGACAGCCACTCTTCGGAAAACTGCTTCGCATAGGCGACCGCTTCGGCTTCTGTGTC